>JASJCD010000096.1 GCA_030066135.1 Desulfobacterales bacterium | reverse complement strand
CGACGGCCGCATGACGCCGGTAAACAGTGGCGATGGCCCGCGGGTTGCATCGATCTGTCCGCCCCGATTCGATATCATCGCATGAGAGGAGCTGCCATGTCGCCTTCCATTTCCAGCGGTCACATCCGCAACCTGATCGGAAGCGCGACCGTCCACGCGCTGACCGCCTTGTTGGCCGCCGTTGCGGTTTTTATCTGGTGTCATGGATTGCGGGCAGACCCGCGGCAATGGGGCGGATTGGCGCTCATCGCCGGCGGCGTGTGCCTGGTGGCCTTCATCATCGGGTTTGCGCTGGCGCGCCAAATGCTCAAGCCCGGGCGGCGATTTCTGATGCGGGTCGAAAAATTAGTGGCCACCGCCGGCGGCGGCAGCGGGGACAGTCGGGGAAATCGCAGCGCGGTCTTCGATCGCGCCGCACACCTGCTGCACCAGATTGATGCGCGCCAGTTGTTTCCCGACGTCATTTGCAGCAGTCCTCGGATGAAAGCCGCCCTGCACCAGGTCCGCACGGCCGCGCCCACCACCGCCGGCGTCCTTGTATGCGGTGAAAACGGCACCGGGAAAACCCTTCTGGCGGAAACGATCCATCGTCACGGCCCCCGTGGCGATAGGCCGCTGGAGCATGTTGACTGCACCCTGCGCCCCGCGGCCAGACTTGCGGCCAAACTGTGGGGCGAGTCGGGTGACAGCGCCACCGATGAAACCGGCGCACCGGCCGGCGCGGTTGCGCGCACCCGGGAAGGCACCCTGCTGCTGGAGGAAATCGCGGCCCTCCCCATGCCGTCGCAGCTTCGACTGTTCGCCACCATCGAAGCCGCTTTGCGCGACAAGGGCGAAGGCAACCGCTCCCGCTGGGGGGCGGGCGCATTGGTGGCCACGACCAGCCTTGATCTCGGCGCCCGGGTGCGTGCCGGCCAGTTTCATGCGGGGCTTTACAATCGGCTTGAATTGCGGATCGAACTGCCGCCGCTGCGCGAGCGGATCGAAGACATGGTCCCGCTGGCCGCCCATTTTTTACCCGGCGATCCCCGCGCGCGCATCCTCGAACCCTCGGCGTTGCAGGCCCTGGTCGGATACGACTGGCCCGGCAACGTGAAGGAACTCAAGCGCGTAATCGAAACGGCTGCCGCCCGCAGCGCAGGCAACACCATCGGGAGAGGCGATCTGCCCCGGGAAATCCTGGCGGACTGCGGCTGGCGCCCGGTCGAGGCCGATGCATCGGGGCGCCCGCCGAATATCGATATGCAGCTGCAGGCCATCGAAAAACAAATGATTGAAGACGCCCTGCGGCAGACCGGCGGCATCCAGGTGCGGGCGGCGGAACGGTTGGGGATCAATCAGCGCAGCCTTTGGCATCGAATCAAGAAATACCGGATCGAAGCCGCGGCCTTCAAAAGGGGCGGCCCGGCCCGCGCTTGACGGAGGCGATGGCGGCCGTCTTGGCGCCGCCCGTTGCGTCGCGAGCGAGGTGGCCCTCAGCCGCGAAAAGGACCGCGACGGCGACCGCGGTTTTCACCGTTGGACGACACCACGGGAGAACATCGGGTGTTGACCGCGGCATATCCCAGGAGGGCACTGACCTCCCGATCGAGGGTGGATCCGGCCTTCAGCAGCATGTCCTCGGTGGCGATGACCGTTTCAGATTGGCGCTCATCCACCAGGTGCAGAAAAGTCCGGCAATTACCGCCATGATGGCGCAGGAGTCGATGCAGGCGGTTGAGGGTTTCCGAATCGACCCGGTCGGTATCGAGGGTGATATGGACACTGGCCGTCCAGACCTCCTCGGCGCGGTCCATGGCGATCATCTTTTCAGTCACCACGCGCACCGCGTTTTCTTCTTTCTGGGCCTGCCCCTGGACCAGCACGGGCTGGTCCTCGATCAGCAGATCCTCGCATTCCCGGTAGGTATCCGGAAATACGATCAGCTCGGTCGTGCCCTGCAGGTCCTCGATCTGGACGAAGGCCATCAGGTCGCCGCGTTTGGTCCTCAGGCTGCGGATGCCGCTGATCAGGCCGCCGATACGCACGGCCGCCTTGTCCGGCAGCTCTTTGATGGTGATGGCGCTGGCGTTGGTGAATTTTTCGATCGTCTCCATATAGCGGTCCAGGGGGTGCCCGCTGAGGTAAAACCCCAGAGACTCCTTTTCCTGGGCCAGGGCATGGCGCGCCTCCCACTCTTCGATCGGCGGCAGTTCCGGGGCATTCAAGGTCGGCGCCGACTCCACCGTGCCGAAAAGCCCCATCTGGGGGTCGGCCTTTTCCTTCTGCACCCGCTGGCCGTATTCGAGGGCATCCTCGAGGGCGGCCATCATCTGGGAGCGTTTGGCCCCCGTGGTGTCGAACGCGCCGCAGGTGACCAGACTCTCGATGACGCGTTTGTTGACCCGCCGCAGATCGACCCGGGAGCAGAAATCGAAGAGCGATGCAAACGGGCCGTTGGCCTCCCGTTCGGCCACGATGGCCTCGATCGCCCCCTCCCCCACGTTCTTGACCGCCACCAGTCCGTAGCGAATCCGGCCGTCATCCACATCGAAACAGGTTCCGCTCTGGTTGACGTTGGGCGGCAGCAGGTCGATCCCGTGGCTGCGGCACTCGGCGATGAACTTGACGACCCCGTCGGTGGACTGCATCTCACTGGTCAAAAGCGCCGCCAGAAATTCTACCGGGTAATGGGCCTTGAGATAGGCGGTCTGATAGGCGATCAGGGCGTAGGCGGCGCTGTGGGACTTGTTGAAACCGTACCCGCCGAACTTCTCCATTAAATCGAAGATCTTGGCGGCCTTGTCCTGCGGCATGTCGTTTTCGCTGGCCCCGGCCATGAAGAACTCGCGGTGCTCGGCCATCTTTTCCTGGATTTTCTTCCCCATGGCCTTGCGCAGGTCGTCGGCTTTGGCCATGGTGTAATTGGCCAGCACGGCCGCAATCTTCATGACCTGCTCCTGGTAGAGAATCACCCCGTAGGTTTCCTCCAGGATCGGCTCCAGCTCGGGCAGCAGGTATTCGACCGCCTTGCGACCGTGTTTGCGCTCGACAAAGTCGTCCACCATGCCGCTGTCCAACGGCCCCGGCCGGTAGAGGGCCACCAGGGCGGTGATGTCGGCAAAGCTGGCCGGCTTGAGGCGCATGAGCAGGTCCTTCATGCCGGAGCTCTCCAGCTGGAACACGCCGGTCGTGTCGCCGCGCGAAAGGAGGGTGAAGGTCTCCTGGTCGTCGAGATCGATATTCACCATGTCCGGCACGGGCTGGCCCAGGGCGGCAATCAGCTTGAGGGTGTTCTCGATCACCGTCAAATTGCGCAGGCCCAGGAAGTCGAACTTGACCAGCCCGGCCAGCTCGACATGCTTCATGTCGAACTGGGTGACGACTTCACCTTTCTTCCCCCGGTAAAGCGGCAGGTACTCCACCAGCGGCTTGTCGCCGATGACGACGCCGGCGGCGTGGGTGGAGGCGTGCCGCGGCAGGCCCTCGAGCACGCGGCAGATCTTGAGCAGGTCGTCGATCTCCGGTCGCGAGGCCGCCAGCTCGTTGAATTTGGGTTCCTGGGCAATGGCCTCGTCCAGTTTGATATTGAGCACGTCGGGCACCATCTTGGCGATGGCGTCCACTTCCTTGAGCGGAATATCCAACGCGCGGCCCACATCACGGATGACGGCCCGGGTCTTGAGCTTACCGTAGGTGATGATCTGGGCCACGAAATCGCCGCCGCCGTACTTTTCACTGACGTACTCCAGCACCTTTTCCCGGCCGTTGATGCAGAAATCCACATCGATGTCGGGCATGCTGATGCGTGCCGGGTTGAGGAAACGCTCGAAAATGAGGCCGTGCTCGATGGGGTCCAGATCGGTGATGCCCATGGCATAGGCCACCATGCTGCCGGCGGCCGAGCCGCGCCCGGGGCCCACCGGCACCCCGTTTTCCTTGGCGTAGCGGATGAAATCGGCCACGATCAGGAAGTAGCCTGTAAACCCCATCTTGCTGATCACAGAGATTTCGTAGTCCAGCCGGTCGTCGTAGGCCTTCTGATCGAGTTGGGGGTTTTTCTCACGGATCTTCTCCATGCGCGCCGTAAAGCCCTCCCGCACCGTCTCCTCGAAGATTTCTTCCGTGGATTTCTCGGCCGAAGGCGCAAACTGCGGGAAATGGTAGGAGAAATCGAATTCATACGCGCAGCGCCGGGCAATGGCGACCGTGTTGGCGATGGCCCCGGGATAGTCGTGGAAATAGGCCGTCATCTCTTCGGGGGCCTTGAAATAGAGCTGATCGGTGGAGAATTTGAAACGGTTGGACTCGTGCACGGTCTTGCCCGTCTGGATGCACAGCAGGACATCATGGGCGCGCACGTCTTCCTTTTGCAGGTAGTGGCAGTCGTTGCTGGCCACCAGCGGGATGTCGAGCCGGGCACTCATCTCCCGCAGCGCCGTGTTGACGGTTTCCTGGATGGGAATCCCGTTGTTCTGGACCTCGAGGAAGAAGTTGTCCTCACCCAGAATCTGCCGGTACCAGCGGGCTGCTTCATCGGCCGCTTCGATCCGCCCGGCCTTGATATGCATGGGGATCTCACCGTGCAGGCAGGCGGTCAGGCCGATCAGGCCGCGACTGTGGGTCGCCAGAAGTTCTTTGTCGATCCGCGGCCGGTAGTAAAAGCCTTCAATCTGGGCGATCGAGGCCAGCTTGCACAGGTTGCGGTAGCCTTCCTGGTTTTCGGCCAGAAGGACGAGGTGGGTCAGTCCTTTGGCATCTTCCGGGGTTTTATCCCGAATGGTGCGCGGGGCGACATAGATCTCGCAGCCGATGATCGGCCGCAATCCAGCTTTCTTGGCCTTTTCGTGAAACTCCAGCACCCCGAACATGGTACCGTGATCGGTGATGGAGACGGCCTCCATCCCATAGGCCTTGGCCTGGTCCAGCAGGGGATCGATCCGGATGGCGCCGTCCAGCAGGCTGTACTGGGTATGGACGTGCAAATGAACGAAGTCAGCGGCAGCGGAACCCATGGATGTTTTACTCCTGATAGAACGGTCCCCCGTGTCCCGGCGGCGCGCCTTCGGCCGGTCCGGCCGGCGGGGGTGTGTCGGAAACCCTGCCCCGGGAACGGCATCACCGGCACCCGGGGCGGAAGATGTCGAAAGTCATCAGCGTCGGCCGGGGCTATTCGACCCGGTAGTTCGGGGCCTCCTTGGTGATGATGACGTCATGCACATGGCTTTCGCGATGCCCGGCGGCGGATATCTTGACAAAGCGCGCCTTCTCGCGCAGCTCGTCAAGGGTTCGGCAGCCCACGTAGCCCATACCGGCCTTGAGCCCGCCGATCAACTGATGAATGTTGGCCGAGAGCATCCCGCGATAGGGAACCCGTCCCACGATACCTTCCGGAACGAGTTTGTCCGCGGCCTCGTCATCCGACTGGTAATAGCGGTCCTTGCTGCCCTTTTTCATGGCCTCCAGGGAACCCATGCCGCGATACACCTTGTAGCTGCGGCCCTGAAACAGGATGGTCTCGCCCGGGCTTTCCTCGGTGCCCGCAAACAGGCCTCCGATCATCACCACATGGGCCCCGGCGCCCAGCGCCTTGGTAAGGTCGCCGGAGTATTTGATGCCGCCGTCGGCGATCAGCGGCACACCGGTCTTGCTGGCCACCGAACGGCAGTTGAGGATGGCCGTGACCTGGGGCACACCGATGCCGGCCACGATCCGGGTGGTGCAGATCGACCCCGGGCCGATGCCGATTTTGACCCCGTCCACGCCGGCGGCCACGAGATCTTCGGCCCCTTTGGCCGTACCGACGTTGCCGGCAACGAGTTCGATATCGCTGAAGGTCGCCTTGAGGGTTTTAACCGCCTCGATGACGTTTTGGGAATGCCCATGGGAAGTATCGATCACGATCACGTCCGCCCCGGCTGCCAGCAGCGCCTGGGTGCGCTCCAGCATGTCGGGGCCGACGCCCACGGCCGCCCCGGCGCGCAGGCGCCCGAGGCTGTCCTTGCAGGCATTGGGATATTTTTTGATTTTCTCGATATCCTTGATGGTGATCATGCCGGCCAGCCGGCCGTTCTTGTCCACCACCAGCAATTTTTCGATGCGATGCTGATGCAGCAGCTTTTTGGATTCCTCCAGGGTGATGCCCTCCGACACCGTTACCAGATTGTCTTTGGTCATCACCTCCGAAACCGGGCGCTCGAGATCGGTCTCGAATCGCAGGTCGCGGTTGGTGACGATCCCCACCAGCTTGTCCCCCAGCGTTACCGGCACGCCCGAGATCCGATAGCTGGTCATGACCTCCAGAACCTCGTGCACCGGCCGTTCCGGCGCAATGGTGACCGGATCGACGATCATGCCGCTTTCCGATTTCTTGACCTTGTCGACCTCCCGGGCCTGGCTGACGACACTCATGTTGCGATGGATAAACCCGATGCCGCCCTCGCGCGCCATGCATATGGCCGTATCCGCCTCGGTGACCGTGTCCATGGCCGCACTGACCAGCGGGATGTTGAGGGTCAGATTGCGGCTCAGGCGCGTTCCGACCATAACGTCTTTGGGCACGACATCGGAATAACTGGGCAGCAGAAGCACATCGTCGAAAGAATAGGCCTCTTCCGGGGCGATCTTGATCATGGTTCCTCCAGGCGGCGGGCGGTGGGATTCAGCCCTTGGGGTTTATCACATCGCTGATGGTGTCGATGGAAAGGTTTGAAATTTGCCCGCCTCATTAACAAATGGCCGGGTGATACGCAATCCATTTTTTGCCGCCTTGACAACCCCCAGTGGGCGGGCTATTCATGGCTCTTCGCAAAATGGCCTATATTATTTCATTTTCTCCATTTGACCGACCGGCAGTGAGGGCCTGTGCGCCAGCAACAATGCCGGGCAGACGGCGACCCCATGAGGAGATCCGATCCAGGTAATATACCCATGCTCCTGAACATCAATCCGACCAACCCGCAGATGCGTCTGGTGGCCCGCGTGGCGCAAATTCTCAAGGAGGGCGGCGTAGTGGCCTACGCCACCGACACCGTGTATGGTATCGGCTGTGATATCACCAACAAGAAGGCCATCGAAAAAGTTTACCAGCTCAAGCAACGCGACAAGAAAAAGCCCTTCAGCTTCATGTGTTCGGACCTTAAAAACATCAGCCACTATGCCAAGGTTTCCAATTACGCCTACAAGACCATGAAACGGCTCTTACCGGGCCCCTACACCTTCGTGCTCGAAGGGTCGCGGGAAGTCCCTAAAATGATGCTGACCCGGCGCAAGACCGCGGGCATCCGGGTGCCGGATCATCCCCTCTGCCTCGCCCTGGTGCATGCCCTGGGCAATCCCATCCTGACCACCAGCGCCACCATGCCCGACGGCACGGTATTCGAGGACGCCTCGCTGATACACGACCATTTCGGCCGCCGCCTGGATGTGGTGATCGACAGCGGGCCGGTTGCGGGGACCCCTTCCAGCGTCGTCGCCCTGATCGATGACATTCCCGACATCATCCGCAGGGGCGCCGGGGACGTCAGTCCTTTCGAATAGCCCGCGACAACCCGCCCCGGGTTCAAGACTGAACAGTTTTTTAAGCCTTCGCGCCCCCATGTTTCCTGAATGCGGCCGCGTGCGACTTGAACACGGTTCAGGTTCAGTGATGGTGTCATATCGGCGTCGGAATCGGCATCGGTATCGGCATCGAGATTAGGTTACGCCGCCTCCATTCGAAACCCGATACCGATACCGATACCGATGGGAACAGGGGTGCGCGAACGATCTTTGACTTTTGTTTCCTGTGGCGAAATGAAGGGGGTTAACGTTGCCAAGTGGCAGCCCCCAGGGGCGCGGGGCTCAGTTGTGGGAGGGTGCGTAGATATAGCCCGCGGTCCATTCAGGATAAACGGCCCGGCCCAATAGGTTTTGCAGGGCTGTTTCCGTCAGCATCCGCAGGAGGGACGTCTTCTTGGTGGGGATATAAACGGCCGTCACGTCGCCCTCGATGCCCGCCAGCTGGCCGGCCCACTGGATGGCGTCTTCCAGGTTGCCGATGCGGTCCACAAGCCCCAGCGTTTTGGCATCGGCGCCCGTGTAGATGCGGCCGTCAGCCAGTTTGCGCACGGCCTCGATATCCATTTTGCGTCCATCGGCAATGGCGGCCACGAACTGCTCATGGAGCTCGTTAACGAAGGCTTCTAAATACTTCTCTTCCTGCGGGGTGATATCCCGAACCGGGGAGCCGGTATCTTTGAATTCGCCGCTTTTGATCACCACCGGCGCCAGACCGATCTTGGTGAAGAGCTCCTTGAAATTGGTGTACTCCATGATCACCCCGATGCTGCCGGTGATGGTGCCCGGGTTGGCAATAATCCCGTCGGCCGCGGCCACGACGTAATAGCCCCCCGAAGCGGCCACCGCCCCCATGGAGGCGATCACCTTCTTGACCGGGCGCGTCTTTTCGACTTCGCGGTAGATCTCCTGGGAGGGGCCCACCACGCCGCCGGGCGAGTCGACCCGCAGGACGATGGCTTTGATGCTCTCGTCTTCGCGGAATAGTCGCAGCTGGCGAATGATCTCCTGGGAATCGGCAATGAGGCCTCTTACCTCGACGACGCCGACCTGCTCGCCGCCTTCGGTGCCCCCCATGACTTCGTATTTCGAAACCCCTGGCCCCAGCGCGATGATCAGGGTCATGACGATCAACGTAACCGCGGACAGGCCGGAAAGGATTAAAATGGAGAACAGGAGTGGGTGCCGACGGGAAAACATGGTTGTTGCCGTTTACAGGAATTGATGGGGTTTAAACGCAACGCTCGTCCCGGGGGTAGAGCGCGGGTGCGATTCAATGCCGGCGGGGAACCGGGCCCAATACCCCGAGTCCCCGCCGACAGTGGATTTATTCGCTCTTGGGCGCTTCTTCGTCAGACGGCGGATCCTGCTGTTCGACTTCGTTGAGTTTCTCCTGGAGGTTTTCCCGCAGAATCTCACCGAAGGTGGATGTCGCCGGTTTCATGCTGCTCACGTATTCACTCAAAAGCGACTGCTCATCTTCCATCTCCAGGCGTTTGATGGAGAGTCCGATGCGGCGTTCGTCGCTGTTGATGTTCATCACCTTGGCGGTGATGACGTCGCCGATGTTGTACATCCCGACCGGCGTCTTGATTTTTTCCTTGCTGATCTCCGATACGTGAATCAGCCCTTCGATGCCTTCTTCCAACTCGACAAAGATACCGAAATCGGTCAGGTTGGTGATCGTGCCGGTAATCTCCTTGCCGACCTCGTAGCGCTCGGCCACGGTCTTCCAGGGATCGTCCGCCAGTTGTTTGATACCCAGCGAAAAGCGCTCGTTGCCCTTTTCGATGTCGAGCACGATGGCCTGCACCACGTCACCCTTTTTGAAAATCTCAGAGGGATGTTTGATGCGCTTGGTCCAGGAGATGTCGGAGATATGCACCAGACCGTCGATCCCTTCGTCGATCCCGATGAAGAGACCAAAATCGGTAATGTTCTTGATGCGGCCCTCGATGGTCGTGCCCACCGGATACTTCTCGGCGATGACATCCCAGGGATTGGGCTTGACCTGCTTCATTCCCAGGGAGATGCGCCGGCTGTCGGGTTTGATATCCAGCACCACGGCCTGGACCTCCTCGCCGATGGAAACGACCTTGGAAGGATGCCGGACCTTGCGGGTCCAGGACATTTCCGAAACGTGGATGAGGCCCTCGATGCCCTCCTCCAATTCGACAAAGGCGCCGTAATCCGTAAGGCTGACGACACGACCGACCACATGGGTGCCCACGGGATAGTTTTCGGCCGCATGGGTCCAGGGATCTTCGCTGAGTTGTTTCATTCCCAGCGACACACGCTCCTTCTCGAGGTCCAGATTGAGAATTTTGACGGTAATCTCGTCGCCGATGGCAAACAACTCCGAGGGGTGCTTGACGCGGCCCCAGGAAATATCGGTGATGTGCAGCAGACCGTCCACGCCGCCCAGGTCGACGAACACACCGTATTCGGTAATGTTCTTGACCGTGCCGTCCACGACCTTGCCCTCGTGGATCGAGGCCAGGGTGGCCGCGCGTTTGGCCTCGCGCTCGGCTTCCAGGATGACGCGCCGGGAGAGCACAATATTGCTGCGCTTGCGGTTGTATTTCAGGATCTTGAATTCAAAGGACTTGCCCACCAGGTCGTCCAGGTTGCGAATCGGTCGCAGATCCGCCTGGGATCCGGGCAGGAAGGCCTGAACGCCGATATCCACGGAGAAACCGCCCTTGACCCGCGACTGGATGACGCCGGGCATGGTTTCATCGGCGTCGTAGACGCGTTTGATTTCTTCCCAGACCTTGACGTTGGCCGCCTTTTCCTTCGAGAGGACAACCCGTTCCTCTTCGTCGTCCCACCATTCCACCATCACTTCGATTTCATCGCCGATCTCGGCCTTGATCTCGCCGTTCTCGTCGCGGAACTCGTGGATCCGGATCTGGCCCTCGGATTTGTAGCCGATGTCCACGAGGACGTGGTCCTTGTCCACGGAAATGATGCGTCCGGTTACAACTTCGCCCTCGGCGAACCGCTTGAAGCTCTCCTCATACATGCTCATGAGCTCTTCCATGGATTCATCTTCGTGTGAATCCTGCGGGTTAACGTCCATGGACTCCGTTGATCCGGTGGGTTCGATGTTGTCGTTTGCGTTGTTTTCCACTAAATTTTCCATTTACTAGGTATGTCCCCCTTAGCCGATTTTTTGCATCAACCTATAACGGTTGGCATAAACAAGCTTCGTTATCAGAATCGTTTATATAACACAACGAAAAAATACATTTATTTTACCGTCGTCGGCTGACGTTTCTCGATGTAGGTCAGCATGTGCGCCACCACGGTTTCCGGGTCCAGCCCCTCGGAATCGATGCGAATGGCATCCTCGGCCGCCTTGAGCGGTGCGAGCGCGCGCGACTGGTCGTTGTGGTCCCGCTGGCGCATGTCGCTTTCGACCTCATCCAG
Organism: Desulfobacterales bacterium; assembly: GCA_030066135.1. Lineage (GTDB taxonomy): Bacteria > Desulfobacterota > Desulfobacteria > Desulfobacterales > UBA5852 > JABZFP01. Next base: position 3,627 of record JASJCD010000096.1, on the reverse strand, counting down.
GGACTGCACCGACCGGCCTTCGAACTCCGCATGCCGGCGCCGGGCGCGCACCGCCAGGGGGGCATCCAGGAAGAATTTGACGTCCGCCTCGGGAAATACCACCGTCCCGGTGTCCCGCCCCTCGAAAACCGCGCCCCCCTCCTGGCCCAGGCGCCGCTGGACATCCAGAAGGAACTGGCGCACCGCCGGGCGGGCCGACACCGACGACGCCAGCATCGAGATCTCCGCCGTGCGAATCTGGTCCTCGATATCCTCGCCGCCGCAATGCAGCCGGCTGCCCCCCGATGGGCTGCGCACGAAATGCAACGAAAGTTCCCGGCAGAGGGCTTCCAACCGGCCGTCGTCGTCCGGGGCCACCGCGCTGCGCTGGGCCGCCAGGGCCACACCCCGGTAGAGGGCCCCGGTATCGATATAGCGATACTGCAGCCTGTCGGCCAGCAGGCGGCTGACCGTGGTTTTGCCGGCCCCGGCCGGTCCGTCGATGGTGATCACGAGTTGATGGGTCATCAGATTTCGGGCCTCCTCGCCGGAATCAAAGGGGTCAGCTGTAGCCGCCGGCCAGACGCGCGCAACATTCGGCGGGCCGTCGGGTTCACGCCGGATCGCCGCCGGCGGGTTCGATCACATTCAGCACCGTGCGCAGGGCGGCGATGAACCGTCGGTTCTCATCCATCGTCCCCACGTTGACCCGGATGAACTGCGGGAAACCATAGCCCCGCATCGAGCGCACGATAACGCCCTCTCTGAGCATGGCCTCGAAAACCGCCTGGGCGTCGCGCACCATGTCGATCAGAAAAAAATTGGAGTGGGTGGGGTAATAGGTCAGCCCCAGGGCATCGAGTTCGGCATACAGATAATCGAGCCCCTCGTGGACCAGGGTCAGCGTTCGGGCCACGAATTCATGGTCGGCCAGTGCCGCACGGGCGCCGGCCTGGGCCAGCAGGTTGACGTTGAAAGGCTGGCGGATGCGGTTGAGACCCTCGGCCAGCGGTGCCGGCATGACCCCGTAACCCACCCGCAGGCCTGCCAGCCCGTAAAGCTTGGAAAAGGTCCGCAGGGTCACCACCGGGCGGTCGGCGGCGGCCAATCCGATGCTCTGCAGGCATTCCGGATCGCGGACGAATTCGATATAGGCCTCGTCGACCACCACCACCACCGCGGGCGGCAGGGCCGCCATGAAGCGTTCAAAGGCCTCCCGGCGAACGATGGTGCCGGTGGGGTTGTTGGGGTTGCACAGAAATACCAGCCGGGTCCTGTCATCCACCATGGCAAGCATGGCATCCAGATCGATGGCCAGGTTGTCCAGGGGCACGAATACCGGTTCGGCGCCCACTGTGCGAACGGCAATGGCGTACATCAAAAAGGAAGGCCGGGGCATCACGGCCCGGTCCCCGGGGGTCAGCAGGGCATTGGCCAGCAGCAGAATGATGTCGTCGGAGCCGTTGCCCATCACGATGTTCTGCGGACGGCAGTCCAGGTGGGCGGCCAGGGCGCCGATGAACTCGTGACCGGCGCCGTCCGGATAGCGGTGCAGATGGTCGATGGCGTCGCGAACGGCCGCCGCGGCCAGCGGCGAGGGGCCCAGGGGGTTCTCGTTGGAGGCCAGTTTGACCGAGTCCCGGATCCCCATTTCGCGCTCCAGTTCCTCGATGGGCTTGCCGGGCACGTAGGGATCAATCGCCAGGATGTGGGGCGCTATGCGAATATCAGCCGTCATGGGTCGTCTTTTTTCAGTTCGTCATAAGGTCGGGCGCTGCGTCCGGGCAGGCCTATCCGGCCTCGGCCGCCTGAACCCCGCGGTCGAAGGCGTCCATGTTGAGCGGGATCAGTTTGGCCTTGCGCGCGAATTCCTGTTCCACCGCCCGTCGCAGGGCCTCCAGGGGAACCGCCCCGCTCCGGGCCACGAAAGCGGCCAGCGCCACGACGTTGGCCGAACGCACGCTGCCGGCTTCCAGGGCCAGGTCGTTCACGGGAATGGCCAATTCATCCACGTCGTCGCGCCCGGCGCGCACGGGAATCAGCGTGGAATTGATCAGCACCACCCCGCCCGGTTTGACCACCGGCGCGAACTTTTCGAGCGAGGGCCGGTTCATGGCCACGAGATGCTGGGGGTTCTTGACGATCGGGGAACCGATGGGCCGGTCGCTCATGATCACCATGCAGTAGGCAGTGCCGCCCCGCATCTCGGGTCCGTAGGAAGGGATCCAGACCACCTCGCGGCCTTCCTCCATGGCCGCATGGGCCAGCATTTTGGCGCTCAGCAGGATCCCCTGGCCGCCGAAGCCGGCGAACATGACTTCACTCTGCATCAGGCCACCTCCTCGGCGGATTCGGGGGTTTTCAGATCGCCCAGCGGATAGTAGGGCAGCAGTTGCGTCTCCACCCAGTCGATGGAGTCGAGCGGCGTCATGCCCCAGTTGGTGGGGCAGTTGCTGACGACTTCGACCAGGCTGAAACAGCGGCTTTCGGCCTGGTAGGCGAACGCCCGCGCGATGGCTTTCTTGGTCCGGTTGATGAACTTGGGTTTGATCACCGTCTGCCGGGTGATGTAGGCCGGCGTCTGCAGGGCGGCCAGCAGTTCGGCCACCTTGATGGGCATGCCCACATCGGCCACGTCGCGGCCGGCGGGTGAGGTGGTCGTGCGCTGGTCCGGCATGGTGGTGGGTGCCATTTGCCCGCCGGTCATGCCGTAGACCGCGTTGTTGACGAAGATGGCCGTGAACTTCTCCCCGCGGTTGGCGGCATGCACAATCTCCCCCATACCGATGCTGGCCAGGTCCCCGTCGCCCTGATAGGTGAACACCATCAGATCGGGCCGCACCCGTTTGATCCCGGTGGCCATGGCCGGGGCCCGCCCGTGGGCGGCCTCCTGGAAATCGCAGTTGAAATAATTGTAGGCCAGCACCGAGCAGCCCACCGGGGCGATCCCCACGGTCCGGCCGCGAATGCCCATCTCGTCGATCACCTCGGCAATCAGCCGGTGAATGACCCCGTGGGTGCAACCCGGGCAGTAGTGGGTATGCTGATCGGCAAGGGCTTCCGGCTTGCTAAACGTCTTTCCCATGATTTGTGCTCCTCAAATCGGTGTGGTCTCGTGACCACGCTTGTCCCTCCGGGGCTCAGTGCGTCAGCCGCTCCCGGACGACGTCCATGACTTCCTCGGGGGTCGGCACTTCACCGCCGCACTTGCCGTACCACGCCACCGGGCATTGCCCCTGCACGCTGCGCTCGACATCTTCGACCATCTGCCCCATGCTCATCTCGATGCTGATCGCGAATTGGCAGCCCGTTTTGCCGGCCGCCTGTCGAATGGCCTCGATGGGGAACGGGAAAAGCGTCTGCGGGCGGATCATGGCCACTTCGAGTCCCTCGGCCTTGAGGTTTTCGACGGCCGTCCGGCAGACCCGGCTCATGGTGCCGTAACTGACGATCAGCGCCTGGTAGTCGCTGTCCATGTTGATCGTCTCGAAGCGCACGTCCTCGCGCTGCATGCGCGCGTATTTCTCTTTGAGCTTCAGGTTGTGGGCGTTGAGTTCCACCGGGTCCAGATAAAGCGACTTGACCAGATTGCGCGTCTGGCTCTTGCGCGTGTCCATGCCGTTGGTGGCCCATTCGTCCTTGTTGGAG
>JASJCD010000095.1 GCA_030066135.1 Desulfobacterales bacterium | reverse complement strand
GATTCCCTATTTTGCCAATTTCGTCAATTCCGACCTTTCACCGGAGGATGCCCGCTCGATGTGCTGCCGCTTGCGTCTGGACACGCGTGAGTTGGGCTCGCGCGGTGGGGGGCTGTTCGGCGCCAACCCGCTGACCGGTAGTATCGGTGTTGTCACCCTCAACCTGGCGGCTCTGGGCTGTCAGGCAGAAGGGGAAGACGATTTCTTCGTCCGACTTGACCGCCTCATGGACGTCGCCCGCACGAGCCTCGAGATCAAGCGCAAGGTTCTCGAGAACTTGACGGATAAAGGACTCTACCCCTACACGCGCTACTATTTACGCCAGGTGAAGAAGCGCTTCGATCGTTACTGGCACAATCATTTCTCCACCATCGGGATCATCGCCGGCAACGAGGCCTGCCTGAATCTGCTGTGCAAAGACATCGGCTCGCAGGAAGGCCGCCGCTTTGCGGCCCGCATCCTCGATCACATGCGGCAACGCCTGCGAGAATACCAGCAGGAAACGGGCCATTTCTACAACCTGGAAGCCACCCCGGCCGAAGGCACAGGCTATCGGCTGGCGCGTCGGGACCGCGAACGCTTCCCGCAAATGCAGTCGGGCCTTTGGGATGAAACCGACCAAACACCGCTGTACACCAATTCCACCCAACTGCCGGTCAACTACAGTGACGATATCTTTCACGAGCTTGATCTCCAGGAGCCTTTACAGACGCGCTATACCGGGGGTACGGTCTTCCACGCCTTCCTGGGCGAGGCCGTTGCCGATATCGGTGCCGTGCGGGATTTCGTCCGCACCGTGTTCGGGCGTTACCGCCTGCCTTACCTGACCCTTTCACCAACCTTCTCGATCTGCAACGCGCATGGGTATCTTCCCGGCGAAGCGGCGGCCTGCCCCCACTGCGGTGACGAAACAGAGGTATATGCACGCGTGGTGGGCTATATGCGTCCGGTGAGCCAATGGAACAAGGGCAAGCAGGCCGAGTATCGCCGCAGGCGCAGCTTCCAAGTCGACGCGGCATGCTGATCGGCGGCTTTCAGCCCTTTACGCTCTGCGATTTCCCTGGCCGAACGGCAGCCATCGTCTTCACCCAGGGATGCAATTTCCGCTGCCCCTTCTGCCATAATCGTCAATTGTGGGCCCGCCAATCCGATACGGTGGCCCCAATTCCCCAGGAAAAAGTACTAACCTTTCTGGCCGAGCGACGGGGCTATCTAAAAGGGCTTGTGATTACCGGTGGTGAGCCGACCCTGCAGGTCGATCTGTCGGTCTTCATCAGAAAGGTGAAAAAACTGGGGTTGGCCGTGAAACTCGATACCAACGGCAGCCGCCCTGAGATTGTGGAGCGGCTCTTTTCGGAAGCATTGGTCGACTATATTGCCATGGACGTAAAGGCCCCTTTTACCAAATACGATCTGCTCTGCGGCAGCACGGTCAATCATGCCGCCATTCGCAAATCAATCGGCCTCATTGCCGCGAGCCCTGTGCAACATCATTTTCGCACAACATTCTACCGGGCGCTGTTGTCGGAAACCGATCTTCAGTTGATCAAAGACTTGCTGCCGACGAATGCGGATTTCCATATCCAGCCCTGCCGCGATGTGCATTGATCCCGAATACTGATTCGGCTATGGTGGACCTGATCAATGCAGAAATCTAAACTGGAGCCGGGGCATGCGCTCGGACACGGTCGAAGACTATCTCAAAGCGATCTACGAACTACAGGAGAAGTTCGGGCGGGCCAAGACCTCGGCGCTTTCCGCGCGCCTGGGTATCACACCCGGGTCGGTGACCGACATGCTCAAGCGCCTGGCCGGGCAGAGCCCGCGCCTCGTCTACTATCAATCCCACCAGGGGGTCACGCTGACGGCCCTCGGCAGCCGCCGGGCCCTGGCCGTGATCCGCCGCCACCGCCTGCTGGAGACCTTTCTGCACGATGTCCTCGGCTTTGCCTGGGACGAAGTCCATGCCGAGGCCGAACAGCTCGAACACTGCCTTTCCGAGCGGCTGACAGAAGCGATCGCCAATCATCTGAACCACCCGGCCTGCGATCCCCACGGTGATCCGATCCCCTCCCGCGAGGGCGAAGTCCGGATAAAGGCGGGCCGTCCCCTCAGTGAACTGCCCAACGGGCAGCCGCTTTGCGTCACGCGCGTGCGGCTGCAAGACGAAGAGGCGCTTCAATACCTGGCCCGGAATGGCATCCAAATCGGGGTTACCGTCAAGATTCTGGAAACGTCCCCGCTGGATGGCCAGACAAGCCTGCAGATCCTGGGTGGCCGCAAACGGCGCGTCTTAAGTTTGGGGGCCGCGGTGGCTGCCGATATCGAGGCCCGGATCATATAGCCGCGATCCCATCAAAAATTTTTATTTACCAAATAAAATAATTTGGTTGACCAAAATTATTTGCGTCTTATCATTGACTTGGTGTCAACGGGCTGTGGGTAAAGGCTGCAGGGATGCGGCCTTTCAAACGAACCTCACGGGGGAATGGAAAATGAAAGCAACGACCCGACGAATGGAACATCCTGGCTGGTTTCTAACCCTGATCGCAGTGACGATGCTCGTTTTCTGGATGCTGTCCGGTGTCGCCAGGGGGGCTTATAAGGGCGGCTATCCTTACAAGATAGGTGCTACCGTCGGCATGGTGGGGGCAATTGCCCAAGCGGTTGCCGGGGACAAGGGGGATGTCACTTTCGTCATCGGTGCCGGTGTCGACCCACATGTCTACAATCCCACCCGCAGCGACGTGGCCACGCTGCTGCGCTCGGATATCATTTTTTATGCCGGTCTGCTTCTGGAGGGGCAGATGGCCGACGTCCTGGTGAAGGTTTCGCGCAAGCGGCCGGTCTACGCCGTGACCGAACTGTTGAAGCCCGAATACCTGATTCACGATCCGGAATCAGGCCACAGCGACCCGCATGTGTGGATGGATGTCAGCGGCTGGATGAAAGCCGTGGAGGTGGTCGCGGATGCCCTGGCAGCGTTTGATCCGGCCAACGCGGCCGCCTATCGCGCCAATGCCGCCGCCTACCTGAAGCAGCTCAAGCGCCTGGATGACTACGCCCGCCAGGCCATGGCCTCCATTCCCGAGGAGCAGCGCGTCCTGGTGACCGCCCACGACGCCTTTGGTTACATGGGGCGGGCTTACAATATCGAAGTCATGGGAATTCAGGGGCTGTCCACCGAATCGGAGGCCGGGCTCAAAGACATCAACCGCATCGTGGACGAACTGGTCCGCCGCAAAATCCCGGCGGTCTTCGTGGAGTCCAGCGTGTCGGACAAAAACGTACGGGCGCTGATCGAAGGCACCGCCAGCCGCGGTCACAAGGTTAAAATCGGCGGCGAACTCTTCTCCGATGCCATGGGACCGGCCGGCACCTACGAAGGCACCTATGTCGGGATGATCGACCACAATGTGACGGTCATCGTCCGGGCGCTGGGCGGTCAGGCCCCGCCGGCCGGGATGCAGACGAAGCTGAGCCACCAGGAGTGATCCCGACAATCGCCGAAACCGACTTGAATCAGGAGAAGACCGAGATGGCCGCTGCAACCCCCCAATCGACTTCAGCCAGTGTGCATACCCTTACCGAAGACCAGCGTCGCCAATTGCCTCTGGCCGTTCAGGATCTGACGGTGGCCTACCACCGCAAACCCGTGCTCTGGGACGTGGATCTGGCCATGCCCGAGGGGCGCCTGATCGCCATCGTAGGACCCAACGGGGCCGGCAAGAGCACCTTCATCAAAGCTGTTCTGGGTCTGATCCCGCGGGCGTCGGGCCGCGTGACCATTTACGGGCAGCCCTATGAAAGGCAGCGCCGCCTCGTGGGCTACGTGCCCCAGCGTGAGAGTGTGGACTGGGACTTCCCGGTCAATGCCCTGGATGTGGTGGCCATGGGGCTTTATGGGCGGATCGGGTGGTTCAAACCGGTGGGCCGCCGTCACCGGCAGCGGGCCCTGGAAGAGCTGGAAAAGGTCGGCATGGCCGCCTATGCCCAGCGGCAGATCAGCCAGCTATCGGGCGGACAGCAGCAGCGGGTCTTCCTGGCCCGGGCCCTGGCCCAGGATGCCGACCTGTATTTTATGGATGAGCCATTCGCCGGTGTGGACGTGGCCACCGAGCGGGCCATCATCGCGCTTCTGAAAGAATTGAAGGCCGCCGGCAAGACCTGTGTCGTGGTGCACCACGACCTGCAGACGGTACCGACCTATTTTGACCACGTGGTGCTGCTCAACATGCGGGTGGTGGAGGCCGGACCGGTGGACACGGTCTTCACCGAAGAGAACCTCAAAAAAACTTACGGCGGCAAGCTGACCCTGCTTTCCCAGGCCCTGTTTGAATATTCCAAGGATCCACGCCTGCCTACGGGCACCAAGGGGGGGGCTTCATGAAGCGGCCAGGGTCCCGGCCTTACAAGGCGGCAGTGTGCGCTGTGGGCCTGCTCGTGAGCCTCATGGCTCCCGGGGCGGCCATGGCGGCCAGTCTGGGCGAGCATGCCCTGGCCTGGCCCTCGGGCGAAGAACTGCTGCGGGTCCTGCTGCTACAGGACTACAACACCCGGGTGGTGATCGTCGGTACCACGCTGCTCGGTCTGGCGGCCGGTCTGGTGGGCACTTTTCTGCTGCTGCGCAAGCGGGCCCTTTTGAGCGACACCCTCAGCCACGCCAGCCTTCCGGGCATTGCGCTGACCTTTATCGTGCTCACCGCCATGGGCGGGGAGGGCAAGAACCTTCTGGCCCTGGTGGGCGGCGCGGCGCTCTTCTGTATTCTGGGCACCGGGGCCGTCATCGTGATCCAGCGTTACTCCCGCCTCAAGGATGACGCCGCCCTGGGGATCGTACTGAGCGTCTTTTTCGGCCTGGGCATTGCCCTGATGGGGATCGCCACCCGTATGGGATCGGGAAATGCTGCCGGCCTCTCGTCTTTTATCTACGGCAAAACAGCATCCATGCTTTTCTCCGACGCCTTACTGATTGCCGTGGTGGCCCTGCTGGCGGCCGTCTGTGGCCTGCTTTTTTTCAAGGAATTCTCGCTGCTGTGCTTCGATGCCGACTATGCCGCCTCCCAGGGATGGCCCGTCACCCGGCTGGATTTTCTGATGATGACCCTGGTGGTGGTGGTGACCGTTATCGGTCTGCAGGCCGTGGGACTGATTTTGGTAGTGGCCCTGCTCATCATACCGCCGGCGGCGGCCCGCTTCTGGACATACAGCCTCAAGCACATGCTCTGGATCTCAAGCCTGTTCGGGGCTGTCAGCGGCCTGTTTGGGGCAGGGATCAGCGCTCTGATGGCCAACCTGCCGGCCGGCGCGGTGATTGTCCTGACGGCCTCGCTGCTTTTCGTTTTCTCTCTGGTGGGCGGCACTGCGCGCGGACTGGCGCGTCAGGGCTTCGAACGGCTGCGCCTGAGTCGGCGTATCCGGCACGAAAATCTGCTGCGCGAAATTTATGAAATGCTCGAAGTCTGCGGGCAGGATCCCGCCCGGGCCGAGCTGGATTGTGATTTGCCGCAGGTGGATGTCAGCGCGCTTTTAAAGCGGCGCTCCTGGTCCCCGGGCGCACTGCGCCGCACCCTGAAGCGGGCGGAACGCAACGGGTTGCTCTCCCAAGCCGACGATCGATGGGAAATGACGGCGCGGGGTCTCGACGAGGCCGGCCGCATCGTGCGCAAGCACCGTCTATGGGAGACCTATTTGATCGAACATGCCGACGTGGCGCCAGGGCACGTGGACTGGGGGGCGGATGCCATCGAGCACGTGCTGGACGCCGCGCTGGTGGCTGAGCTCGAGAAACTGCTGCCCGGGAGCGCCCAGCCAGAGATGCCGGCCAGCCCTCACCGGATTGTGCCTCTGGAAGGAGAAGCGGCTTGATGGAATGGACATCCTTCGACAGCTGGATCGTGGTGACGGGAATGCTGAGCGCCATGGCCTGTGCCCTGCTGGGCAACTATCTGGTGTTGCGGCGCATGAGCATGATGGGCGATGCCATCAGTCACGCCGTCCTGCCGGGCCTGGCCATCGCCTTCATCATCACGGGCAGCCGCGGCAGCCTGCCCATGCTGGTGGGGGCCACCCTGATCGGTATCGTTACCGCGTTCCTGATCCAGGTGGTTATTCGCCTGAGCGGTCTGGACAAGGGGGCTTCCATGGGCGTCATTTTCACGACCCTTTTTGCCCTGGGGCTGATCCTGATTCGGCAGGCCGCCGATCACGTGGACCTGGATCCGAGCTGCGTCCTCTACGGGGCCATCGAACTGACCCCGCTGGACACCTACGACTGGGGCGGTTTCGAAATTCCCCGGGCGGCCGTGACCAACGGGGCCATGCTGTTTTTTAACCTGGTCTTCGTGCTGGTGTTCTACAAGGAGCTCAAGATCACCTCCTTCGACCCGGCCCTGGCCACGACGATCGGCATCAACGCGGATCTTCTTCACTATATCCTCATGGCCCTGGTGGCCGCCACCACCATCGCGGCCTTCGAGAGCGTGGGCAGCATTCTGGTGATCGCGATGCTGATCGTTCCCGGCGCGGCGGCCCACCTGCTGACCGACCGGCTGGGGGTCATGCTGGGGCTAAGCCTGGTGATCGCCGCCCTGGCAGCGGCCCTGGGGCATCTGGGGGCCATCACCGTGCCAGTCTGGTTCGGTTTTCGCGACACCAGCACGGCCGGCATGATGGCCGTAATGACCGGGGTGCTCTTTATGCTGGTATTTCTTTTCGCGCCGCGCTACGGGGTCCTGAGCCGGTTGTTTCAGCAGGCCCGCCTGGCACTCAAGATCGTCGGTGACGACATCCTGGGGTTGCTCTATCGCTTCCAGGAAATGGCGCCGGCCGGCGCCGCATCCATGCAGGTCGAGGATCTGCGCCAGGCCCTGAAACAGGATCTGACCGTGCGCCTGGCCCTCTGGCACCTGGTCCGTCGCCGCCGGATCGCGCGGGGCGCCAACGGCTTCAACCTCACGGCCGAAGGCCTCCAGGAGGGCCGCCAGTTGATCCGTAGCCACCGCCTGTGGGAATCGTTCCTGTGCGGCAAGATGGGCTACTGCGAAACCGACGTCCACACCCCGGCGCACCATCTGGAGCATTTCACTGACGACGCCATGCAGACCCGGCTTGCGGATGCATCTGACAGCCCGCAAGAGGATCCGCATCGGCGGGCCATTCCCAAACCCTGAGCGGCAGCAGCGCTGATGCCCGGAGGCCGACGGTTGTCTCCAGGGTCCTTATGGGTATCGAAGGGATGAACCGCAAGAAAGTCAGCGACTGGCATCCGACGTTGGCGGGCAGAGAGTGTGCCGTTTGCGAACGGCGATCGCCGGTCCCGGGACCGTGGCAGCCAAGCTCCATAATCGAAGGCCCCGTAAAAGACGCGCGGCGGTCAGGCAGGCACGGAAGGTGCCATGAAATGTACGATTAAGCTGGACAAAGCCCTGCGGGCAACTGGCAGGTTCGTCAAGGGAAAAAAGAGAAAACGTAAATGAGATGGATTGAGTTCAGGTTGAGGGGCTGTTGCAGTCCTTCGACTGGGAGCATTTGGTCAGAGGCGCATTACAGATCGGGCAAAACATGTCGGCCACATTCTTCTCATCCATCAAGGTTTCCTGTCGGATTTCAAGAAGATAAGGCTTTCCGTCGGCCGTATGGCATTCATCCCGTGAGCAACAATACTGGGTAACCATTTTCGATCCTTTTTGTTTTTGGTCCCAAATTGGCAAATGCATCCCATAAATAGTCTGACTGGGAAACAATGTAATGGTTCAGCACCACTTCAGGCAATCGCCAACTGCCGCTGTATACTATTTCTTCACGCACACATCGAAAATAATATCGACAGCCGACAATCATACTGCTGAGCGTACTTAATCGGCGTTTGAACCAATTCACTTGCTCAGGAATTAAATCCTAATCATATTTGTGGTTCAATCAAGGCGCCAAACCTTTTTCCCGGTAGAATTTAAGGGCGCCGGGATGAATCGGTGCCTCAAGGGCCTCAAGTACGGAGTCGCGGTTTATATTCTCGAAAATCAGAAGCTGCGTCTTAAAAAAGTCGATGTTTTCGGCGATCGTACTGACCAGACCGTAGACCATCCAGTCCGGGGTCTGTTCGGAGGCCACCACGGTGGCCTTCACCCCGATGGTAGCCACATCCTGATCGTGGCCCATGCCCGGATAATGTTTGATGGGGATCGTGGTTCGCCGGTAATAGGGATATCGGGCCAGGGCATCATCGGTTGGATTCAAAGGGACGAATTGGGCCATCCGCCGGCCACCGGCCACCTCATGGAATTGTGCGGCCGGATGTCCGGCCGTAAAGAAGAACGCATCGATGTCGCGCCGCTCGAAGAGGGTCAGGGCCCGAACGGGCGATACCTGGACCTCGGCCAGGCCTTGCCGGAGGTCGATGCCGGCCGCCGTCAGTATTTCGGTGGCATTGATATAATGACCGGAGCCGAGTTCGCCCAGGTTGACGCGCCGGCGGCGGTTGTCCAAATCCATCAGGTTCTGGACGTTCGGTTGGCGTGAGGCCACGAGGTTGACCGCCTCGGTGTAGAGGCTTAAAACCGCGCGCAGGTTCTTCTGGGGCCGCCCGGCCCAAGGGGTTCCGTTGGTACCGTGCCAGGCTTTGTATTGCACGTCGGATTGGATGATACCGAAATAGAAGCGACCGCTGGTGACGGCTTCCAGATTTTCGATGGATCCCTGGGTCTCCTCGACAGACAATATGATCTCCGGGTCGTCGGGAAAGCGGTCCAAGGTTTTTTTCATGGCTTGACCGACATTGTAGTAAACCCCGGTCAAGGAACCGGTCCCGATGGTGGCCCAGGGGCGCTCGGTAGCAGCGTTTGACGGCCCGACGGCCAGGATCACGATGAACAGCGCCAGCAATAAGGTTATGGTAGAACGTCTCATCTGATTAGCTCCCTTTGGATGGAAAAAGAGATTGGCTTCTATTGACCAGGGGCATCGAAGGGTGTCAGCAGATGCCGCTGGTATCCCAGATCTTCCGCCCAGAAGAACACTTCGTCTCCGGGGTTGAGGTACATGGCTTTGGTGCCGCCGAAGAAAGCATCATGCCAGTCCAGCGGTTCCCACCAGAAAACCAGGGCATTCGCCCAATCGACCACTCTTTTTGACTTGGCAGTGATCACGGTGCCGCCGGGCGTTCCCAGACTGATAATGTCACCCGGGTGCAACTCTCGCGGCGCTGGTAAAAAATCGAGTGCATTGTCCGGGGCCAGCGTCGAGCGGATGATCTGGGGGATCGACCAGAGCATGCGGTCGGGATAGCCTTCACGGCTCGACACGATCACAGACTGGCGCAGGTAGAGTGTGTCAGGGACGTGCCCGGGCGGAACCGGTCGTCCCCGTATTGCTTCCCGGGCATAACTGCGTCCGGCAATCATCATGCGGTCCGGCAGCGCACCGTCCGATGGTGCCGCCACCAGGAAGGGCCCCAGCCCGGCAAAGTCGCCCCAGCCGGCAGCGTAGCTCCACCAGCGGCAGGTTTCCTTATCCCAGAATCCAAGCTGGCGGTCAATCTTTTCATCTCCGGTCATATAGGGTCCGGGTTCGTCCGGAAGCGGCCGGCCGCGGCTGATGATGCGATCGACGACCTGGGGGTTGCGGGCCTTGGTATCGCTGATCAGCAGGTACCCTATCACCGTCCGGTATAACTCCTGGTCCGATAAGGCTTCGACATCCTCCCAGGTCAGCCGTCGACCGATGACCATACCGATTTCGGCCTCGTAATCCACATCTGTATCGACCTGCACGGACCGACCTTTTTCATCCCGGGCGGGCACATGGATCGTCCTGGGATAGCGAATCGGGTCGAAAGGTCCAATGATGCCTGTTACCTCTTCGGCCGGAGACATGCCGCTCAGCGGGAATACCGGCGGATATTTCAGGAACACCCGCGGGCGTGTGCGGCGCAGGGACGCGATGACCTGCGGATCGTTGATGGCTAAATCCTGCTTCAGGTGACTAGGGAAATTGGCCGCCACCGCGAGGACCTGCTGCGGCGGGGGCAGCGGCGGCCCCAGTCTTTTGGCGGCCACAGCCTCCTTCAGGGAGACGGCGATCAGCGCATCGGAGGCCAGCCCCACTTTCATTTCCTCCCGAATGGCCGTCAAATGCTGTTCATATTCACGTCGACGTGCAGGATCGGACAGCACCATCAACGGCGTTTCGTCTGACCCCAGGGGCAACAGCACCAGACGGTCTTCCTCGGGCGCGCAGAGGACGACGGCACAAAAGCGCTGGGTGCCGTCGGCGCTGCGCCAATTGGCAAATGTGAGGCTGGAGCCGGCATCGACCCTTCCCATCCATTGCAACCCCGGCTGGATTATATCGGCCTCGTCGCCTTCGAGATAAGCCCCCGGCAAAGGCGTGCGATTAAGCATGCTCTGGTCATGGGCGTCTTTTTTGACAACGGTCGGTCGACATCCGCCGGCAGCGAGGAGGAGCAGGCCTAACAGGGCGCCAATCCAGAATGACCACTGGTGACCGCAAACCGGATTCTCTTTTTGCACGCCCACCCCCCGTTTTGTCATGCGTGGTTTAAGTGACAACGATGGTCCGAACGGACCAGCGTTCTAGTATATTTTCCAGAATATGGGTGCCGAGCCCCGGCCCTTTCGGCAGGGCTGGCGGCCGCCCGCCGTAGCCGAACTGGAAGTACGGGGCGAATGGATCCTCTTTGAGCAGGTAATGGCCGAAACAGCCTTCGCCATAGGTCACCTGGCCGACAGCGGCAATTAGAATCAGCTGCGCGGCCGACAGGAGCGAGGTCTCGCCCACCTGGGCGCCCACCTGGACGGTCAGCCCCGCTGCGAGCGCCCGGCGGCAGCGGTTGTAGGTGGCCACCAGCCCGCCGCATTTGGAAATGCGGGCGTTAATGGCCGTGCAGGCTTTGCGTGCGATGAGGGTTTCCAGCGAATCGGCGTCACTCAGGCTTTCGTCCACCATGACCCCCAGCCCGGTCTCGCGCACCAGTGTTGCCAGGCCTTCGATATCCTCGGCCACCAGTGGCTGCTCGAAGGAATGAATGCCGTGGCGGGCCAGGCGGCGCATTTCAGTGGTCGCCAGGGGCACGTCCCAGGCCATGTTGGCATCCACCCGCAGGTCGCAATTGCCGCCCATGATCTTGCGGGCCAGTTGAACCGTTTCCATGGCCGTACCGCTTTCAATTTTGAGCTTGGCCTGCCGAAAGCCCATGAGCCGATACAGCAGGAACGACCGCCAGGCTTTTAATCCCCTCGAGGCCGAGGAGACGACGCTATAGCGAAAGCCCGGCGGCAGACTTTGCTGGGGCCCGAGGCGGACCGGGGTGCCGTGGGCTTTGCCGAACGCGTCCAGCAAGGCCAGGTCCACCGCCGCCCAGGCGGCGGTCTGGGGTACGGACGGGTCCACCCAGTCCGGCGGCGCCTTGCCGTCGCAGTCTGCCAGGAACGCCTTGACGTCTTCCAGGGAGGCGAAGGTGCGCCCCACGAGTCGGGGCAGGATCTTCTCCGCCAGAAGTTCGAACGTGCCGTCGCGGGTTTCGCCGGTGACGTAGGGACGGGGCAGGCATTCGCCAAAACCCCATGCGCCGCCCTCGGTCACGCAGCGCAGCAGGAGGCTGTAAGACGAATCCCTTTCCGCCGCTGCATGTTTAAACGGCTTTTTAAAGGGCAGGTCGAGGGCACGCAGTTCGAACACCTTGATGGTGGGCATTCCTACTCCTTGAATGCGGTTTCGCGGATCAGCCAGAAGGCCAGATCGTTCAGGAAGCGTTCGCGTTCAGGGCTAAACTCCAGAATATGGCGGGCATCCTCATAATTGATCATCATCTTGTCATCGGCAGGGAGATCCTCGAAAAAACGGATATTACGCCGGTTGTCGCTGATGGGGTCTTCGCCGGCGATGGCCATGAAGACCGGCATCTCGATGGTTTCGATATTGGCCGTGATGAATTTGCGGGCCCTATGGACCTGAAAATAAAAGTCGCCGGTGGCCGCGCGCAACGCCAGAGGATCGCTGCGGATGAAGGTCTCGAAGGAGGCCAGTTCGGTGAACTCGCTAGGATCCAACGGGCTGGGCACAAGAAAGTCACGTTTTCCGGAACGCGAAAACAGGATACGAAGCATCTGGGAGAGGGGCAGACCGGTGTGGGTATAGATGGCCGGCGTCGTCAGGATCAGGCCCGCGATCCGTTCGGGATGGCGGATGGCAAAGGCCGTCGCCGGAATGGCACCGAAACAGTGCCCCAGCAGAAAAAACCGGTGGGTACCGTGCTGACGGGCGACGTAATCAGCCACCACCAGGAGATCATCGATCATCTCATCGAAGGCTTTCATGTCGCCCCGGGGCCCCTTGCTCAGGCCAGAACCGCGTCGGTCGACGGCGTAGACGGGATGTCCCTGGGATGCCATCAGGGCGGCCGACTGGGCGAACCAGCCGGAGTGACTTTGCAGTCCGTGGGTCATGACCACCGGTGTCTTGTCGCCTGCCTGTCCGTAAATGCGTACGGCAATATCGTAGCCGGAAGCCACAGCTATGGTGGTTTGGCGTCCGTCCTTGATGGCCCGCTTCAGCTCCGGCGGCGCCTGGATCTGGTCGACCCAGGCCCTGGCGGGCTCGAAATCAGGCCCTGGCAACGGAGGGGAAGATGCACTGCAACCGCCGATCACAAGACCCGTGAGCAGCAATAGCGCTATGATGCAATGAAGGTCATGGCGATTCAATCGGGGCGGGCATGGTGCCTTAATGGAAGGATGCGTCATGGTGTATCCTCCATCGCCAGGGAAGGGCGGGTCAGGATCAGTTGGCTGCCGGGAGACTGCTAGGGCCAAGCCTTTTTGAGCACACTTCCCGCCGATAATCAAGCCCGTCACCAACGGTCCCGAACGATCAACGTCGATCACGTCCGTGGACAGCGTACCGGAAGAGGGCCTATTTTCCCGTTGCAATTCAGTATTGATCTGCTTACTCTAACGCTGTTTGATTTGCATGAGCGCGTGGGCTGCAGGCCCGTTTATTGTTTCGCTGCAGGCACTGCTACACCTCTGACAATTCACCGAGCTTTCAATCTTTGCCCGCATGGCACAGCCTTGCGCTTGGGCGCAACGCCTTAAGAAATCAAGGGAGGTATGCCACCATGTCACTCGCCGGTATGATCATCAACTTCATGACCCGCAAATCGGCAGCCCGGTTTGAAGCGGCCACCCAAAATCCCCAACAGGTGCAGGAAGAAAAGCTGCTGGACATGGTGCGCAAGAATGCGGGCACAGATTACGGCCGGCGCCACGGCTTCGACCGCATCAAGTCGGTCAAAGACTACCAGACCCAGGTCCCTGTCGTCACTTACGATGATATCAAGAGTGACATGGACCGATTGGTCAGCGGGGAGTCCAACATATTTACGGCCGAGGCGCCGATCATGTTCGCCCAGACCAGCGGTACCACCGGCGACCCCAAATATGTCCCGGTCACCCCCACCTGCAAGGGCCGGGAGCACAGCGACGTCATGCGCACCTGGACGTTTCATGCCAAGCAGAGCCACCCTGATATCTTCGAGGGGAAGGTGGTCTCCCTGGTCTCGCCGGCCGTGGAAGGTCACACCCCGAGCGGACTGCCCTATGGATCGGCGTCGGGGCATATCTATAAGAATATGCCGGGCATTATCCGTAACGCCTATGCGATTCCCTATGACAGCTTCGAAATCGAGGACTACGGTGCCAAATATTACGTCATCATGCGCATCGCCCTGGCATCGGAGGTCACATTTCTGGCCACGGCCAATCCGTCCTCGATTCTGAAGATGTGCGAAAAGGCCAACGAATACGGTGAGCGGATCATCAAGGACATTCACGACGGCACGCTGGATACCGATTTGCCGATTGAATCCCGCCTCCGCGCCGCGGTCAGCCGCAAACTCAAGCCGGATCCTGCCCGGGCCCGTGAGTTGGAGCAGTTTCGTTCCCGGCGCCAGGGCGATCTGCTGCCGGCCGACTACTGGCCGCGCCTGAGTCTGATCGGCTGCTGGAAGGGCGGCACCGTCGGCCACTATCTGGAAAAATTTCCGGGCTGGTTCTATCCTGATGGTGAACGTACGATCCCCGTGCGCGACTGGGGCTTCCTCTCCAGCGAGGCCCGCTGCTCGGTACCCCTGTCCGACGAGGGCAGCAGCGGCGTGCTGACCATTGCCAGCAATTTCTTCGAATTCGTACCCGTGGATGAGCTGGAGGCCCAGCGCGACAATCCGGAAAAGTGGGATTTTCTCACCGTCGGCCAGATCGAGGACGGCAAGGACTACTACATTTTCTTCACCACCACCGGCGGCCTCTACCGCTACGACATCAACGATGTCATCC
>JASJCD010000094.1 GCA_030066135.1 Desulfobacterales bacterium | reverse complement strand
CGCGGTGGATTGTACGATGTCGTCAAGGTGCTTGATTTTGGGCTGGTTCAAGACCGCCGACAGGTCGAGCCGCCCTCGAATGAAACCGATGACATTGTCGGCACCCCCTTCTACCTGGCCCCTGAACTGATCGCCAAAGCGTCGGCCTTCAGTCCGCAGAGCGACCTGTATGCCCTGGGTGCGGTGGCCTATTACCTCTTGACCGGACGCAACGTGTTCGAGGGCGCCAACACCGTGGAGATCTGCGCCATGCATCTACATGATGAACCGGTGCCGCCTTCGCAACACACCAACCGGCACATCCCCCCCGACCTCGAGACCATCGTGATGAGCTGCCTGGCCAAGCAACCGGCGGATCGTCCGCAAGGCGCTGAGGCCATGTTCACAAGGCTATCCGCTTGCCAGGACAATGGTGCCTGGGACCAGGAACGGGCACGCAAATGGTGGTCTGAAAACAGGGGCGACCTGCCGGTGGAGGGGCGTGAGCAGACGCACCCCCCATTGTCCAACACCCACCGGCTGGTGTTCACGGATGCGCGCCAGGGACGGTTCTGAAACAAAACCAGACGCCCTGCCGATTGCGGCAGGGCGTCTGGTTTTGGGTCTTAAGGTTGGCGGCAGTCAATCAGGGCAGCGCGGAATTCATCAAATCACCGATAAGCTTACCGAACCGGGAGGGGTTTTCGATTTTACCCCCTTCGCCGATCACCGCCAGGTCATAGAGCAGCCGGCTGTAATCCCCCAAGCGGTCATCCTGCTGGTCAGTGGCGTAGATCTTCTGGATTTTTTCCAGTACGGGGTGCTTGACGTTCAACTCCAGCACCCGTTTGCTGGGCGGCAGATCCTTGCCGGCCGACTGCATGATTTTGGCCATGTAACCGCTCATGTCGTGGGCGTCGCCCGAGAGACAGGCCACGGAATCCAATAGCCGCGAGGAGGGCTTGACCTCCTTGACCTGGTCCTGGAGTGTCTTGCGGATGAACCCGAACAGGTCTTTGAACTGCGCTTCCTGTTCTTGGTTTTCGTCCGCATCGATGTCCAGATCGCCCTTCTCGGCGCTTTTGAGCGTCTTGCCGTCATACTCTGTCAGGGACTGCACCACCCACTCGTCAACCGGGTCCGTCATCAGAAGGACCTCGAAACCTTTGGCTTTCAATTGCTCCAGGTGGGGGCTGTTGAGCAGGGTGCCCGGGTTGTCCCCGGTGAGGTAGTAGATATCCTTCTGGTCATCGGGCATGCGCTCGACATATTCCTTCAGGGAAGCCCAGGCCCCGTCCGAGGTCGTGGTCTTGAAACGGGCGAGATCCGCCAGTTTGGTCTGGTTGGCGGGATCGGTGTAGATCCCGATTTTGAGAATCGCGCCGAACTCATCATAGAATTTGTCGTAGTCGTCTTTTTCCAGCCCCTTAAGAAGATCGAAGAGTTTTTTGACCAGGTTCTTGCGGATATTGAGCACCAACCGGTCCTGCTGCAGGATCTCGCGGCTGATGTTCAGGTTGAGATCCGGAGCATCCACCACGCCCTTAATGAAACTGAAATACTCCGGCAGCAACTCCCGGCAGTCGTCCATGATGAACACCCGGCGGCAATAGAGATGCACGCCGTGTTTGAATTCGGGTTGGAAGAGATCGAAGGGCGCCTTGGAGGGCAGGTAGAGAAGCGACGTGTATTCGGTGGTACCCTCGAGCTTGACGTGCAAATGCTTCAGGGGCGGGTTCCAGTCATGGCTGATGTGGGTGTAGAACTCCTTGTATTCGTCCTCGCTGACGTCCTTTTTATCCCGCGCCCAGATAGCCTTCCTGGAATTGAGCGTCTCTTCGCGCACCACCGTGCGCGTGGTGTCCCCAATGGGCTTGCCATCCCCATCCAGCACCTGCTCGGACTCGGGGATGGGCTCCTGTTTTTCCACGTCCATCACGATCGGGTAGGCCACAAAATCCGAGTGCTTCTTGATGATATTGCGGATGGTCCACTCGTCGGTGTAATCGGGTTCTTCATTTTCAGGCTTGCGCAGCTCGAGCAGGATACTCGTGCCCCGACCGGACTTGGTGGCTTCCTCGATGCTGTAGGATCCGTCACCACTGGATTCCCATTTGGTCGCCGTGTCTTCGCCCGCCGCCCGGGTGACGAGGGTAACTTTGTCGGCCACGATGAAGGCGCTGTAAAACCCAACCCCGAACTGACCAATCAGTTCCGGGGTCAGGGCGGCGTCCTTCTGGCCCAGAGCCTCCATGGCCTCCAGGAAGGCCGCCGTGCCGCTCTTGGCGATGGTGCCGATGTTTTCGTTGACCTCGTCATAGGTCATACCGATGCCGTTGTCGGCGATCTCGAGGGTGCGTTTGATGCCGTCGCGGGTGAGGCGAATCTTGAACTCACCGTCATCGCCCACGATGTCAGGCTCGGTCTGGGATTTGAATCGCAGCTTGTCGATGGCGTCGGAAGCATTGGATATCAATTCCCGCAGAAAAATGTCGCGGTTGGAGTAAAGGGAATTGATGATAAGTTTGAGGACCTGCTGGACTTCGGTCTGAAACTGTCGGGTTTCTTTTACGCGGGCCATGGTGCTCTTTGTCTCTCCTTTTAGATGGTCGTTCGGATGCTTTACAAAAAAATAAAAAATTGCCGGCGAACGGCAATTTTTCAATAAATAATAGGATTGAATCGCTTTTTGTCAAGCCGCCAAACAGGCGCCGGCTAAGGGATTGCTGCCATTTGCGCAAGGTTGGCAACAGGAGATTTAAACCGATATTTCATTTTCCGCGGATGGGCGCTTGTGGTGCCACCGGGAGGCGGCCGATCGTGGTTCAGACCGAGGCCGCGGGCGTAGCCTTCGTTCCGTGAAGCACGGGCAAACGAAAGAACGCCGCATGGGGGGTGAAGGATGCCGCCGGATATTGACCCAAGCGCGTTCTGATTCGCAGGGGCGTTGCCAGCCAGGAGTGAAGAGACCCGCCAGAGGCGGTAGATTTCGACCCCAGGCAAGGCCGCAGCCGCTTTGACCACCGCAGGCAATCATCAAGGGCGCAGATGGGCAAGCATCGGGGGGGGCAGGCAAGGCAGCGGCCGCAGCGGGAAGCGCAGCAACCATGCGGTTGTGAGCACGCCCCGCAAGGAGGGTAACGCCGCATGGCCGTCTGAGGCGCCGCTTATATGCGCCCTTGGGCTACGTCGAGGACAGGCAAACGGCGAGAACGCCGCATGGGGGTGAAAGATGCCGCCTCTGGCGGGCCTCTACTTGATGGATCGGACAGCTAACGCCCGATGCCCGCGATAATGCGCCTTGCGCTCGGTGTAGTGCACCCCGCGGTGGAAGTTGAAAACGGCGGCCGTGATGGCCTGGGTATCCGCCGCCCAGACCCATCCACAGGTCAGGCGTATGGCCGGGGTGATCCGCACCACCTGGCCGCAAGCGGTTTCATACCCGTCGTAGTCGGGATTGTCGGCGACGTAGAGCGACTTCAGCTCTTCCAGCGTGGGCAGACGCCAGTCGTCGTGTCGCGCCTCGATGGTGTCGCCAAAGGTGAAGCGGACCCAGCGCTGCGCCTGCTTCCAGTCCATGTTGCCGTGGTTGTCGGTCTGAGCCCACATCAAGTTGAGTTGGTGATCGGTAACGGTACCGTCACCGTTGTCGACGAAGCGCTCCCCGGCGAGGGCCACCCCCGCCAGGGCTGTCAGGGACACCACCAACAAGACTCTGGATAGAAAGGAAAGTCTTCCGGTCATTGTGTCCTCCTTTGGATGATACGGTTCAATACCGGGCCGGTAATGGGGCCTCCGTGTGCGGATGGATCCCGGCCGGCGGCATCCGGTCTGGATATGAAGCGCTCACAGATGTTTCTTGATTCGCTTGGCGTAGCGTGCGGCCACTTTTTCGCCGCGGTAGGAGATCACCGTGGCGGGAGAGCGCCGGAATATCTTCTCCGCCACCGACCCTACCAATACATGTTCAAGATCGGTACGCCCCTTGGGCCCCATAACCACCACATCGACCGCTTCCTCCACAATCAACTTGAGCAGTTCATAAATGGGGTTGCCCACCAGAAAAATGGTTCGGATCCTTTCTGCTGGGAAAACGGCGCTCGCATTGATTTCATCCAGAATCCGGCGACGCTCGTCCTTGATGTTCTGGATATAGTGTTCGCCGTCGACATCATAGCCCATGGCCGAAATGGTCCGCACCGACTCCACGTCGCGGGCATTGAGGACGCTGGCCACGATCAATTCCGCATCGGCACACCGGGCGATATTGGCGGCGAATTTAAAAATGCCCTCCGCGTAGTCTGAAAAAGCGAGGGCCACCATGACCTTTTGGACATTATCCATATCGCATTCCTCCACCGGGAAGCTTCCCGTCCACCGCAGTGGATGCGGGCATCGTCGTGAACACGGGCCACGGCAGGGCCCGGCAGCATCAGGCCGCGGCCTGGGCGGCGTCCGCCTTGGGAATCCGCGGTCGCTGCATAAGATAGATCAGACCGTAAAGGGCCAGGCCCATGGGGTAGACCCAGTAGCGCTGGTCATGGGGCATGCCGATCAGTGATGCGACCAGATCGGGTCGCATGCAGATCAGCGTGACACAAATCAGCAGCGGAACCTCCCAGATCTTGTTTCGGGCCACAAACCACCCCTGGGTGGCCGACGCAAAGGCGAAGTTGCCGAAGCAGGCCATGGCAAAGATCAGCAATCCCTGTAGCCACGAATTGACATTATGCAGGATCAGGTCGGTATTGAAGATAAACATGAACGGCAGAATGGCCGTGCGGATATCATACATGAATCCCTGAACCCCGGTGGCTATGGGTGGTGATTTGGCGATGGCCGCCGCCGCATAGGCTGCCAGTCCCACCGGCGGGGTGTCGTCGGCCAGGATGCCGAAATAGAAACAGAACAGGTGGGCCGCCATCAGGGGCACGATGAAATCGTTGAGGGCGCCGATCTCGACGATGGCCGGGGCCGTGAGCGAGGCCATGACGATGTAGGTGGCCGTGGTGGGTAGCCCCATGCCGATGATCAGGCTGGTGATGGCCGTGATGGTGAGCATCAGGAAGATGTTGCCGCCCGAAAGGGTATCGATGATGGCCGTGATGAGCTGGCCCAGCCCCAGGGCCACGACGCCGACGATGATACCGGCCGAGGCGGTGGCCAGCGCCACCGAGACCATGTTGCGGGCCCCGCCGGCCAGGGCGCTGAAGATGTCCACAATGCTCTGCTTGAAGGCCGCACCGAGCGATTCCTTGCGCAGGTAGGCCTGCACCGGTCGCTGCAAAAGCATGATGATGGCCATCACCCAGATGGCGTTGAAGGCCGCCAGCTCCGGCGAGTGGCGTTCGATGATCAGCTCCCAGAGCAGCATCACGATGGGCACCAGAAAATGGGCGCCACCGATGAGGGTTTTAAAAAAGGGCGGCAGTTCATTGCGGGGAATGCCACTCAGCCCCAGTTTGGAGGCTTCGATGTGGGTGATGTAGAACAGGGCCGCATAGGAGGCGAACGCCGGCACGGCCGCGGCCTTGATGACCTCCACGTAGGGCACGTTGACGTACTCGGCGATGATGAAGGCGGCCGCTCCCATGATGGGCGGTGCCAGTTGGCCGTCGGTGCTGGCCGCCACCTCGACGGCGGCGGCCTTCTTGGCCGGATAGCCCACCTTTTTCATCAGGGGGATGGTAAAGGTCCCCGTGGTCACGATGTTGGCGATACTCGAACCTGACACGAGCCCCGTCAGACCGCTGCCCATGATGGCCGCCTTGGCGGGCCCCCCCTTGAAACCTCCCAGCAGGCTGAGCGCCAGGCGGATAAAATACTGCCCGGCGCCGGCCTTGTCGAGCATGGCCCCGAAAAGCACGAAAAGGAACACGATGGTGGCCGACACATCCAGGGGGATGCCGTAGATGCCTTCGGTGGACATGGTCATCTGGCCCACGAAGCGGTTGAGGGAGGTGCCCTTGAAGGCGATCAGGTCGGGCATGTAGGGCCCCATGAAAGCATAGAAGATAAACACACCCGCAATCACCGGCAGGGCCGGCCCGATTACCCGCCGGGCCGCCTCCAGCAGCAGGATGGTCAGCACCAGCCCCATGATGATGTCACGCTGGTTGGGCAGGCCGTAACGCTGGGTGATGCCTCCGTAGTCGATGGCGATATAGAGCGCCGATAGGCAGGCGATGGTGGCGACGACGAAATCGAAAATCGGAATCCGGTCGGTGGCCGACAGAAATTTCGGACCAAAGGCGGCTTTTTTCAGAACGGGATAGTTGAGAAATACGATCAGCATGGCAAAGCCGAGGTGAATCGCCCGGGTGAAGGTCGAATCCAGCACCCACCAGCTGGCGATCGAAAGCTGAAATAGACTCCAGGCCACCCCGATCGTCGGGATCACGTATTTGCTTGGGCCCTGCGGTCGACGGCCGACGCCTTCTTCTTCTTCGGCCATCTTTTTGGCGAGTTCCAAGCCATCGTCTTTGTCGCTGATCTCGAATTGTGTCATTGCATTCACCTGTCCTGCCGGAAGTCGCGGCAATGGAAGCCATCACCTGAAAAGCGCCATCGGCGGTTGTCGGATAAAGCCCGGGGCGGGGGACGCCGCCGCCCGAGGGGATGGTGCGGCACGCTATGGAAATGCTTGAAATTCAGGCTTGTTAAAAAACAAGCGGGCGGCGGACACCATGCCCGGCCGCCCGCTGGTCCATCGAGAATCTGCGATCTATTTAAGACCGGCTTCCTTGAAATACTTCATGGCGCCCGGATGAATCGGCGCCGACAGACCTTCCAGCATGCCTTCCTTGGTCAGGACCGCATAGGCCGGATGCAATTTCTTGAACTTGTCGAAGTTGTCGAAGACTTCTTTGGTGATGGCGTAGACCACATTGTCGCTCACCTTGATGGAGGTGCAGAAGGTGGCCTTGACACCGAAGGTGGGCACATCGGCATCGTTCATCGCACCGGGGTACTGGCTTACGGGGACAAACGATTTGGCGTAGTAGGACTTGTTTTTGACGAGCTCATCGATCCCCATCCCTTCAATGGCCACGAAAACCACCTTGGTCTTACCGGCCGTGGCTTCCTTGAAAGCCCCGCTGGGGTGCCCCACCGTGTAGAAGAAAGCGTCCAGACGTCCGTCCTGAAGCAGGCCAGGGGCCTCGGCGGCCTTGATGAACTCGGCCTTGAGGTCTTTTTCAGGATCGATGCCCACCGCGGCCAGGGTGTCCTTGGAGTTCTTAAGATGCCCGGAGCCGGGATTGCCGAGGTTGACGCGTTTGCCCTTGAGGTCCATGACGCTCTTGATGCCGGAATCGACCGAGGCCGCCAGGGTGACCGATTCAGGGTGGATACTGAAGACCGCCCGCAGATCCTTCTGGGCGTTGCCACCCCATTCGGAACCTTCCTCGCCGAAGAAAGCCTGGTACTGGCGGTCGGATTGGACCACACCAAATTCGAGGTCGCCGGCCATGATGGCATTCACGTTGAAGGCCGACCCGCCGGTGGATTCGACCGTCGCCCGAATACCGTATTCCTTGCGTTTGGCATTGATCATCTTGGCGATGGCGCCACCCGTGGGATAGTAGACCCCGGTAATGCCGCCGGTGCCGATGGTTACAAACTGGGTTTTAGCCTGAACGTCGCCGGGGGCAGCCCCCAGCATGAGGGTGAATCCGAACAATACCGCTACCGTCAACATAATGAGCTTCTTCATAAGGCCCTCCTTGGGTTTGGCTAAGGTTGAATGGCTTTGGATGCGCCTGAATGTAAGCTGGTCGTGCGCCTCCCTTCCTGAATAATACCTATTTGAAAACATTGATAATTTGAATGGGGTTGGAGCAGAATTCGAATTCTGTAACAAATCACCCGAACGAACGCAACCCTTTTGGCGTTCCGCAAAGCGCCCATCACGGGATTAAATATGCCGTTCTTGACAAAGGGTATTAATAAAAACTAGGAATGAATCCCAAGGAAGCAACCTCTCTGGCCTTTGCATAAGAATAAACCCGGCAGCGTCCGGGCGGGCAGCGCGGACGAAAACCAATGGGACCCGGAATGCAAAACAATACGCCTCGAATACCAGGCCCACACGGATGGTACGTGCACCCGCGCGGCAAAGGGCCTCGGGTCAGCGTGATCATCCCCACTTATAACCGCGGCTGGATTCTGGAAGAAGCCGTGGATTCGGTCCTGGCGCAGACCTATACGGACTTCGAGCTGATTGTCGTGGATGACGGCTCAACAGATGATACCCGTGCCCTTCTTCAGCCCTACGGCCAACGCATCGCATACGTGCATCAGGACAATCAGGGGGTCAGTGCCGCCCGCAACACGGGGCTGCGTCTGGCCCGAGGCGAACTGATCGCCCTGCTGGATTCGGACGATCTCTGGAAGCCCGCCAAACTCGCCCGACAGGTCGCCTTCTTCGACGCCCATCCCGACGCCCAGATCTGTCAAACCGAAGAAGTCTGGATCCGACGGGGCCGCCGCGTGAACCCTAAAAATCGTCACCGCAAGGCATCCGGGTGGATCTTCGAGCCGTCCCTGGCGCTGTGCCTGGTGAGCCCGTCGGCCGTCATGCTGCGCCGCGGGTTGATGGATGCGATGGGCGGATTCGACGTTTCGCTGCCGGCCTGCGAAGATTACGATCTCTGGCTGCGCATCAGTCTGCGCTGCCCCATCCATCTGATTGAAGATGCCCTTGTGGTCAAACGTGGCGGGCATGCCGACCAACTCTCGGCCGCCGTCGGGTTGGACCGCTATCGCATCCAGTCTCTGGATAAAATTCTCACCAACGAAAATCTTACCCGGCAGCAGTTCAGGGCGGCCGCGGCCATGTTGCAGGAAAAATGCCGCATCTATGCCTCGGGGTGCCGCAAGCGCGGCCGAAGTAAAGAAGCGCAGCTTTATGATGCACTGGCGGCCAAGCATAGAATGCGCGCAGAGGCACAATCATAGCGCAGCCGATAGGCAACGCGGGTGAACGGTCGGCGCCAAAGATTTTTCTGCGAGCCCTGGCAGATGTTCTCAGTGCCGGTCTCGCCAACGGTATTGGAATCAGCTTAATTTGATCCACTGCCGGGCGCATGCTTGACAATCCGACATGCTTTCCCTAACCTGCCGGGGCCCGAATTGCGGGGCGGCTGACAACCAAAGAACATAGGGGAGCGATTAATGCCGGGCAACATTACCAGACACCGGCCGGAAAATACGGGGTTGCTGACAACCGCCGCCGTTCTGGGCGCGCGAATGACGGGCCCCGCGTTGGCGCCCGCATTTCCCATCGGCGTGGTGCAGCCGGCAATGGAAACCTGAGATGGGTATTGCCGGCAAGATCCAAGTGTACGGGCGCATGATCAAGTTCAGCCACACGATCTTCGCCCTGCCTTTCGCCCTCGCGGCCGTGATCCTGGCCCACCGCGCCGAACCCGTGACATGGATCCAGCTGTTCTGGATCCTGGTGGCCATGGTGGGCGCCCGTTCAGCCGCCATGGGGTTCAACCGCATCGTGGACGCCCGCTATGACGGCGACAACCCGCGCACGGCCGACCGCGAAATCCCTTCGGGCCGCCTGAGCGTGCGGGCGGCCGTCGTCTTCGTCGCCTTCTCGGCGGGCACCTTTTTGCTGGCGGCGGCCATGCTGAGCCCCCTCTGCCTGGCCCTGGCGCTCCCCGTACTGGGGGTGCTTCTGGCCTATTCGTATACCAAGCGTTTCACCGCCTTTTCACACCTCTATCTGGGTTTGGCCATCGCCATGGCACCGCTGGGCGCCTGGATCGCGGTCACCGGACGGTTCGACTGGCAGGTCCTCATTTTGTGCCTGGCCTTGTGGACCTATATTGCCGGCTTTGACATCCTTTACGCCTGCCAGGACGCCGCGTTCGACCGCCAGGCCGGATTGTGTTCGATACCGGCACGCTTCGGGACGGCGGCCGCCTTTCATGCGGCGGCATTGCTGCACCTGGCGGCCTTCATCTTTTTTGTCCTGATTCAGCTTGTATTCAACCTGGGGGCCATTTACCTTGCGGCCGTCATCCTGATCGGCGGTCTGCTGGTCGTCGAGCATCGTCTGGTAAGACCCGACGACCTGGAGCGGATCCAGCTCGCCTTTTTCAACGTCAACAGTCTGATTGCAATTGTTCTATTCGTGGGTATCCTGATCGATATCCTCATTCAGGGTTAGTTTCGGTCCGCCCGACAGCCCCAATCAAAAAAATGGAGTCAAACAATGCGACGTCGGATTATCGTCGGCATCAGCGGTGCTTCCGGCACCGTCTACGCCATGAACCTGCTGCGGGCCCTGGTGCGCCAGCCGCTTGAAATCCACCTGATCCTCACGGCTGACGGCCGCAAGGTGGCCGCCCACGAAATCGGCCAGGAAGGCCGGATGGCTTATATCCTTGAAAAGCATTTCGGCGCCGTGCGCCACCCGGAATCCCGCCTCGTAGAGCACGACCCCGACAATTATTTCGCCGCGCCGGCCAGTGGCTCATTCCGCCACGACGGTATGGTGATCCTGCCCTGCTCCATGAAAACCCTGGCCGCCGTGGCCTCCGGCGTTGCCGGTAATCTCCTGACCCGCGCGGCCGATATCTGTCTGAAGGAACGCCGGCCCCTGGTGCTGGTGCCGCGGGAGTCGCCCCTCAGCCAGATCCATCTCGAAAACATGCTGCGCGTCACCCGGGCCGGCGGCATCATCCTCCCACCGGCCCCCGGTTTTTACCACCGCCCGCAGACCATCGACGACCTCGTCAATTTCGTCGTGGCCCGGGTCATGGATCAGCTCGGCATCAACCACGACCTGCTCAACGAATGGGGAACCCATGCGCCGACCGACCGCGGTTTATAAAAATCTGGGAGAATTTGTGGCGGCCCTCGAACGGGCCGGCGAATTGAAGCGCATCCCCCAGACGGTTTCCGCCCACCTGGAGATCAGTCGACTCACCGATATCGAATCCAAGAGCCCGCAAGGCGGCAAAGCCCTCTATTTTGAAAGCGTGGCGGGATCGCCCTTTCCGGCCGCCACCAATCTCTTCGGCAGCCCGCGGCGTATCGGCATGGCCCTCGGTGTGACCCACCTCGATCAGCTGGCCGAGCGGGTGCGGGACGTGATGGAAATCGATCCGCCCGGCAGTTTGCGCGATATGCTGGGGTTGCTGCCCACGGCCCTGTCGGTGACCCGTTTCTTCCCGCGGCGCTTCCGCGGCAAGACACCCCCCTGCCAGGAGGTGGTGCTCAAAGGGGCCGATATCGACCTGGGGCAACTCCCGGTGCTGCACTGCTGGCCCAAGGATGCCGGGCCGTTCGTCACCCTGCCGCTGGTTTTCACACGCAGCCTCAAAACCGGTGTGCGCAACTGCGGCATGTACCGTCTCCAGGTATTCGACCGCAACACCACCGGCATGCACTGGCACATCCACAAGGACGGCTCGAACTACTACAACGAATACCGCCGGGCCGGGCGCCGCATGCCCGTGGCCGTCGCCATTGGGGCCGATCCGGCCACCATTTACGCTGCCACGGCGCCCCTGCCGCGCAATCTGGACGAGATGATGCTGGCCGGTTTCATCCGCAACCGCCCCGTCACCATGGCGCGCTGCCTGACGGTGGACATGGAAGTCCCGGCCGAGGCCGAGTTCGTACTGGAAGGCTACGTGGATCCGGACGAGCGCCGCATCGAGGGGCCCTTCGGCGACCACACCGGCTACTACTCGCTGGCCGACGAATACCCGGTTTTCCACGTGACCGCCATCACCCACCGGCGCCGGCCGCTTTACTGCGCCACCCTGGTGGGCCGCCCCCCCATGGAAGACTGCTATCTGGCCAAGGCCACCGAACGACTTTTTCTCCCCCTCCTGCAGACGGCCTTTCCTGAAATCGAAGACTACTGGCTGCCCTGGGAGGGTGTCTTTCACAATATCGTAATCGTCGCCATCGACAAGGCCTACCCCATGCACGCCCAGCAAATCATGTCCGGGCTCTGGGGACAGGGCCAGATGAGCTTCTGCAAGATCATCGTGGTGGTGGACCGCGACGTAAACCCCCAGGACCCGGCCCAGGTCATTGTCAAGCTCCTGACGCAGCTGGATGTGAGCGCCGATCTGACCCACACCAAGGGCGTTCTGGACGTGCTCGACCACTCATCGCCGACACCGATCCACGGCAGCAAACTGGGCGTGGATCTGACGGCGCGGGTCGCCGGCGAGCCCCCGCGGCGTAAATCCGCAAGCCTGGCGGGCTCGGGAATGTCTTCACCCGCGAACCTCGCAAAAGATGTGGCCGCACAAGTTCCGGGCATCGTGGGACTGCGCATCTTTCCCGACGACCCCGCCGCCATCCCCGATGGGGCGCCCCTCCTGATGGTCAAGGTCATCAAACCCGGGGACCGGGCGGGCCGGGATTACGCACGCCGGCTGCTGGATATCGAAGCGCTGAAGGTCTTCCGGCTGATGCTGCTCTATGACGCCGATATCGACCTCGACGACAATTCGCTGATTTTGTGGAAGCTGTTCAACAACACGGATCCCGGAAGGGACATCCACTTCGATCACGATCGCTGCGTCGTGGATGCCTGTCGCAAAGATGCATCGGACGGGCATTTACGGGAATGGCCCGAGGAGCTGACCTTTGATGTCTAATTCGATGTCGAAGGGGGTGCGGCCCGTCGCTGTGGAAACGACGATCCTGAAGGCGGCCGCACCCTCGAGGGACATCCGGTGTTAGGCCGTAGCGGAGGCTTTCTCCGTGGCCCCCTCGTCGATCCGGCACTGCATGCGGCAAACTTCCAGTGTCGAACAGATCACATCCACGGCCCCGTCCAGGGACATGCTGCCGGTGTTGACGGTGAGGTCATAGTTCAGCGGATCGGCGATATCGGCATAGAAGTACTTGCGGATGAAGGCCTTGCGCTGTGAATCGGTCTTGGCCACCCGCCGGCGGGCTTCCTCCAACCCGAGGCCGAAAGCCTCGGCCACTTTTTCGGAGCGCATTTCCAGCGGTGCAATGACGCGCACGCTCAGGCGACGCTCGACGGGAAGGATAAAATTGGCGCCCCGGCCGATCAGGATGGCGCGGCCATGGCGGCCGAGGGTACCGATCACCTTCATGAGATGTTTCAGATACTGGTCCGGCCATAGATGGCGGGTATCCACCAGCGAGGCAATCCATTCGTCCAGAACGTTCAGCCCCTTTTCATCCAGGGTTTTTAGCAATTGGGCGCTCACTTTGGCGCTGCGGGCCATTTCATGCAGCACCTCCTGGTGAAACAGATCGAAACCCAGCCGCTGGGACAGCTTCTCACCGATAATCCGTCCACCGCTTCCGGGTTCACGCGAAATCGTTAGCACGGGAAGGGTTTTCTCAGCCTGTTTGGGTTCGGCGCGGCTGAAATGCCAGCTGCGGACCTGTTCCTCGACAATCTGGGCCACGGGTTTGACTTTGACTTGCATGGGAATCCTCCTTTCACGAATCGGGCGTGATACAGGACGGACGCGTACCGGCCATATCTTTAACGGGTGAATGCGGGCGCAGATTCAGCATTGTTCGTCAATGCCGCCGGGGGAAACCGCAACGGGAAGGGTTATGTTCAGCTCGTGATGCCGAAGGCCGGAGAAAATGAGACGTGTTGTTCGACCAGTTTGCGATGCAAGCGCCGCGTTGATACCCTTGTAAAAATTAATAATCCGCCCCTGGTAGTCAAGGGAGGCGGGACGGCGGGCGGCGGCGGGACTGGATAAAGGGGGGGCGAAACCCAAAGCGATTTTAGCGGCCGCCATCAAAAAACGAACCGTTTATTGCCGCCCATTTTCAGGCGGATGCCGGCGGCGGGTTTTCACAGCGGGCGATGAGATCGCGGAGAATCTCCCGCAGGGGGGGCTCCAGGGGCTGGCTCTTGGGGAAAAGGGCCAGACCGTCCTTCCAGGTGAAGCCCACGGCATCGAAGCCGGCCTGAATCACATATTCCCCCTGTTTGCCATAGGTTTCGGCCGGGGTGTATTCCACGAACTGCATGCGCTGGGGATCGATTCCGAAACGTCGGCAAACCACCGTGGCAATGTGGCTGCTGGCGCTGCGCACCGAAACCTCGCCTTTCATCATGCCTTCGCGGGGCAGATCGGAGGCCACCACCACAAAGGGCCGGATGTGCACCAATCCCGCGGAACCGCCCCGATTGAGGTCGAAAACCCGCAACCGGCAGCGTCCCCGGGCCAGCTTGAGTTTGCCGCCCCAACCCTCCCATTCGAAGATATCGTCATAAATGACCATGGGTCCGTCTTTCAGCGACGCGTCAAGGCACTGTAAATCCGCAGGAGTTGATCCGGCAATTCTCGAACGTCCGATATGACGGTGTGGTGGACATGGCCGTAGAGATCGTCCAGGCGCGGGCTGGCCGGCAGATTGACCGTGATGGCGTGGGTG
>JASJCD010000093.1 GCA_030066135.1 Desulfobacterales bacterium | reverse complement strand
TGACAAGTGTCCACAGGAAGTGGCATATGGAAACCATTGGAGGTACGGTATGAGCGGAACAACCTGGGTCTATATTTTTCTTGGTCTGTACATTGTGTACTGCTTTTACTGGGGGTTGAAAGGTTACTTTACCGAGAAGACCTCCTCCGGGTACGCGATCGCAGGCCGTTCGATTCCCTTCTTCGCATTCCTGCTCGCCGCCACGGCTGCTTCATTCAGCGGATGGACGTTTATCGGACATCCCGGCCTGATTTGGCGTGACGGCTTGGCCTATGCGTTTGCATCCTTTTACGTCCTGACCATTCCCATTACCGGGACGTTCTTTTCCAAACGCACCTGGCTGATGGGCAAGCGCTACGGGTTCATTACCCCGGGCGACATGTACGCCTACTATTTCAATAATGAAACCCTGCGCTGGCTGGTGGTCTGTGTGGCGGTGCTCTACTCCATCTTCTACTCCGCAGTACAGTTGATGGCGGCAGGCGCCCTCTTCCACATCATCGCCGGTGTGCCCACCGCCTACGGCGCGATCTTCCTGGCGTTGATCGTGTGGTTCTATGTATGTACCGGCGGTCTCAAGGCCAGCACCTGGGTGGGCGTCATCCAGTTCGTCCTCCTGGTGGGCGGTATCATCATCCTGGGCTTCTACGTGCTGGGCTCCTTCGGCGGCGCCAGCAAGCTCTTCGCCGCGGTCAACCAGCTCGATCCCAAGTTCCTCAATGTGCCCCGCGTGATCAACACGGTGGATTACCTGGGTGGTGCACCGGGTGAGGTGGCCTGGACGGGTGTCATGATTCTGACCTACATGTTCGCCCTGATGGGGATCCAGAGCTCCCCGGCCTTCACCATGTGGACCTTCGGGATCAAGTCCCCGAAACCCCTGGCCTGGCAGCAGGCTTTCATGTCCACCTTCGTGGTCGGCTTCGCGCTGTTCTTCTTCACCGCCTTCCAGGGCATGGGTGCCAAGGTCCTGCAGGTGGCCGGTGACCCGGCTTTCGCCGATGTCAACCAGGCCACGGTCGTACCGACCCTCATGCAGCAGTTCCTGCCCCCGGTCATGCTGGGCGTCGTCTTCATGGGCGCCATCGCGGCCATTCACTCCACGGCCGCGCCTTACATCGGCACCGGCGGCTCCATCCTGCTGCGCGACGTCTACTGGCGCTACATCAAGAAACAGGAAGCCTCCCACGCCGAACAGATCTGGATGAACCGCCTCTTTGCTTCCGTGCTGACCGTTGCAGCCCTGGCCGTGGGACTGACCTCCAAGGCCGCCCTGGTTATCCTGGGTGCCCTGGCAACCGCCTTCGGCTTCCTGATGTACCTGCTGCTGTCCGCGGTTCTCTGGGGTTTCCGCTTCCCGGCCATCGGGGCCGTGATCGGGATTTTCTGCGGCATGATCGCCGTGGCAGTTACCTATAAGGTCTTTCCGAACCCGCTGTCCATGCACTGCGCCTTCTGGGGCCTGTTCACGGCCTTCGTGGCGGCCTTCCTCTGCCGCGGTCTGGGTTTCAAGGATGACGAAGAGACCCTCAAGCGTCAGCAGGAAGTTAGGGCTTTCCTGGACGACATCGACGCGCCCAGCGAGTCGGGCAAAGCCTGGCGCAAGATCATGAAGGTCGCCGTTCCGGTGTGGTATTTCTTCGCCATCGGCCCGGCCTGTATCTGGGGCAACACGGCCTTCTCCGTGGGTGGGTTCCCGACCCTGTGGTCCTGGCAGATCGTCTGGTGGATCCTGGGTATCGTCATGATGTGGGCCCTGTGCTTCAAGGCTGAAATGGCCACCACCAACGAAACCCAGATTCAGCGGGCCGAGGTGGAAACCATGACAGTTGTCAAGGAAGCCTAAACGTCTTATTTTGAAGACATACACGACAAGGAGTCAGACTCATGAAAAAAGAAGACATGTGGATGATCATCCTGGTTGGATTCTCAATCCTGTGGGTAACGGCCTTCGGCATCGGCCTGTTTGGCTAAACCCCGGAAGAGAATAAAGCCTTAGCGGCGGGGCTGATCACCTTCGGGCACACGGCCCCGCCCATCCCCATGCGGTTGCCCTAAAAGTTACCGTACGGGGAAATGTTGCAAACGACCCATCCGGAAATGACACACCAGGCAATCTAGTGGATCCGGCGGGGCCACCAAGCCATGGCCCCGCCGGATCCCAGTCCTGTCATCTCCGTTGAGGCCGTTGCGGCCCCGGTCGCACGAATCACCGCTAGATTCGGACAGCAATCGTGAACACCTTCACGGGACACGTCATGGCCGCCACCGATTCCGATGTAACCCCTCCCCCCCGCCGAAAAATCCTGATTGCGGATTATGAAACCGGCACCACGGCGCCGCTCAGGTTTCTTATGGAGCAGAGCGGATATGAGGTTCAAATCGCCGCCGACGGCGAAGAAGCCCTACGCTTGGCCGCGGCCTCCAAACCGGATCTCGTGCTCCTGGAGGCCATGATCTCGAACCCGGACGGTTTTGAAATCTGCCAGCTGATCCGTGAGAACCCGGACCTGTCCGCCACGCGCATCGTGTTCGTTTCGGCCATGATCCGCGATGTCGATATTGCCAAGGGAATGGCGCTCGGCGCCGACG
This sequence comes from Desulfobacterales bacterium, assembly GCA_030066135.1. Classification (GTDB taxonomy): domain Bacteria; phylum Desulfobacterota; class Desulfobacteria; order Desulfobacterales; family UBA5852; genus JABZFP01. The sequence goes on along the minus strand of JASJCD010000093.1, from coordinate 11,805 downwards.
GCTATATCAAAAAACCCTTTGCCAACGCCGAAATCATGGATCACGTCCGTAAATTGCTGGAATTGAACGATGGATCCGACCAATAAGTTCTGGTGGTTTGCCGGCATCTCGATTTTCACGACCATCCTGGTCTTCGGCGGTATCGGCATCTTTGTCTGGCAGGCCCTTACCCAGACGCAGCAGACCGTCGTCCTGGAAATCGTCAAAACCCATTTCATCTACTTCTTTACGGCGCTCATCGTTTTGCTGACCGCGGTGGGTTTCGCCCTCGACGGCATATTCCACAGCTATATTTTACCGCACCATCGGCTTCCGGAGGAAATCGAGTTGATCTACACGGTCAACCCCCGGCATCGCATCAAACGCGAAGGCGGCAAGATGGTCAACCTGCTGATTGACAAACTCAACGCATGGGCCGAGCGGCATGAAACCTTTGAGACCGCCGTCGACAAGCGCGTGCAGTCCGCCAAGGCCGAGGTGGAAAAGGAAAAGAACATCCTGGCGGTGATTATGTCCGAACTGCCGGAGGGGGTCTTGATCTGCAACCGTGAAGGCCAGGTTCTGTTCTACAACCGCCAGGCACGCAAGTTTCTGACACGGCAAAACGAAGAACTGCTTGAAGACGAAATGGGGGAAGATGGTCAGCGCCGCCTGCCGTTTGGCTACTTTGGCCTCGGTCGCTCCGTTTTCGAAGTCATCGACCGCAATCTCATCTCGCATGCCTGGGATGAAATCTCCGAGAAACTGGCCCGCCAGTCTGAAAGTACCGCCGCCTATTTTGTGCTATTGGCCCCGGACAGCCGTCATATCAAAGCAGAGATGGTTCCCGTTCTCAATCAGCAGCGCCAGTTCAGCGGCTTCATTTTGATTCTCTACGATATCTCCGCCCAGATGGAAACCGACGGACGCGCCGATCTCCTTCTGCAGTCCCTAAGCGGCGGTTTGCGGACCTCCGTGGCCGGTGTGCGGGCGGCCTCCGAAACCATGATGGAGTTCCCCGATATTCCGGCCGAAACACGTCAGGAATTCACACGCATCGTTTACACCGAGGCGCTGCGTATCAGCAAGCTGCTTGGCCAGCATTCACCGGAACGCATCGAACGTCCGCGCTCACAGTGGCCGCTGATCGAGATGCGTGTCGGCACGATCCTCGAAAAAATAGCCGTCAAGGCGCGACACCTCCTTCGCCTGCGCCTGATCAGCGACAATTATGATAAAGATCTGCAACTCAGCGCCGACAGCTATTCCTTCAGCCTGGCGATTCTTTTCCTGATGCACCAAGCCCACGAAGAATATCGAACACAGGACTTCCGTTGCCATGTCGAACGCCAGAACGGCTATGTGCATTTCGATCTCATTTGGGAAGGCCCATCGCTGCGGATGGAATCCATAGACCTCTGGACCGAAAAGGTGCTTAGTCTTAAAGATCAAGGCTTGCCGTTAACCCTGGGAGAAGTCATCCATTACCATCAGGCTGAAATCTGGCCCTATGCCACGGCGCAGGCCCCCGAAACGACCGGTATCCGCCTGACCCTGCCGGCGCTCAGGACATCGGAAAACCGCCTGCATCACAACCTGGCTATCATTCCAGACAGCCGCCCGGAATTTTACGACTTCGATCTATTCAACCAGCCGGGCCAATTGCCTGAAATCGACAACCGCCCCTTGGCCGACCTGACCTATACCGTTTTCGATACCGAAACGACCGGTCTGGATCCGCGCGGCGGTGATGAAATTATTTCCATTGGGGCCGTGCGGATCGTTAACAGTCGCCTGCTCAGCAACGACCGCTTCGAGCAGTTGGTCAACCCGCTGCGCCCGCTGCGCTGGGAATCGGTTCAGATTCACGGGATACGCGATGAAATGCTCGCCGACAAGCCGACGATCGAAGAGGTGCTGCCGCATTTCCACAAGTTCACCGAGAACACGATCATGGTGGCCCACAACGCGGCCTTCGACATGCGTATGCTGCAGATCAAGGAAGCGGCCACGGGTATCCGCTTTATCAACCCGGTGTTAGATACCATGCTGCTCTCCGCGGTCGTTCATCCGGCGCAGGAGAACCACAACCTGATGACGATTGCACAGCGCCTCGGCATCGACGTCACCGGTCGGCACACCGCCATGGGCGACGCCCTGGCGACGGCGGAGATGTTTTTGAAACTGCTGCCGCTTCTGGCCAATAAAGGCATCCACACCCTGCAGGCTGCCCGTCAGGCATCGGAGAAGACCTACTACGCCCGGCTCAAGTATTGATTATCCGCATAAACTTCGATAGAATTCGCGGTCGCCGATTCGCGCTTCTTGATTTGGATGGACACCATGAAAAAACCGACGCCCATTGAATTGTCCCAGAAAACACTGGCGCTCTATAAACGCACCGCCCCTTTCGACCTGCTGCCGGATGATGATCTGCAGCAGCTCCTGGAGAATACCACCGAAATCCGCGTACCGCAGGGACAGCTTGTGGCCGAGCAGTCCAAAACCGAAATCGGTCGGATTCTCCTGATTCGCAAGGGCGCGATCGAACTCTACTTCGAACGCAACGGCGACAAGTCGCTTGGCGGCAGGCTGGTCAGGGGCGAAATCTACGGCGGGGTTTCCATCCTGATGAATGCCGGTGTGGCCGTGCGCACCGCCGTGGCCGAAGAGAGCTGCATTTTCCACGCCATCCCCTCCGAGTTGTTCCTCGAACTCTGCGACCAGTATCCCGACTTCCGGGCCTTCTTCACAAATGTTTTCGAGCAGCGCAAACGGGATGAATCCTACGCCGCCGTCCTCGTAACCGACCAGGCCAGGGATTTTCTGGCCAACGTGATCCCCTTCTCCTTTCTGGCTGAAGAAGATCTGGACGGTATGATTAAAAGCCTGTCGCTGATCCATCATAATGCCGATACGGTTCTCTTCATCCAGGGGCAGTCAAAACTGTCTTACCTCTACGTCGTCCAGAAAGGTGCGGCTGAATTCTACTATGAGCAGCAGGGCCAGAAAACGCTCAATGGCTTCATCAGCGAGGGCGATACTTTCGGCGGCATCTCCATGCTGCTCAACAACAACGTTTCCATCCGCACATTGCGGGTGGAAGAAGACATCTACTTCTACGCGCTGCCGCGGGCCCATTTTGTCAAACTATGCCAGAATTGTCCTGCCTTTTCGGAATTCTTTACCGATACCTTCGGTAAACGCATGCTCGACCGCACCTATGCCGAAATCTTTGCCCGGCGCATCCTGCCCAAGGATGAAACGCTGCACGTTTTTAATATCTCCGTCGAGCGCCTCATGACCCGCGACATCCTGGCCTGTCAGCAGAACCTGCCTGTCCAGCAGGCCGCTGAATTCATGCGGCGCAAGCGCTGCAGCTCAATTATGGTCCAAAACGAAAAAGGCGACTATATCGGCATCGTCACCGATGCGGACTTACGCAATCGCATTATTGCCCAGGGGCTGGATCACCACACACCGGTGGCGACCATCATGTCCACCCCGCTGGCTTCCATCGCAAGCCAGATGTCCATATTCGAGGCCATGATGGAGATGATGCAGCAAAACCTGAAACACCTTGCGGTACGCGACGGCAGCGGCAATGTCATCGGCACGGTCAGCAGCCGTGATCTGCTGGCGGCCCAGGGTCAATCGCCCCTGTTTATCGTGCGCGAAATCAAGTCGGCCATCTCGAGGGGGGAGCTGCGTGAAAAACAGCGCCAACTCCCGGGGCTGGTCCAGAGCCTGATCAATTCGGGTGCGCGGGCGGAAAACGTCACCCGCCTCGTGGCCACGATTGCGGATGCCATTCTCAACCGCCTGGTCGAACTGGCCATCGAAAAGCTTGGTCCCCCGCCGGCCCCTTTCGTCTTCATGGTCATGGGCAGTGAAGGCCGTCGCGAGCAGACACTCAAGACCGATCAGGACAACGCCATCATCTTCCAGGATGTGGACCCGGAAACGCTGCCCGAGGTGCATACGTATTTTCTCAACCTGGGTGAAACCGTCTGTACCTGGCTGGATGAAACCGGGTACACCTTCTGCGAGGGCGGGGTCATGGCCATGAATCCGGACTGGTGCCAGCCCTTCAGCAACTGGTGCGACAAGTTTTCAGAATGGATTCATACGGCCGACCCCGAGGACCTGCTCCACTCCAGCATCTTTTTCGACTTTCGGGGCATCTACGGTGATTTGGGATTTATCGATCGTCTGCGCCGTCATCTCTTCGACTCCCTGACCGGGTGGTCCGGTTTTTTTCGCCATCTCACTGAGAATGCCCTGCATTTCAAACCGCCCATCGGTTTTTTCCGCAATTTCGTCGTCGAATCCAAGGGGGAACACCGCAACAGCTTCGACATCAAGCGGGCCATGATGCCGGTGGTCGATTTTGCCCGGCTTCATGCCCTGCGCAACCATATTGCCGAAACCAACACCCAGGGGCGACTCTACGACCTGCACGCCGGCGGCCATCTGTCCGACAAGGACTATGAAGAAATATCGAAATCCTACAGCTACCTGATGCAACTGCGGTTTATCCGCCAGATCACAGCGATTATTGAAGAAAACGCCTCGCCGGACAACTACATCAATCCCAAGAAACTATCGCGGATGGAACAGACCATGCTCAAGGAGGTCTTCAAACGGATCGAAAACTTCCAGACCAAAATGAGTTTCGAGTTTACCGGCCAGTAATCGATACCGGGGCATGCCCCGCGACCGTGCCATTTGGTCTTGACACCGATCCTAAAGCATGCGAGTTTCATTGATCGGAAACGAGGAAAACCCATGATGCGCACAACCATTTCCAAAGATCAAACCCGGAATCGTTACTGGTGGTGGCGGAACCCGAACTGAGGTGCGCCACTGCGAACGCTGAACACAAAAACCCGATACAAGCGACCGTGGATGAGCCTCAGAGCCCCACGGTTTTTCAATTCTGGAGGCCGTGGATCGTATCCACGGCCTTTTGCATTCGATTGAAGCGACAGGCTTGAAGCCAACTTTGCAACTGCCGATCAACACCGGGAGGTCCCGTCCATGCTGCTGAAACAGTTCCCAACCCGTGATGATTTCATTACGCTTAGCCGGGAGGCCAATATCCTGCCGGTGGCCTGCGAGATTCTGGCGGATACCGAGACCCCGGTTTCGCTTCTGGGTAAATTCTACCGCTGGCAGCCCGATCTGTTTTTATTCGAAAGTGTCGAAGGCGGCGAGCGCTGGGGGCGCTATAGTTTTCTGGGCACATCCGCCCGCAGTCACGTGCGCGTTTTTCCGGACGTCGTCGCCATCCAGGAAAACAACCGGGAAGAACGCCTGCCGCATGGCGGGCAGCCGTTTAAACTTCTCAAGGAGCAGATGGGGCGCTATCAGCCCGCCAGCGTGGAAGGTCTGCCGCGCTTCTGGGGCGGCATGGTGGGCTACCTGACCTACGAGGCGGTCAGCTTCATCGAAGACATTCCCCACCAGTGGCCGGCGGAAAAACCGCTGGCGCACTTTGTCGTACCGGATGAGCTGATCATCTTCGATAATGTCCGCCATACCCTCACGGCGCTGATTATTGTCTATCTGGACGAGGGACAGACCGCGGCCAATGAATACGATCAGGCCGCCAAACGTCTGCAGGACCTGCTGCGCAAAATTTCAACGCCGACACCGGCGGTGGAAACCCGCCTGAATGAAAGCGATCCACCGGCATGTGCCTGCAGGCTTGAGCCCGTGCACGCGGAGACGGATTTCCAGAAAAGCGTGAAGAAGGTCAAGGACTATATCCGTGCCGGTGACATTATCCAGGCCGTGATCTCACAACCATTCACATGCGATGATCCACCGGACCTCTGGTCGCTCTATCGCACCCAGCGCTATATCAACCCTTCCCCCTATCTGTTTTTCATGAGGTTGGCCGATATGGCCATGATCGGATCTTCTCCGGAAACCATGGTGCGTCTCGAAAACGGGGTGGCCACCCTGCGTCCCATCGCCGGCACCCGCCCCCGGGGTCTCACTGACAAGGATGACCGTCGTCTGGCCAGCGAACTGCTCGAAGACGAGAAGGAAAAAGCCGAACACCTCATGCTCGTCGATCTGGGACGCAACGATCTTGGACGTGTGGCCGAGACCGGCACCGTCCAGGTAACCGATCTGATGGTGATCGAACGCTATTCCCACGTCATGCATCTGGTCTCCAATATAACCTGCGATCTCATGTCCGAATACGATGCCTGGGATCTGCTGGCGGCATCATTCCCGGCGGGCACACTTTCCGGGGCTCCCAAAATTCGGGCGATGGAGATTATTGCCGAAATGGAGCATGAACCCCGCGGCCCCTATGGCGGCGCGGTCGGGTATGTTTCTTTCAGCGGCAATATGGATATGGCCATCACCATTCGCACGGCCACGGTCGAGGGCGGCCGTTTGACGGTGCGGGCCGGGGCCGGCATCGTGGCGGACAGCGACCCCGAACGAGAACGTATGGAAACCGTTAACAAGGCCGGCGCCATGGAGCGCGCGCTGGACATGCTCGCCCCGAACCGCTAAAAGGAGACCTGCGCCATGATTGTCATGATCGATAATTTCGACTCGTTCACCTACAACCTGGTCCAATATTTGCGCCAACTGGGCCGCGACGTGGTCGTGGCGCGCAACAACGCCCTGAGCGTTGACGACATCGGACGGATGAAACCCAGCGGCATCGTGATTTCGCCCGGTCCCGGACGGCCCGAGAACGCGGGCGTCTCCATGGCGGCGATAACGGCCTTTTCCGGAAAAGTCCCCCTTCTCGGCGTCTGTCTGGGCCACCAGGCCATCGCCGCGACCTTTGGTGGGCGCATCGTCGCCGCCAAGGCCTTGATGCACGGTAAAACGTCAGATATCACCACCGACGGCCGTTCAATCTTCAAGGGTATCAAGCAGCCTTTTGTCGCCATGCGCTACCACTCCCTGGCCGTATCCCGGGAGGATCTGCCCGCCTGCCTGGAAGTTACGGCTGAATCCGACGACGGTGAGATTATGGGCCTGCGGCACCGCGAGCACGCCACCGAGGGGCTCCAGTTTCACCCGGAATCCATCATGACGACGGTCGGCAAACGGCTGCTGCGCAATTTCATAAAGCAATGCGAACCGCAATAATCTTCCGTCAACCATCATCACGGTTGCCCGGCAAAGCGACGCAACCCTGACAGGAGGCCGAAATCCATGTTCCGAGATTATCTCCAGCAGATTGTGTCAGGTAAACACCTGGACGAGAAATGCATGGCCGACATGCTGAGCGAAATTTTTTCAGGCCAGATTACGAATGCGCAGATCGGTGCCTTCATGGCCGCCCTGGCGACCAAGGGGGAAACCGAGGAGGAACTGGCCGGCGCCGCAACCGCCATGCGCCGCAAAGCTTACCGCATCCAGTGCGCCGCCGGGACGGTGGTGGACACCTGCGGTACGGGCGGCGATGGCCTGAGCACGTTCAATATCTCCACCACCACGGCCTTCGTGGTGGCCGGCTGCGGGGTCACCGTGGCCAAACATGGAAACCGATCGGTATCCAGCAAATGCGGCAGCGCCGACGTCCTCGAATCCCTGGGGGTGCGGCTCGATCTGGATCCCGAACTGGTGGAAGAGGCGGTCGGGGAAATCGGCATTGGATTTATGTTCGCACCGCTCTACCACAGTGCCATGCGCCATGCCGCCCAGGCGCGCACCGAAGTGGGCCTGCGGAGCATCTTCAACATGCTGGGACCGCTGACCAACCCGGCCGGCGCCAACTGCCAGCTCATCGGCGTGTATGCCCCCGAACTGACCGAAATGTTCGCCCAGACCCTGCGCCTCCTGGGCTCCCGCCAGGCCTATGTGGTCCACGGACACGACGGCCTGGACGAAATCACCATCTGCGCACCGACCCGGGTATCGGAGCTCAAGGATGGTCAGGTCCGAACCTTCAATCTGGACCCTGTCAGCTATTTCGGCGATCTGGCCAAAGCCGAAGACCTTGCCGGCGGTGATCCCCAAGCCAATGCGGCCATCACGACGGCTGTACTGGCAGGTGAAAAAGGCCCGCGGCGCGATGTGGTGCTGCTGAATGCGTCCGCGGCGCTGGTCGCCGCCGGGAAAGCCCAGGACTTCGGGGACGGACTCGATCTGGCCCGTAAATCCATCGACGATGGGGCCGCGCAAGCCAAACTGGATGCATTGGTTCAATTCACCCAGGAAAACGCGCCTTCACAATAGCCGCGCCAGCTTCCAAAATGATGGATACGACATGGATATCCTGACACGCATTGTCGAATACAAAAAGGAAGAAGTGGCGGTCGCAGCCAGGCATCGTCCCCTGACGGCCCTGCGCGCAAAGACCGTGGAGGCGGGCCGGCGGCGTCCCTTTTTTGAGGCCCTGCAGCATCCCGGCCCCGGCGGCGTCAATATCATTGCCGAGATCAAGCGGGCCTCACCGTCCAAGGGCATCCTCGGCGAAAACCTCGACGCCGCGCGCACAGCGCGCGCCTACCATGAAGGCGGTGCGGCCGCCATCTCCGTTTTGACGGACCGCCATTTCTTCAAGGGCGGACCGCAGGATTTGCAGGCGGCCCGCGCAGCGACGCCGCTGCCGATACTGCGCAAAGATTTTCTGATTGATGCCTACCAGGTATACGAGTCGCTGCTGATGGGTGCCGATGCGGTTTTGCTGATCTGCCGGATTCTCTCCGCCCAACAGCTTAAGGACCTCATGGGGCTATGCCGCGATCTCGGATTGGATACGCTGGTTGAAATCCACAGCCGTGAAGACCTTGAAATGGCCCGAGCGGTGCAGGCACCGCTGGTCGGCATCAATAACCGCAACCTGTCGACTTTTGAAACGGATTTGAATACGGCCATGGATTTGGGTCAGGACCTGGATTCGTCCCAAATTCCAGTGGCAGCCAGCGGCATTGAGGGCCCCGCCGATATCCGCCGCAATCTTGAGAGCGGCATCCATAATTTCCTGATCGGTGAAACCCTCGTGCGCGCAGACGACCCAGCGACCACGCTGGCTCAGATGATCCAAGCCGGCGGCCGAAAGGCTTGAGCGGCCCACACAACCTTGGGGGAAGCAATACGCCATGCCCGCCAAAGCAGCATCCACGCCCGCGCCTCAAATCAAGATCTGCGGGTTGACGCGTCCTGACGAAGCAGACGCCTGTGCCGGGGCCGGGGCCGACGCGATCGGCTATATTTTCTACCCCCCCAGCCCTCGCAGCCTGTCGGCTGAAGCGGCCGGTCGGATCACCTCGGTGCTGCCTGCGCGCGTCTGCCCTGTGGGTGTTTTCGTCAACGAGCCCTACGAAGTGATTATGCGGGTGGCGGAGACGGCGGGTCTGCGCGCGGTCCAACTGCATGGCCGCGAAACCGCGGCCCTGGTGCAACACCTGCAGACCGCGGGGTTGAAAGTCATCAAGGCCCTCTTTTTCAACGGCACCCCCGGTTTTGAGGCCATAAATCGATACACGGCGGATGCCTATCTCGTGGAATGCGTGGGCGGCCCCTTGCCGGGCGGAAACGCCCTCTCATGGAACTGGTCCGCGGCATCGGCCCTTGCCGCGCATCATCCGGTCGTCCTGGCCGGCGGACTGGCCCCGGATAATGTTGCCGCCGCCATCGACGCAGCCCGGCCGGATGCCGTTGATGTGAGCTCCGGTGTCGAACATCAGCCCGGGCGCAAGGATCTGAGCAAGGTCGCCGCGCTGTGCGCGGCCATTGCCCGAACCCGCCTGGGGCGTGCCCCACGCAACATCTTCATACCAGACCGATCCCGCTCCCCGGCTTGAAATCCCAGCGGCCCTGCAGCGTCCGATGCCGGAGCGAGCGGCGCAGGTCCTTCAGAAACCGCGTGCGCGGTATTTCCCGCGCCCCGAACTGCATCAGATGCGGTGTGGTGACCTGACAATCAACCAGGTCAAACCCTACCCGTTGCAGATTGCGGATCAGAACGACGAGCGCTGCTTTGGAAGCGTTGCTGACCCGTGTGAACATGGATTCGCCGAAAAACGTGCGCCCCAGTGACACGCCGTAGAGTCCGCCGGCCAGCTCCCCCTCAATCCAGGCTTCAACGGAATGGGCCAATCCAGCCGTATGGAGCCGTTCGTAGGCGGTGATCATTTCGGGAACAATCCAGGTGCCGGGGTGGTCAGGACCACGCACGGCCGCGCATCTCCGGATAACCTCGCTGAAAGCCGTGTCGAGGGTGAAGCGAAAACGGTCTTTTTTCAGTAGCCGTCGCAGGGAACGCGAAACGTGCATTTCGGTGGGATAGAGCACCAGACGCGGGTCGGGCGACCACCACAGGATGGGGTCGTCTTCGGCGTACCAGGGAAAAATGCCCTGGCTGTAAGCCAGGGCCAACCTGTCGATGGAGAGATCGCCCCCCACGGCCAGGAGCCCTTCACGGATGGCCAAGTGCGGCGGTGGGAAGGTGAGATCGCTGGACAGGCGAAAAACCGGCATGGCGGCTAGTATGATGGCGTTAAACGGGTGGCTGGAAAGGCACGCAACAATTTAGCCTCAATCCATTTTGAAGGTCAAACCATCCTCTTCCCGATCCACGAAGACAACCCCGCCTTTGACGAGTTTTCCGAAAAGGATTTCATCCGCCAGTTGGTCTTTGATCTCCGTCTGGATGATCCGCCCCAATGGCCGGGCGCCGTATTTCGGATCGTGTCCTTTGCGCGCCAGCCAGTTGCGCAGCTTGTCGGAAATGTTGACGAAGACCTTCTTGGCCGCCATCTGCTCGTTGAGTTCGTCAATGAACTTGTCCACGATCAATTCCATAATGGCCACCGACAGAGAATGGAACTGAATGATGCCATCCAGGCGGTTGCGGAATTCGGGGCTGAAATAGCGTTCGATGGCCTTCTGGCCCTTGGCTTCCGTATCCTTTTGCTTGTCACCGAACCCGATGGCGGCGGTGCTCATTTCACGGGTGCCGGCATTGGATGTCATCACGACGATCACATTGCGGAAGTCCGCTTTTTTACCATTGTTGTCCGTCAGGGTGGCATGATCCATGACCTGCAGAAGAATGTTGTAGATATCCGGGTGCGCTTTTTCAATCTCGTCGATCAGCAGCAGACTATGGGGATGTTTGCGGATGCCGTCAGTCAAGAGACCGCCCTGATCGAAACCGACATAGCCCGGAGGTGCACCGATGAGCCGGGCCACAGCGTGTTTTTCCATGTACTCGCTCATGTCGAAGCGCAGGAACTCGATATCCAGAAGGCGGGACAACTGCAGGGCCACCTCGGTTTTACCGACGCCGGTCGGTCCCGTGAACAGGAACGAGCCCACCGGCTTGCCCGGCATGCCCAATCCGGCCCGCGACCGCTTGATGGAGGTCACCAGGGAGGAGATGGCGTCGTCCTGGCCAAAAACGACCGTTTTCAGCCGGTCGTCCAGTGTTTCCAGCTTGGTCTTATCCGAGGTGGAAACGCTCTGTGTCGGGATTTTGGCCATCTTGGCGACAATCTTTTCAATATCCGCAGGATTGATCTTGGTACGCCGGGACGATCCGGTCAAGCGCACAAAAGCACCGGCTTCGTCAATAACGTCGATGGCTTTGTCCGGCAGGAAGCGGTCGTTTACATATTTGGCCGACAGTTCGGCGGCCGCCTTCAGGGCCGGATCGGTGTAGACGATCTGGTGGTGTTCCTCATAGCGTGATTTAAGGCCTTTGAGGATGCGCACGGTCTGGGAAACGCTGGGTTCGTGGATTTCAATCTTTTCGAATCGACGTGATAATGCGCGGTCCTTTTCAAAATGGTTTTTGTACTCTTCATAGGTGCTGGAGCCGATGCAGCGTAGCTCTCC
>JASJCD010000092.1 GCA_030066135.1 Desulfobacterales bacterium | reverse complement strand
GGTGCCTGCGTCCGGCCCATCGGGGATGATCACCGTATGGGTGTGACCGCCAACGTAATCGTTGCGCTCGTAAAGGCTCACCCGGTGGCGCTGCTGCAACAGGTAGGCGGCGGTAATACCGGATACGCCGCCTCCGATGACGGCGACGTCCAAATTTTCATGCGACATGTCGATTCCCATCCAACAGGCCCGGGATACCCCTATTCAGGGCAACCGAAGTTAATATGGTACTCAAGTCCTGGAAATATAGAAATTGAAAGCATGCCTCAAAATCAATCAAATGCCACAGGAAACTTCAAGGCCGAAAGATTGTTCGACACACAATTTGAATACACAAGGAAGTGTAAATGCTCTCCAAAGCGCAACGTTCGATTTGAATGCGAAATCATGCAAACCAACTTACTGCCGACGCTGGTCGTCGTCAAGGTGTAGTCGGGGCCGCGGTCCGGGACCCCGCCAGATAATCCATCGGGCGTGGTCAAATCCTGCAAGGATTCATTTGACAAGACCCGACGGCCCGATTAAAACACCCCAAACCCGAATCATTGCCCCATGGGCGGTGAACAGGATACAATTCAACTGGAATTCCAATGGCTTTCAAGCTTCTTTGGGGATGCGTGCGCTTCTTCGCCAGAACGATTTTTTCACCGGGACAGGTCGACTCCCAGGCGCGGGTCCGACGAAAGGTCGCATACCGTTGCCAAAATTCTGCCTGGCTTCCGTCTGCTCCTGACAATTCAGTGCGTCCCCGCCCGGTGTTGGCCTCCCGCGACCACAGCCGGTCGCATTGGTGCGACCATCGGCCAGCGGCCGAAGTCCAAGGGAAAGCGCATTGAAGTTTGTTCGTTTTCTGGCCTCGGCCCTCAAATGGACGGCCCTTCACTTTCTGGCCTGTACGTTGATCGTACCCGCCACCCTGAAGGCCGGGGTTGCCGGCAGCGGCATAACTGAACTGCTGACCCTGATGACCAAGGTCCTGTATTTCCCTATTCTGGGACTGGCGCTCTATCCCCGCCACCTGTTCCCCGGATACTGGATCTATGTGCCCATCGCTTTAAACAGTTTGGTCTGGGGGGTGTGCCTGACCTTGGTCCTGCAAATGGTCCGTCATCTGCTTCGGAAATCACAACCCGACGCGTGAAACGCGTTGGATACGGGAGGTAACAACATGCTGCACCATATCGTGCTGTTCAAATTCAAGCCAGAAACGGGCGACGAGCAGATTGCCGCCCTGGAGAAGATGCTCGACGCCCTGCCGGACCAGATCGTCGAAATCCAGATATACGAGTTCGGCCGAGATGTCGTGCGCTCGGACCGCTCCTATGATTTTGCCCTTGTTTCCGGATTTGCCAATCTACCGGCCATGCAGCGCTATCAGGTGCACCCCGAGCACCAGAAAGTGATCGCCCACGTGCGCGAGATCTGCGAAGATGTCCGCGCGGTGGATTTCGAGTCCGAATACCGCGGCCCGGATAACCTGGAGGAGCCCGATCCGTTTAAAGGTTTCCGCATGCCCTGACGGCCCTGCCCCTGTGTATGGGAGGGCTAAACCAACCGCCGGGTTTTACCTGGAGCATCTCTTCGTGATATAGACAGCACAGTTAACCTGAGCGGCCGATCTGATCTCCGGCGGCTGTCGGTCAACCAGACGGTCGCTTGATGTCAGGGCCGATTCAATGCAAACGGCAAGAAGAAATACGATCATGATGCCATCTCCTCGAGTCTCCTGCTGGATCGCTGCGGCGGGACTGATCGCCGCGCTCATGCTGGCCGCATGTGTGCCGCCGGCAGCCCGGATGCCGGAAACGGTTGAGCCCACCTCGGACGAGGGACTCTATGCCACCGCCCAGCAGGCCTACATGAAGGGGGCCCTGCACACGGCCCAGAACTACTACCAGGTTCTGATCCAGAACTTCCCGGACAGCCCCCGCGTGCCCCAGGCCCTGCTGAACCTTGGCCGCATCCAGATTCTTCTCAAGGATGACGATGCCGCCCTGGAAAGTTTCGCGCAGCTACTGGAGACCCACCCTCAAACAGATGCCGCCGGTGAAGCCGGCGTCGAGATGATGGCCGTACTGTATCGCCTGGAGCGCTACCAGGAAATGCTGACGCGCTACCCGGATCTGGTGGCGCCGGTCGAGGATCCCCGGCAGCTCTACCGCCTGTATTTGATCGTGGCCGATGCCCATGCAGCGCTCCAGTCCTGGTCGGAGAGTTTCTATTTCTATGCCCTGGCCTATCCCCTGGCGGCGGATGCCGATCAGGCCACCCTCGCGGATAAAATGGCGAATGCCGCTTCATTTCTGCAAGACGATGAGATCGAACTGCTGATGGGGCAGATAACCGAGAGCCCCGCTGCCGGCTACCTTTTCTTTCAGCTGGCCTTGAACAAGGCCGGCGAGGGCGCCTACGACGATGCTGTTTGGCTCCTGATCGCGTTTCAGGAGCGTTTCGGAAGACATCCCAATGCCGCTTTGGCCGAAGAGCTTGTGGCGCAGCTGGCCGACAAAATTGCTTTCGACCGCTACACCATCGGCTGCCTTCTGCCGCTCTCGGGCCCGTACCAGCCCTTTGGTGAACGGGCGCTGGACGGCATTCAGCTGGCTTTCCACGACCTGCAGCAGATCCAGGCGGGGCTTCCGGTACGCCTGATCGTGCGGGATACAGCCTCCGATCCCCAGGAGGCTGCCGCGGCCATGGACGCTCTCGCCGAAGCCCGGGTGGCCGGGGTTATCGGGCCGATCGCCTCGGCCGAAAGTGCGGCCGAAGTCGCCCAGGCGTCCCGCATTCCAATCATGGTGCTGTCGCAACGCGAAGGTTTGACCGATATCGGTGATTATGTCTTTCGCTATTTTATCACCTCCCGCATGCAGGCCAACGCGCTAGCGGCTTTCGCCACCCAGACCCTTAAATATCAGCGTTTTGCGATTCTATACCCGGAAGAGAAATATGGACGCGATTTCCGGGATCTCTTCTGGGATGCTGTCTATCGCGAGGGTGGGCAGGTGGTGGCGCTCGAATCCTACGATCCTCAACAGACGGATTTTGCGGCCGCCATCAAGAAACTCGTAGGGAGTCACTTCAAGCTTCCCGAGGACATGAAACCAATGCGCCAGGGGATGGATCTACTGGGACCGCTGGAAGACATCCCGGGTTATACCCCGCCGGACCCGGAAGAAGAGGCCCCGGAGACCGTGCGCACGCGCCGGAAAAAGGATCCGGAAGCGGATGAATTGAAACCCGTTGTGGATTTCGAGGCCGTTTTTATCCCCGATGCCCCCAAGATGCTCGGTCTGGTCGTGCCACAGTTGGCCTACCACGACGTGGTCAACACGACCCTGCTGGGGACCAACCTCTGGTTTTCGACCAAACTTCTGGATGCGGCCGGGGAATACGTCCAGGGCGCCATTCTGACCACCGGGTTCTTCCCAGAGAGCCAGGACCCGACGGTGCGATCTTTCGTGCTGCGTTTCGAGGCGATTTATGGACGCCAGCCCGGCTTTATCGAGGCCATCGCCTACGATGCCGCCCGGGTGATGCTCACCACCGTTCTGCACCCCGATGCCTGGCTGCGGGCGGGCATCCGCCACCGCCTGTTGGGCCTGGAAACGGAAGACGGCGTTACCGGCGCCATGCGTTTCGAAGGTAACGGCGATTCCCTGCAGGCCCTGCCCCTGCTGCAGGTTCAAGGAAACGGCTTCCAGCAACTGAACCCCAGCGCGCCGCCCGTCTGGAAACCGTGGCAGGTGGATGTGCCGCCCGTTCCGGAACGCAAGTTTTTTAATTGACCCACCAGACGACAGGTTGTCGTCAATATGCCCCCGGGCATTTACTTCACAATCAACGATGCTTTACACGCGAAGGCTCCTATGTTAGCGTGTAAATCACCTTCCTGATGTCCAGCCGGCAATTAAAAATGCTATTGTCGGGAGCTTTGCCAGGCCTCCCTCGGTCAAATGTTTTATCAGTACGTCAGATAGAAAAACCTGCGTTTTATACGACCCCGTCGGCACATTAGAGGCGCTGTATCATTACTGGCTGATACGTGGTGCCATGATGAAATCAGATGATGTGAACCTATGAAAAGATACACACTGCTTACAATCCTCTTTTTGCTGGTGGCTTATATCGATTCCGCTGAACCGAGCCGCAGGCATGATTTCGTGGCGGCGGCCCGAAGCCAAATCGGTAAAACGCATATATACGATCCCAGCTATCAATCGCTTGGCTACCCCAATGGCGATGTGCCGATTGACAGAGGCGTTTGCACCGATGTTATCATACGTGCCATGCGGATCGCCTACGATTTCGATCTGCAGCAATACGTGCATGAAGACATGCAACGTCACTTTTCAGCGTATCCCCAACTATGGGGGCTCGAGCGGCCCGACCGGAATATTGATCACCGGCGTGTACCAAATCTCCAAACCTTTTTTGAAAGGAAAGGGTGGCAGCTACGCTTATCCAAGCAGGTTTTTAATTTTAAAGCCGGGGATCTGGTGACTTGCATCATACCGCCCCACTTGCCGCACATAATGGTTGTAAGCGATCGCGTGAACCGTAATCATATACCCCTTGTCATTCACAATATCGGCGCGGGTACCCAGGAGGAAGACTGTTTATTCAAATTCCGGCTAACGGGGCACTACCGGTTCAACGGAATGGAGTAAGGCGTCAGACCGGCGGATAACGCCGACGCCTGATCGCGCGGTGGTCCTCTCCCAATTTGCGGCCGGCACCGTCCACGCATTGCTCCCGGAGCCTGATAGCGAGGGCCGTAATGGCTGGCCCTCTGTTGCCACGAGGAAAGACGGCCATGATGACCTACACTTACGATCCGGATGAAAATGTAATCCATCTGCGTGCTTCCGGCGTTCTTGTTAAGCAGGATCCCATATCCTACTTCAAGAGCCTGGCAAACGACCCTGACCTCAAGCCGCAGGCCGAGGAAAGGGTTTATTTCCAGGATCTCGAAAACATCGCGTTTACCTATCTGGATATCGAAGAAATCGTCGATGCCTTCGAACATTACAAGCACGGTGAGAAACTCTCCCAGACCGTTTTTCTGGTGGATTCGGATTTTAGCTTCGGCATGGCCCGCATGATCGTTTCGATATTTGAACCCATCATCCATCGTTTCCGTATTGTGCGTGTGGATTGATAAAGGCCTGTTCCCTGCGTGCGCGTCTATGCGTGACGTTGATTTTTACTTCCTTTTTTAGGATCCAGGCGGGCGAAGCATTCTACACGCCCCACACCGCCACATGGGTGCGCAATGAAAGCCATCGTCATCAACCGATTTGGAGGATCGGACGTTTTGGAACTGGCCTCCGACCATCCTGAACCGACCCCCGCGCCCAACCAGGTCCTCATCAAAGTCAACACCGCCGGCATCAATCCCTTGGATTGGAAAATCTGCGAGGGCCAGCTCAAATTTCTTTTAGGCGCCCGGTTTCCCATGATCCTGGGAAACGACGTTTCGGGCGAGATCGTCGCCGTTGGGCGTGATGTGCACCGTTTCAGTGTCGGCGACGAAGTCTTCTGCCTGGTGGATACCTTGCCAGACCCTTCGTGGACCGGTTTTGCCCGCAGCGGTGCCTATGCCGAACTGGCCGTCACGCGCGAAGACACGCTGGCGTTCAAACCGCATTCCATGTCCCACCGCGAGGCCGCTTCAGTCCCCCTAGCGGCTTTGACCGCCTATCAATCACTGGTTCACAAGGCCGGGATCAAGCCGGGTGATGCGGTCCTGATTAACGGCGCTTCGGGCGGCACCGGTATTTTTGCCGTCCAGATGACCAAGGCCCTGGGGGGGTTCGTCACAGCCGTGTGCAGCGGCGACAATCAAGCAATGGTGGCCGGTCTGGGTGCCGATCGTGTTGTCGATTATCGGGCGCATCCCGTCAGCGACCTGGATGAAACCTACGATATCATCTACGATGCGGCCGCGGTGACTTCCTTTTCGCAGTGCCGGACACTGTTAAAAACTTCGGGGGTGTTCATTTCCAATCTTCCCGATCCCCTCGGTATGCTCGCAAAGTTCAGCTATCCCCTAACCCGTATCTGGGGCGGCGGGAAAAGGCGGGATTTTGCCTGGGTTAAATCATCAGGTGGAGATCTGGAGGCTATCCGTCAAATGATCGACGCAGGCAAGCTCAGGACCGTCCTCGATCGTACCTACCGCATGGAAACGATTCGCGCGGCCCACGACTACAGCCGGTCGGGCCGGGTACGGGGAAAACTGGTCGTCGAATTCACGGATTCCTAACCGCGATCTGTATATCAGCGCAAAGCGCGCGAGGTTTTTGCACCCGGAAAGCACGCCACCGAGGAAACCCCATGCAAAATCGTATCATCGGCTATGATCTGGCGCGGGCCCTGGCGGTGTTCGGCATGGTGGTGGTCAATTTCAAAATCGTCATGGGTGCCGGGGAAAATGGACCGCCGTGGCTTGTGGGTCTGGTTGGTCTGTTGGAAGGCCGCGCGGCCGCCACCTTTGTCGTCCTGGCCGGTGTGGGGATCGCGCTTCTTTCCCGTCAAGCGCGCCTCGCCAAGGATCCTCAGCGGCTGGGTGCGAATCGTCGCACGCTCCTGAAACGGGCCTTTTTCCTCTTCGTTGTCGGCACCCTCTATACCCCGATCTGGCCGGCCGACATCCTGCATTTCTACGGTGTCTATATCGTGGTGGCGGCCTTCCTGCTGGCCGCCCCCAGCAAGCGGCTCGGTGCCCTGGCCGGAGGCCTCGTAGCAGCCTTCGTTGTGTTGATCCTGGTCTTCGACTACGAAAAAGGCTGGGACTGGCAAACCCTGTCCTACGATGGGCTCTGGCGTCCGGCCGGCTTTCTACGCCATCTCTTTTTCAATGGTTTTCACCCGGTCGTGCCCTGGCTGGCCTTCATGCTGGTGGGCATGATTCTGGGCCGCCTGGACATGGGCGATCCACGTGTGCAGCGACGGGTTTTTACCTGGGGAGCCGCCGTCGCCCTCGCGGCTGAGGTTGCGAGTCGGTTTCTCGTGCGCACCCTGACGTCCGGCGTCCCGGCCGCCGAGCGGGAAATCATTACGGCCCTATTGGGTAGCGGGCCCATGCCGCCCATGCCGTTTTACATGCTATCCGGGGCCGGGACCGCCTGCGCTGTGATTGCCGCCGCGGTTGCATTCGGGGCGCGGCATGGTCATTCTAAATGTCTGAGGCCATTTGTGGCGACCGGCCAGTTAGCGCTTACATTGTACGTGGGACATGTCCTGATTGGTATGGGGCTCCTGGAGGCGTGGGGCCGACTGGAAAATCAAAACCTTTCATTTGCCGTGCTCGCGGCGCTCGTCTTCTGCATGGCCGGTGTCCTTTTCGCGTACGCATGGCGGAGTAAATTCAAACAGGGGCCTCTCGAAAGTGTCATGCGACACTTAACCTAAGCGCGGCTGCAAAGCGGCCGGAGGGGTAAGGCTGACCACCAGCCATCCCTTCAATTTTTGAAGAGGAGGCGAGCGCGTGAATGTTTTTAAAAGATCGACCGCCAACATCGCCGCCTGGAACCTGGAAGGGTTTCATGGCATACCGGAAGCGCGTATCGCCAAACAAGTTCAGGGTTTGGCCATGCTGGATGCCGAAGTCGTGGCCCTGGTGGAAATCAATCCCAAGGAGGTGCTGGACAAGCTGATCGCCGGGCTTGCCGAACGGGGACTGACCTATCACGCCGCCCTGGTGGAACAGTCCGGCAAGCTTCAGATCGGGATTCTTTACAAGGACGGCATCCAGGCCACCAACCCGCGGCTGGTCGCGGGCTCCGACCTGGGTGACCCGGACAAGCGCAAGGCCCTGGCCGTCGACCTTAAAATCTGGAAGTTCGATTTCACCCTTATCGTCGTCCATTTAAAATCCGGCCGCTCGCTGCCCAACCAGCGGATCCGGGACGAGCAGGCCAAGGTCATATTGGCTTTTATTCAGGAATGCCGGTCCAACGGGCGCGAAGATATCATCCTGACCGGCGACTTCAACATGATTCCCGGGCAGGATATCAGCAATTTTCACCACTTGGGCGGCGACGATGTGATGGATTTTCTGTCTTCCTGGGATCTGCAGGAGCGCTTCTCGCATATTCTCGAAAAGGGCCGCGCCAATCTTCTGGACGGCTTTGCAATTACGCGCACCTTCAGCCGGGAATATGTCCGCGGCAGCCTGCGGTTGTTCCCCATGCACTGGAGCATGGACATCGGGCGCGAGAACTACAAGGACGAAGTTTCCGACCATCTGCCCTTTGTGGCCACTTTCCGCATCGATCGTGACCGTGACTAGAACGTATCTCCAAAAACAATCTAAGTGCCCCTGGCGGCGTTAAAATATGGATCATATGGCTCTATCGGCGCTGAATCGAAATTATGGGATTCCCAATCAGCTTGGCTTCAAAGAAGGCCCCGGCGGACTGGTGGTTGCGGAAATAAAGAATCCGCACGGTGAAGCGACGGTCGCCTTGCACGGCGGGCAAATTCTCGCCTTTCGGCCTCGCGGCCACGAGGAGGTGCTGTGGCTCAGCCGTGCGAGCGATTTTGAAACAGGGCATCCCATTCGGGGCGGTATCCCCGTATGCTGGCCCTGGTTTGCCGACCATCCCACGGACAATACCAAACCTGCACACGGTTTTGTGCGCACCGCCGTCTGGTCGGTGAGCGCATCGGAAGCGCTTGCGGATCAAAGCACGCGTCTGGAACTTTCGATTGCTGACAGCGCACAAACCATGAAGCTTTGGCCCCACTCTTTTCGGCTGGCCATCGACGTAACGGTTTCCGATGTCTTGAGGGTGAAATTAACGGCCACCAACACCGGCGCGGCGGCTTTCGAGTGCAGCGGCGCCTTGCACAGTTATTTCAGTATATCCTCTCCTTCGCAGATCACGATCAAGGGACTGGCAGGTTGCGACTATCTTGACAAAGTCGACCGGTTCCGTCGCAAAGTCCAGCAAGGCGATATTGCGATCGCGAGCGAAACCGACCGGATCTATCTCGATACCACGGCCGTGTGCATTATCGAAGACCATGGCCTGCGGCGGCAAATCGGTATTGCCAAAAACGGAAGCCATACGACAGTGGTCTGGAATCCATGGATCGATAAAGCCCGGGCCATGAAGGACTTCGGCGACGATGAATACATGCGCATGGTTTGCGTAGAGACGGCCAACGCCGCAACCGACACCATTTCACTCGCGCCGGGCAGCACCCATATCCTGGAAGGCGTCATTCGTCCGGCAACATTGGTGCGCCGTGACGTCGACCAAGGCGCGTGACGAAAGCCATGCCTTTAACAATGGTCCCATACGAGCGTTTCCGGCCAGCCCGCCTGTTTTGTGCCCGGCGGTCGTGAAGAAAGAAACGCGCGACGATGTATCACCTAAGGCTCTGAGAAGTAAAAGCCAGCTAAAAGATAAATGACCGCAAGCCGTCGGTCTGATTCACAGCGACGCCTATCGAAAGGATTTGCGATGGAAATTCACCCTCTGGCCGGTAAAACAGCGCCCAATGCCATGCGGGCCAACATCCCACGGCTCGTTTCGGCTTACTACACCCACCAACCGGACGCTTCTGAGCCGAGCCAGCGCGTTGCCTTCGGAACCTCGGGCCACCGGGGATCGTCCCTAAAGAGCAGCTTCAACCAGAACCATATTCTGTCCATCAGCCAGGCCCTATGCGAATACCGCGCCTCCCGGCAGATCGACGGGCCGCTTTTCATGGGCATGGACACCCATGCCCTGTCCGAACCGGCCCTGGCCACCGCCCTCGAGGTATTTGCGGCGGCCGGTGTGACCGTCATGGTTCCCCAAGGTTTGGGTTACACCCCGACGCCGGTGATCTCGCATGCCATCCTGACGGCCAATCAGGCCCGTCGGCAGGGCCTTGCCGACGGTGTGGTCATTACCCCGTCGCACAATCCCCCGGAAGATGGCGGCTTCAAATACAATCCGCCCCATGGCGGACCGGCAGGCACTGACGTCACCCGGTGGATTGCCGACAGGGCCAACGTGATTCTCGAAAAGGGCTGCGAGCGCGTCAAACGGATACCCTTTGAACGGGCGCTCAAAGCCGCAACGACCCACGAATATGACTACATTAGCCCCTATGTGGCGGACCTTGCCAATGTGATCGACATGGAGAAGATCGCCGCGGCTGGACTCAAACTGGGGGTGGACCCCATGGGCGGGGCCGCGGTCGACTACTGGGCGCCCATCGCTGAGCGCTACGGTCTTTCCCTCGAGGTCGTCAATCCGGTCGTGGATCCCAGCTTTGCCTTCATGCCCCTGGATAAGGACGGCAAAATCCGCATGGACTGTTCCTCACCCTATGCCATGCAAGGGTTGATCAAACTCAAAGAAAAATACGACATCGCCTTTGGCAACGACACGGACGTCGATCGCCACGGAATCGTCACCAGAAGCGCCGGGCTGCTCAATCCGAATCATTATCTTACCGTGGCCATATGGTATCTGTTTCAGAATCGCCCCGCATGGGGGGCGTCCGCCGCAGTGGGTAAAACCCTTGTCTCCACCGCGATGATTGACCGCGTCGCGGCAAGTCTGGGTAAAAGACTGTCTGAGGTGCCGGTTGGCTTCAAGTGGTTCGTGGACGGCCTTCAAAGCGGCGACTACGCCTTTGGCGGGGAGGAGAGCGCGGGCGCATCGTTTCTGCGGCGGGACGGTTCGGTGTGGACCACGGACAAAGACGGCGTCATCATGGATCTTCTGGCGGGTGAAATCATGGCTCAAACCGACAGGGACCCTGGAGAAATCTACCAATCGCTCGCGGAAGAATTCGGCGCCCCGGTCTACGAACGCATCGACGCTCCGGCCACTGTGGCGCAAAAGGCGGTGTTGAGCCGGCTCTCGGCTGAAATAATTACCGCCGAGGAACTGGCCGGCGAACCGATCGTCGCCAAACTGACGCACGCCCCGGGCAACCAGGCCCCCATCGGGGGGCTGAAGGTGGTCACCGCCAACGGTTGGTTTGCCGCCCGGCCGTCCGGAACCGAGGAGATTTACAAAATCTACGCGGAAAGCTTCAATGGCGAGACGCACCTGCGACGTATTCAGCAGGAGGCCCAGGCCATCGTAACGGCGACCTTTCACGCAAGTGGGGTATGAAAATGGAAGGGATGTGGATCTATGTTGGGCGTGCAACCAACAGCAGCGCGCGTCGCTTTACGCGCGAGAGCTTCCACGCGGCCCGACCAGAAAGGGAAAGGGTAAGATGAGCACCGACAAGCGAGCATGCGATTTCACGATTTTCGGGGTGCTGGGCGATCTATCCCGACGCAAGCTGGTCCCCGCACTCTATCAACTGGACAAGGCCGGCTTGCTGCACGACGAAACGCGCATCATCGGGGTTGCCCGCCATGCGCTCGACCCGGAAGCATTCGCCGCCAGAATGCGTGCGAGCCTGGAAACCTTTGTCACGGAACCCCTGGTACCCGAGGTGGTCGACCGGCTGCTGGCCCGCCTGCACTACGTACTGATCAATCTGGATGTCGCGGACGAGTACACTCGCCTGGCCGAGGTCGTCGATCAGGAAAAGCGGGTCCTGGTCAATTATTTTTCGGTGGCGCCCTTTCTCTTTGACGCCATCTGCAAAGGCCTTTCCCATGCCGACCTGGTTGCACCGCCAACCCGGGTAGTCCTGGAAAAACCCATCGGCCGCGATCTGGCCACCTCGCAGGAGATCAATGACACCGTGGCGCGGCGCTTCTCCGAGGAGCAGGTGTATCGGATCGACCATTACCTGGGCAAGGAAACGGTCATGAACTTGCTGGCCCTGCGTTTCGCCAATTCGATCTTCACCACCAACTGGGACCACAACACCATCGATCATGTCCAGATTACGGTGGCCGAACAGGTGGGCATCGAGGGGCGCTGGGGCTATTTCGACCAGGCCGGCCAACTGCGGGACATGGTCCAGAATCACCTCATGCAGATCCTGACCCTGGTGGCCATGGAGCCGCCGGTCAACCTGCACGGCGACAGCCTGCGCAATGAGAAACTCAAGGTGCTCAAGGCGCTGCGGCCGATCACCCTGGATAACTTGGAAGAAAGGGTCGTCCGCGGCCAGTACACCGAAGGATTTATCAAGGGCGAAGCGGTAACCGGCTACCTGCAGGAAGAAGACGGCAACCCCGACTCCACGACGGAAACTTTCGTCGCCATCCGGGTGGATATCGACAACTGGCGCTGGGCCGGGGTGCCCTTTTATCTGCGCACCGGTAAAGCCATGGCGACCAAGCGTTCGGAAGTGGTCATCAATTTCAAACAACTGCCCCACAACATCTTCAAGGAGTCTTACAAAAACCTGCCGCCCAACAGTCTGGTCATCCGGCTGCAGCCCAACGAGGGCGTGGAGATCGAAATTCTCAACAAGGTGCCGGGTGTCGCCCGCAATGTACAGTTGCAGCGCACCATGCTGGACTTGAGCTTTTCCGAGGCGTTTGAGGTCGAGCGCGTAGCCGATGCCTACGAACGTCTGATCCTGGAGGTCATGAACGGCAACCAGGCCCTGTTTGTCCACCGCGATGAGGTGGAACGTTCATGGGCCTGGATCGACTCGATCCAGCATGCCTGGGCACGGTGCAACGAGCCGCCCAAAAAATACCCGGCCGGCACCTGGGGCCCGGTCGCCTCGGTGGCGCTTCTGGCCCGGGATGGTCGGGAGTGGGAGGAATAGCGGCGGCAGCCCGGGAGGTGGGGCGAGGCAGATCACCGCGCAGAAGCATAAATACTACCGCCATCTTGTCTCGGTATGAACGAAGGGGACCCATGCGCATCGATTTTAAAACGTTTACAGCGCGCAATCGCCTGGCCGCTGACCTGGCGGCTGAAATCGGAAAACGGCTGACGGTCGGGGTGGCTGAAAGCGGCCGGGCAAGCCTGGTCGTCTCCGGCGGATCGACGCCGGTGGCCCTGTTCGAACAGTTGTCCGCCATGGACTTGAACTGGCCGAAGGTGGTGATCACCCTGGTGGATGAGCGCTGGGTCGCAACGGATGAGACGGATTCCAACGAGCATCTGGTGCGAAGCCGCTTGCTCCGGAATAAAGCGGCGGCCGCCGTGTTCATCGGCCTTAAAAATACCGCGGCCACCGCTGCGGCCGGCGAAGCGGAATGTGAACGCCATCTGAAGAAGATGCCCCGGCCCTTTGATGTGCTCATCCTGGGCATGGGGGACGACGGTCATACGGCATCGCTCTTTCCCGGGGCGCAACAACTGTCCCGGGCCACCGACCTGCGCGGCGTTCAGACCTGCATGGGGATTGCCCCGCGCACCGCCCCCCATGAACGCATGACCCTGACCCTGCCGGCCATCCTCGACGCCCGGCAGATTTATCTGCATATTACCGGCCGTCACAAAAAGGACGTTCTGAAGCAGGCCCAAGGGGAAGGCCCCGCCGAGGATATGCCCATTCGATTTATTCTGCGCCAGCAGAAAACGCCGGTGTCCATCTATTGGGCGCCTTGAGGAGTGCCAACCATGCATACCACCGTTGAAAAGGTTACCAACCGTATCGTCGAACGCAGCCGTAAAAACCGTGAAGCCTATCTGCAGCGGGCGCAAGCGGCGCGGGGCGATGGCGTATTTCGCAATGAACTGCCCTGTTCCAATCTGGCCCACGACCTGGCCGGGTGTGTGGGCGGCTGCCGCGCGGCCCTTCTAAAGGACGATGTGCCCAACATCGGTATTATTTCTGCTTACAATGATATGTTGTCCGCCCACCAGCCCTACGGGGGCTACCCCGAGATCATCAAGCAGGCGGTCAGCGAGGCCGGGGGCAATGCCCAGTTCGCCGGCGGCGTACCGGCCATGTGCGACGGGATTACCCAGGGGGAGCCGGGCATGGACCTGAGCCTGATCAGTCGGGACGTGATCGCCATGTCCACGGTGATTGGCCTTTCCCATAACGTATTCGACGGGGCGCTGCTGCTGGGCATCTGCGACAAGATCGTGCCCGGACTGCTCATGGGCGCCTTGCAGTTCGGGCACCTGCCCATGATCCTGATACCCGGGGGACCCATGCCATCCGGCCTGCCCAACAAGGAAAAAGCGCGCGCGCGCGAACGCTTTGCCGAAGGCAAGATCGGACGCCAGGAAATGCTGGAGGCCGAGGTCAAGTCCTATCACAGTCCCGGTACCTGCACTTTTTACGGGACCGCCAACTCCAATCAGGTGATGGCGGAAATGCTGGGTTTGCACCTCCCCGGCGCCTCCTTCGTCAATCCCGGGACGAAACTGCGTGACGCCCTGACCCGGTCGGCAGCCAGACGGGTGGCCGCCATGACCCATTTGGGCGACGATTACGTGCCCATCGCCCATGTGGTGAGCGAAAAATCCGTGGTCAACGCCATGGTGGGGCTTCTGGCCACCGGCGGTTCCACCAACGAGACCATGCACCT
>JASJCD010000091.1 GCA_030066135.1 Desulfobacterales bacterium | reverse complement strand
AGGGCCGGGTCGGTCAGCATCGAGATGCGGATGAACTTGATCTGGTCCAGGAGGCTGCCGGGATCGTTGCGCCGCCCCCCGCGCCGCCGGGCCTGGCCGCCGCGGTCGCCGTGCATGCGCAGCTTGTCGATTTCGTCCCCGTGCATGGGGATGATGGCGTCGTTCGGGCAGACCATGTTGCACATGGCGCAGCCCACGCAGGCATAGGCCGGATCGGTTTTCTGGCGGATACCGTAATAGAGCGTGTAAGCGTTCTCGGGGGCCTCGAGAATCCCCACCGCCGGGGCCACCTGGCGCTTGCGGAAGACGCCGAGCTCGATGGCGTTCACCGGGCAGGAGGCCGTGCAGCGGCCGCAGAGCGAGCACTTGTCCTTGTCCCACGCGATCTGCCAGGGCAGATCCTTGATGCTCAGTGAGAAAGGTGCAATGGGTCCTTCTGGCTGCATATCTTGACCTCCTGACGATCCGCGTTCACGATGGCGGTGTCCAGATGCATGGGTTGAAAATCCTGAGACTTGTCGCGCTCGGGGATGGCGGCATCCAGGCCGCAGAGCTCCGAGGAAAACGCGTAACGGCCCGGACGGCCGCCCACCACGCCGGGGCGCAGTTTCTTGCGGTCCTGAACCATGAAAAGACTGTGGTCGGGCAGCGAGCCGATCACGCAGTTGGGCCCGTCGATGATCAGCTTGCGGCAGGTCTGCTTGAGACCCGTCAGCAGCTGGTGGTTGGGGTGCGCGTGCAGATCGGCCTCCTGCAACGGGGTGATGATGTGCTTGTAGGCCTCGACCCCCAGCCCCAGCCGGTTGACGGCGAAATGCAGGATGTGGGTGAACACCTCCGAGTCGGACTGGTAGCCGACATAGCCCGGGAATCCGCGCGAGGACAGGTATTCCCGAATCGGGATGAAGGCCGTGTTCTCGCCGTTGGTCATGGTGGAATAGCCCTGGATGAAGAACGGGTGACAGGCATAAAGATTGATGGCGTAGTTGGTGTTCTGCCGCCCCTGGGCCATGATGATGCGGGCCTGCAGTTCCTTGCGGTCCAGCATCAGGTGTTTGGCCACGCGCAGGGGGTCGCCGATCTCCTTGATCATGATGACATCCGGCCAGAACGAGAAGACGATCATGTCGCCGGTCTCGTCCCCCATGGCCCGCAGGGTCAGGCGTGTCTCCAGCAGCCGGTTGTAAAGCTCGCTCTGGGGCATCCCGTCCCAATCCTCGGGGTATTCGTAGGCGCGCACCAGATAGATGTCCCGGCGCGGCACCCCCGGCGGCGGGGTCTTGGGCACCTTGATGGAGAGCTTGTATTTGGTCATGAAACCCAGATCCATCATATAGGTGTCCAAGCGGCGCAAGCCGGCCTCACTGAAGATGCCGGACAGAATCGGGGCATCCTTGATTTCATCGAAGGGCCCGCCCAGATCCCGCAGGAAGAGCCCGACACCGGAGCCGTCGTGGCCTTCCCGCATCACGTCCAGGGCCTGAAGGGCCACCATGGGCGACAGTGGGTCCTGGCTGGTAATGGCAAACAATCGACACATAAACGCTGATCCTCCTAATCGAATTGGCAGGCGCCATCCGGTGCCCGCAGGCGACAAGAATCCCCGGATGCCTGCTGGGCATCGGTGCCATCGGCCTTCGACATCACTGTCCTCGTCATGCAGGGATGGGAAAGGTCCAACCGGTCACGCGCGGGTAGGCCGCCGTTTCACCCCTCAACTGGCAAAGCAAGCGGCATGCCATGAGATGGAATCCCAAATTATGCATCCATATCAGGCGGTTACTGCTGGCAGCCCCTCTGGAGAGGATGATGGGATCGTCGTAATCAGACACTTTTGTCGCCAAACGGCAAATTTTATGACAAATTTGTCTGCTTCCGGCATCCACCTGTTTTATCCGCATTTTCAGACGCATACTTCGCGGGGCGCCATGCGGGAACGGGGATAATAACCGCATCCGGTGCAAATAATCAAGCCGTAAATGCGCGCCCAGCGGGTGGGTGTCACCTTCAGCCTGTTTACTCCCCGTGCGTTTTTCGCTATAGCCTGAACCATTGGGATCGATTCGGTTCATTCCCCGGGCCCCCCGCCACCATCACCAGCGGCCCCCACAGCCCGACAACAAAATGAGGAAAACATCACCATGAGATGGACCCCCAAAGGCATGGCTCTCGCCGGTGGACTGAACCGCCGGGATTTCATCCGCTGCACGACGCTGGCTGCCGCCGCATGGATGACGGGCTGCGCCACCAATCCGGTGACCGGCAAATCCGAACTCATGCTTGTCTCCGAGCAGGATGAACTGGCAGTGGACCGCCAGCATTCGCCCTTCCAGATTTCGGCCGACTACGGCCTCGTTCAAGATCGCAAACTCGCCCGCTACGTGGCCCAAACCGGCAAGCGCCTGGTGCCGGGCACCCACCGACCCCAGATGCCCTATCGCTTCGAGGTGGTCAACGCCACCTATGTCAACGCCTATGCCTTTCCTGGCGGCACCATCGCCACCACGCGCGGAATTCTTCTTAAACTCGACAGCGAGGCTGAACTGGCCGCCCTGCTGGGTCATGAGCTGGGCCATGTCAATGCCCGCCACACCGCCCGGCAGATGTCGAAAGCGGCCCTCACCCAGACCCTTGTGGGCGGGGCGTCGGCCATGGCCGGCGGCCAGGGCTCGGGGCTGGGCGACCTCGTGGGTCAGGTGGGCGCTCTCAGCGCCGGGGCGCTTCTGGCCTCCTACAGCCGCGACAACGAGCGCGAAGCCGACGACCTGGGCCTGCGGTATATGGCGGCGGCGGGCTACAACCCGGACGGCTTTGAAGACCTGATGGACATGCTGCGCAATCTCAGCCGCCGCAAGGGCAATGCGGTCGAACTGCTCTTCGCCACGCACCCCATGAGCGATGAGCGCTACCAGACGGCGATCGAGGCCATTCGCACCCGCTATCCGGATCGTGCCGGCGACCCCCTTTACCGTGAACGCTACAAGGACCACACGGCGGGTCTGCGCCGGATGGCCGGGGCGATCGAGGCCATGCAGAACGGCGAAAAGGAGATGGCCCGCAAACGCTACCCGGCCGCCGAGAAGCAGTTGCTGAGCGCGCTGAAGCAGGCGCCCCGGGATTACGCGGCGCACCTCCTCATGGCCAAATGCCAGTATATGCAGGAGCGCTTTGCCAATGCCACGCGCTATGCCCGCGACGCGAGCCAGATCAACCCCCAGGAGCCACAGGCCCAGTTGATCATGGGCATTGCCCGGATCAACATCGGCCAATTCGACGAGGCCTTCGACAATTTTGACCGCTGCGATCGCCTGCTGCCGGGCAATCCGGAACTCCTCTTTCTTAGAGGCCTCTCGCGGGAAGGGTCTCAGCGGAAGGAAGAATCCGCCCGGTTTTATATCGCCTACCTCAAGGTCGTGCAGCAAGGCGCCCATGCGCAACACGCCTACCAGCGACTGGTGGACTGGGGCTATATGCAGCCCTGAGAACGCCGGCGACGAAACGGCAGCGGTCACAACCATGCGCTTTGAGGAAAACCCTGCCCATGCACCCGCCCGAAAAGCATCTGGACAGCGATATCGAACAACGATGGCAGACGTTTCAAACCGCGGCCCGTCACGCCAACATCACCCTGCCTGCTGACGCCGCTATCCAGGCTGAAATCCGGCGGGTTCTCGGCTTCAGCGACTTTATCGCCCGCCACGCGGCCCAAACACCCGCATGGGTGTCGCAAACCATCCAAAGCGGCGATCTGGACCGCACCATCGACCGGCCGGTCTATACCCGACGTCTGGACCGGCTAATGCCCGCCGCCAGCGACGTCGCCGAGGACGAACTCTTCAAGGCCCTGCGCGCCTTCCGCCGGCAGGAGATGCTGCGGATCGCCTGGCGCGACCTTTCCGGAAGGGCCTCGCTCGATGAGATCCTGAGCGAGCTTTCCCATCTGGCCGACGTCTGCATCACGAGGGCCCTGGACGTTCTCCACATGGCTTTGGCGCGGACGTACGGCGAACCGACGGGAGCGGACGGGCGCCCGCTGCAGCTGCTGGTGGTCGGCATGGGCAAACTCGGGGCCCGCGAGCTCAATTTTTCATCGGATGTCGACCTCATCTTCGCCTTTGCCGAGGGGGGGCAGACCACCGGCGGCGACAATCCCATATCCAATGATGACTTTTTCACCCGCCTGGCCCGCCAGCTGATCCAGGCCCTGAGCAAGGTCCGCGCCGACGGGTTCGTTTTCCGGGTGGACACCGGCCTGCGCCCTTTTGGCGAAAGCGGGCCGCTGGCCATGAGCTTCAACGCCATGGAAACCTATTATCAGACCCACGGACGGGAGTGGGAACGCTATGCCTGGATCAAGGCCCGGGTGGTCGCCGGGGATGGCGCCGACGCCCGCAGCCTGATGACCCTGATGCGCCCCTTTGTCTATCGCCGCTACCTGGACTACGGCGTTTTCGAGTCCCTGCGCGAAATGAAGAACAAGATCGCCCTGGAAGTGCGCCGCAAGGGCATGACGCACGATGTCAAGCTCGGTCCCGGAGGGATTCGGGAAGTCGAGTTCTTTGTCCAGTTCTTCCAATTGATCCGCGGCGGCGTGGTGCCGGCCCTTCAGGAGCCGCGGCTTCTGCCGGTTCTCGACGTGCTGGCGCAAAACGGCTACATCACCGCGGACGTCCGCGGACGTCTCCGCGCGGCCTATGTATTTCTGCGGCGGGTCGAGCACCGCCTGCAGGCTTTCGCCGACCAGCAGACCCACCGCCTGCCGACCGAAGCGCTGGAGCGCACGCGCCTGGGCCGGTCCATGGATTTCGACGACACCCGCGCTTTCGAACAGGCGCTCGATCAGCATCGGGACTGGGTCCATCGTCAGTTTGCCACGCTGCTGGCCGCTGAAGACGAGCCGCCCTCAGCGGACGAAGCGCATGGCATCGGGCTGGACGGATTCAACGGTATTTGGCAGGAAGCCCTGGATGCCGATCAAGCCGACGTGTTGCTGGGGCGGGCCGGTTTCGCGTCCCCCCCCGACGTGCGGGCGCGCCTGGCGTTTCTTCGCCGGCAGGTCGAGCGCAACAAAATCAGCGCCGAGGCCCGGCAGCGCCTCGATCGACTGCTGCCGCAGATGCTGCAGACGGCCGCGCGGGCCGAGGCTCCCGACCGGACCGTCACGCGCATCATCGACATTCTTGCCGGCATCGGCCGCCGCTCGACCTATCTGGCCCTGCTGGCTGAAAATCCGCCCGCTCTGCAACATCTGGTTCAACTGGCCGGGGCCAGCCATTTCATTGCCGCGCTGATCGCCCGCCGGCCCGTGCTGCTCGATGAACTGCTCGACCCGCGCACCCTCTACACGCCGCCGGAAAAGGCTGAACTCATCGACGAGCTGCGCACGGTGGTGGCCAAGACCCCACCGGACGACCTCGAGTTTATGATCGAATCCATCTGCATTTTCAGGCAAGTCAACACCCTGCGTGTGGCGGCGGCCGACGTGACTGGCGTACTGCCGCTCATGCGGGTCAGCGATCACCTTACGGACCTGGCCGAAGTCATCCTCCGTGAAGTCGTCGGCCTGGCCTGGAACCACCTGGTTGCCCGCCACGGCCGCCCGGCCGGGCAGTCAGACGACTCGCCTTTCGACCAGGGGTTCGCGGTGGTGGCCTACGGCAAACTGGGAGGGTTTGAACTGGGCTACGGCTCCGATCTGGACCTCGTCTTCCTGCACGGCGCCGACACGGGTTACACCGTCAACGGCCCCCAGCCCATCGACAACCGCCAGTTTTTTGCCCGCCTCGGTCAGCGCGTCATTCATATCCTCACCACCCACACCCGCGCGGGCCGGATTTACGAGACGGACATGCGCTTGCGCCCCAGCGGCAGTTCGGGACCGCTGGTCAGCCACATCGAGGCCTATGCCAAATACCTGCGTGAGGAGGCCTGGACCTGGGAGCATCAGGCCCTGATCCGGGCACGCGTCGTCTGCGGCAATCAAAGCATACACCGCCGGTTCAACCGGATTCGCCGTGAAATTCTGGAGCGGCCCCGCGAACAGGCTCGCCTGCAGGCCGAAATCGTCGATATGCGCGAAAAACTTCGCAAGGAACAGAGCCTCAAGGCGGAGGATATCTTCGATCTTAAACAGGGCCGCGGCGGCATCGTGGATATCGAGTTTCTGGTGCAATTCATGATCCTGGGCCAATCGCATCAGTTCCCGGCCCTGACCGCGTGGACCGACAACGTCCGTCTCCTGGTCGCCCTGATCGACAGCGGACTGCTGGAGCCCGAAGCAGCCTATTTCCTGCGTGAAGCCTACCTCATTTTTCGGGCGGCCGCCCATCGCCTCAGCCTTCAGAACCAGCCGGCCCGGGTCGAGGCCACGCGGTTCGCGAAACCCCGACAGCGGGTGCAAAAGTACTGGCAGCTCTTTCTGGCCCCCTGAGCCCGCTCCCTCCAGTTCAACCGCAATGCAAACCACCAGCAATTAAAATTCAATTTTGTATTATTGGGGATATATATATACGTAATTGCAATATTTGCGCGTGGTTTTCAGTGATGGGATCAGGTGCTCTATAAACTAAAAATATATAGAATTTGAATAGTTATATTACGCCGCCCTCCAATGGCACACCCTTTGCCTCTCTACCTCGCGAACTGGAACCCGGGAGTTCAATTCGAAACGACTGAATCGCAACCGTCACCGAAAGGACCGCAGCCATGAAAAAGATCGAAGCCATCATCAAGCCCTTCAAGCTGGATGATGTCAAAAATGCCCTCAACCAGATCGGGGTCAAAGGCATGACCATCAGCGAAGTCAAAGGATTCGGCCGCCAGAAAGGACACAAGGAAACCTATCGGGGTGCCGAATATCAGGTGGACTTCGTCCCCAAGGTCAAGATCGATCTCGTCGTCGACGCTGAATTAAGCGACCAGGTGGTGCAGACCATCAAGGAAAACGCCTCCTCCGGCAAGATCGGCGACGGCAAGATCTTCGTGCTTCCCGTGGGCGAGGCCATGCGGATTCGCACCGGCGAAACCGGCAAGGAAGCAATCTGAGGAAAAACCGGGTGAGGGGAGGAGGCGATCGGCCCCTCCCAGACGACGCACCCCGGACGAGGGCGACCGACGACGGCCGGCATGGCCCGCCGCCCGGCATCCCTAACAGCTTTAAGGAGACAACACGTGAAAGCGATGCTAACCGTACTGACAATCATGGGCTTATGGGCGGGCCGTGCCTGGGCCGGCGACGAGGCGCCCACGGCCCTGAGCAACAAAGAGGCCATCGATCTGGTGCAGACCCATGCCAACTATCTCTGGACCTTAATTGCCGCTGCCCTCGTTTTTTTCATGCAGGCCGGCTTCGCCATGGTGGAGGCCGGTTTCACCCGCGCCAAGAATGCGGTCAATATCCTCATGAAAAACCTGATGGATTTCTCGATGGGCTCGCTGATCTACTGGGCCATCGGGTTCGGCCTGATGTTCGGGGCCTCGGCCACAGGCTGGTTCGGCACGTCCGGCTTCTTTCTGGCCGACTTCTCGCCGGACGGCGATCCCTGGGTGCTGGCGTTCTGGATGTTCCAGGCGGTTTTCGCCGCCACCGCGGCCACCATCGTATCGGGCGCCATGGCCGAGCGCACCAAGTTCACCGGTTACATGCTCTACAGCATCTTCGTATGCGGCCTGATCTACCCGATCTTCGGCAGCTGGGCCTGGGGCAGCCTCCACGAGGGCAGCGGATGGCTTGAGGGGCTGGGGTTCATCGATTTCGCCGGATCCACCGTCGTGCATTCGGTGGGCGGCTGGGCGGCGCTGGCCGGGGCCATCGTGCTGGGTCCCCGCCTGGGCAAATATCAGTCCGACGGCCGTATTCGCCCGATCCCGGGCCACAATATGCCGCTGGCGGCCCTGGGGGTCTTCATCCTCTGGCTGGGATGGTTCGGGTTCAACCCGGGCTCGACGACCACGGCCGACAAGAGCATCGCTATGATTTTCGTCAACACCAACCTGGCCGCCGCCACCGGCGCGGTTTTCGCCCTGCTCACCTCCTGGTTCAAATTCGGCAAACCCGAGGTCAGCATGAGCCTCAACGGCGCGCTGGCCGGTCTGGTGGGCATTACCGCGGGCTGCGCCAACGTGAGCCCCGCCAGCGCCGTGATCATCGGCGCGGTGGCCGGCGTTCTCGTGGTCTTCTCGGTCCTTTTCCTGGACAGGATCCGGATCGACGATCCCGTCGGGGCCGTCTCCGTTCACGGCGTATGCGGCGCCTGGGGCACCCTCGCGGCCGGCATCTTCAACATCGGCGGGACTTCGGCCAAGATCATCGGCGTTCAGCTGCTGGGCATCGGAGCCTGTTTTGTCTGGACGTTCGCGACCGCCCTGATCATGTTCAAGCTGATCGACAAGACCGTGGGGCTGCGCGTCTCCCCCGAAGAAGAGACCGAAGGTTTGGATTCGATGGAACACGCCGGCAGCGCCTATCCGGATTTCGAAGTTTCCTCCATCTGATGAATACGCTGGGGAGGCGGGCCGGTGAAGCCCCGGCCCGCCTTCGAATCCTCCCCCTCGCGGGCACCCGGAGCCGGGTGCCCGCCCTTTTTTAAATCGCGTTGCGGTTTGCGGTTGACAATCGAGCGATGATGGCGGAATAGACGCTTTTATGGAAAAGCTGATTATTACCGCCGCCTTAACCGGTAACGTCCCCACGCGCGAGATGACGCCTCACGTCCCGCTGACCCCGGCCGAGATTGCCGCCGACGTGCGCCGCTGCGCCGAGGCGGGCGCCAGCATCGTCCATATTCACGCGCGCGACACCGGGGGCCGACCCACTCTGGACCCGGCGGTGTTCAAAGCGACCGTCCGCCTGATCAAACGCGAAGCCCCGGACGTCATCATCCAGCTGTCCACCGGCGCCCGCGCCGGAAGGGACTGGGAGGCCCGCGCCAACCCGGTGCGCCTGCTGCCGGAAATGGCGTCGTTTACCACCGGATCCAACAACCTCCCGGGCATCGTCTACGAAAATGCGCCCGACTTTCTGCTGTTTCTGGCGGGCGTATTCAAGGAAACCGGCGTCAAACCCGAAATCGAGGTCTTCGAGGCCGGCATGATCAACAACGCCTTGTTTCTGGTGAAGAAAAACCTCCTGACCCCGCCCCTGCACTTCGACTTCGTTTTAGGCGCCCCCGGCGCCATGCCGGCAACCGTCCGCAACCTCGTCTTTCTGGCCGACACCCTGCCGCCCGGCGCCACCTGGACGGTGGCCGGTATCGG
This sequence comes from Desulfobacterales bacterium, assembly GCA_030066135.1. Taxonomy (GTDB): domain Bacteria; phylum Desulfobacterota; class Desulfobacteria; order Desulfobacterales; family UBA5852; genus JABZFP01. The sequence goes on along the minus strand of JASJCD010000091.1, from coordinate 4,926 downwards.
CCCGGCCGAAATCCCCCTGGCCACGGCGGCCATTGCCATGGGCGGCCACGTGCGGGTGGGTATCGAGGACAATCTGCGCCTGCCTGACGGCGCCATGGCAACCAACGCCCGGCTGGTGCAGACGGCCGCCCGCATCGCCCGCACGATGGGGCGCGCGATCGCCTCCCCGGCGGAAGCCCGGCAGATGCTGTCCCTGGACCCTCAGCACAAGGACCGCATTCTGACCCAGATCGACTGATCACCCGTGATGCCAAAGGCTGGCAGCGGGCCGAGGGCAAATGGAAAAACGGCCATCCCTACAATTTTGTATGACTCGCTTTTTTACGACCGCCGCTGTCGGCATGCCCCTGCCGGTGCCGACGCGGCATGACCGTGCGTTTTACACCGGTCTTGGCAACAGATGAGGTGAGCCGCCATGGAAACCTGTGACCACGTTTTTTACCGCAACCTCAGGAAAGACTACCCGCTGGCCGACCGGGCCGAGGGGGTCTACATCTGGGATAGCAAGGGCCGGCGCTATATCGACGGGTCCGGCGGGGCCTGTGTCGTCAGTATCGGCCACTGCGTCCCCGAAATTCTCGAGGCCATGGAAACCCAATTCAGACGGGTGCCTTTCGTTCACAGCAGCCACTTCACCAACCCGGCCGCCTGCGAGCTGGGCGATCTGCTTTACGCGATGGCCCCGGACAAATCCCTCAACCGGACGTATTTTCTGTCCGGCGGCTCGGAGGCCGTGGAATCGGCGGTCAAACTGGTGCGGCAGTACTGGCGCGAGGCCGGTAAGCCCGACAAGTACAAGGTGATTTCGCGCTGGTCGAGCTTTCACGGCAACACCACCGGGGCACTGGCTCTTGGCGGCCACACCGCCCGCCGCAGCCACTACCTGCCGATTTTTCAGCACACCCCGCATATCGAGCCCGCCTACTGCTACCGCTGCCCTTTTATGGAAAAGCCGGAAACCTGCGCGCTGCAGTGCGCCGAAGCGCTCGAGCGGAGCATCATGCACGAGGGCCCCGAATCGGTGGGGGCCTTCATCGCCGAGCCGGTGGTGGGCGCAACGGCCGGCGCGGTCGTGCCCAAGGACGGCTACTGGCAGCGCATCCGCCAAATTTGCGATGAATACGACATCAAGCTCATCGCGGATGAGGTCATGACCGGCATCGGTCGCTGCGGCCGCAACTTCGGCATCGAAAACTGGGGCATCGTCCCCGATCTGATCGTGATGGCCAAGGGTTTGAGCTCCGGTTACACGCCGCTGGGCGGGGTCATGGTCAGGGACGAGATCCACGCGACCATCAAAAACGGCTCCGGGGTCTTTGTCCACGGCCACACCTACGGGCAGAACCCGCTCTCGACCGCCATCGGCGCGGCCGTCCTGCGCTACATCAAGGCCAACGACCTGGTCGCACGCTCCCGCCGGATGGGGGCCCATCTGATGGACAGGCTGTCCGTTCTCGAAGCCCAGGAAATCGTGGGCGAAATTCGGGGCATCGGACTGTTTGCCGGCATCGAACTCGTCCGGGACAAGACCACCCGCGCCTGGTTCGAACGCGATCTGAAGGTCAATCTCCAGGTGGCCAATCAGGCGTTCGAACGGGGCCTGATCACGTATCCCGGCAACGGCGGCGTCGACGGTATTCACGGGGACCACATCCTCCTGGCGCCACCGTTCACCATCACCGAAGGGCAGATCGACGAGATGGTGGACGTCCTCGAAGCCGCCATCGCCCACGTGACCCGCACCCTTTAAGCTTCCCGCGCAGGGCCAGGGTGTATCCATCGGCCGCCGGCCACCCCGGGAATCCTCCCGGCCGGGCGCGCCAATGACACCGCTATACAATCCATCATTTCAAATTTGTAACAATATTTCCGGACTTAGTTACAAATTTGGAAGAATGGCCTCCATTTCCTTTCCCGAAAAACGACGCAACACCTTGTATTTCAATATGAATTTTGCGTGAATCGGCGATGGCACAACAATTGCTCGAAAGATCGCGTACGTCATTCAAGCGCAACGAACGAATTGATCCGGACCATGCCCAAGACCACCACCAGCGCCGCCGAGAAGCTTCGCCACCAGCGAAACCGCCTGTTCCGCGATTTTCCCAAGGGCCGGCTGCCGGACTTCATGCTTCAGCACTCGCGGCTGCTGGACGAGTACTTCCGCAACAGCTTCGAAGCCAGCCGGATCGGCCCCCGCATGAACATCACGCGCAATCCCTATGTCATCATCGCCCAGGGCGGCTACGGGCGCGACGACCAGTGCGTGCACTCGGACGTCGATCTTCTGATTCTGTTCGAAAAACGAGTCCCGGAAAAAGCAGAGGCGCTGATCCGTGAAATCGTCTACCCCCTCTGGGATATAGGCCTCGAAGTGGGGCATGCCACCCGGTCACTCAAGGAATGCCTCTCGCTGGCCACCAAGGATTTCGAAATCCTGACACCACTTCTGGATGCCCGCTTCGTCTGCGGGATGAGCAAACTCTATTCGACGCTGATGCAGATGATGCGGGAGAAGGTCATCAAGCGACGCGCCCGCAAAGTGGTCGACTGGCTGGTCGAAACCAACCAGGAACGCCATGTGCGCTTCGGCGACTCGGCCTATCTGCTGGAGCCCAACCTGAAGGAAGGGCAGGGGGGACTGCGCGACTACCACACCATGCTGTGGATCGCCCGCATCAAATCCAATCTCAAACAACCGCGCGACTTCGAATACCTCGGCTATCTGTCCCATGAGGAGTACCGGCAGATGGTGGCGGCCCTGCGGTTTATATTCGATGTCCGCAATCGCCTACACCTTCTTAGCAACCGCAAGAACGATCAGTTGCATTTCGAAAACCAGATTCGTCTCGCCCGCGCCCTGGGGTATCGACGCAGCAACGGCCAGCAGCCCGTGGAACAGTTCCTGGGCGACCTGCACGAACAGATGGAGTTCATCAAACAGCAGCACCTCATCTTCCTCTTCGAGCAGGGTTACGAAAAACGCTCGCGGCGTTTCAAACGCCGATCCAAGATCGCTAAAATTGAGGGCATCGTCGTCAAGGGCGACGCACTGACTTTCAGTGCCTCACACCTGGTGAAGGCGAATCCCCGGCAGCTGATCCAGATTTTTGAGGAGAGCGCACGGCTCAAGCTGCCGCTGGATGCCGAGGCCCGCCGGGTGGTGCGCGAGTTCGGCCACCTGCTCGATGCCGATCTGCGGGCCCGGCCGGACGTGGTCAGGTCCTTCGAAAAAATCCTGATGGCGCCGGCGCCGACCTTCAACGTGCTGAATGCGATGCTGCACACGGGGTTGCTCGCGCGCTTTCTGCCGGCCTTTGAAATGGTCATCAACCGCATCCAGTACGACGAATACCACATCTATCCCGTGGGGCGGCACCTGCTGCGCACGGTCATGCTGCTCAAACAGATCAAGGATCTGCAGAACGGCAACGGCGACCCCCTGGCGGCCGAACTGTGGTCGGAGGTCAAATCCAAGAAACTGCTGCTGTGGGGCGCGCTTTTACACGACATCGGCAAAGGCCAGCCGGGCAAGAACCACTCCGCCCGGGGCGAAGCCCTCATCCCCGAGATTCTGGGGGAAAAAGGTTACAAACCCGAGGACATCGAATCGGTGGCCTTTCTCGTACGCGAACACCTGCTGCTGGCCAAGACCGCGGCCCGGCGTGACATCAACGACGAGGAGACCGCGATCTACTGTGCCCGGCGGATCAACGACGTGGAACGGCTGCGGATGCTTTACCTCTTGACGGTGGCGGACGCGATGGCCACCGGCCCCAAAGCCTGGAACAGCTGGACGGCGACCCTCTTGCGGGATCTCTTCTTCAAAGTGCTGAACGTACTCGAAAACCGCGAACTGGCCACCCAGGAAGCGGTGGCGCTCGTGGCCCGCAAACACGATGAACTGCTGGCCGCTATAAAGTCCAAGAAGCACCGACGGGAACTCGAAACCCTTTTCGAGGTGATGTCGCCGCGCTACCTGCTGAACGTGCCGGTGGAAAACATCCAGTCCCATGCCGCCCTTTTTCAGCGGCTGGGAAGTGAGCGCTTCGTGTGGGACGTCGAACCGGGCATGGCGGACGAGACCCGGATCGTCACCGTGTGCGCCCATGACCAGCCGGGCCTCTTTTCCCGCATCGCCGGTGTCTTCACCCTGAACCGCATCAACATTCTCGATGCCCAGGTGTTTACCTGGCGGAACAATACCGCCCTCGACATTTTCAAGGTGCAACCGCCGCCCGATCCGATATTCGAAGACGAAAAATGGGAGAAGGCCCGCGGCGATCTGAACCTGGCCCTCGAGGGGCAACTGGATATCGAAACAAACCTGGCCGCCTGCGGCGGACACAAACGGCGCGGGCGGCCCCCGGCCATGGCCCGCCCCGTGCGCGTCGAAATCGACAATACGACCTCCAGCTTCTTCACCATTGTCGAAGTCTTTGCCGAGGACTTTCCGGGGCTTCTTTTCTGCATCACCAATGCCCTGTTTCAATGCCGCCTGGATGTCTGGGTGGCCAAAATCGCCACCCATGTCGATCAGGTCGTCGACGTCTTCTACGTCCGTGACTTCGACGGCCAGAAGGTGGATGCGCCCGGAGAGGAAAAGGTGATCAAAGATGCGATTTATGCCGTGCTGCCGATTGAATCGGCACTGCTGGAAACAACCAACTGAATACGGAGGGAATGCTGCGCTATGAGACTTAAACCTTTAATGTGGACCGCCCTGATGATGCTGCTGCCGGCGACGGCCCTGGCCGCTGAGGGCCCCGACACCGGGGATACGGCCTGGATTATCGTATCCACGGCCCTGGTGATGATGATGACCCCGGCCGGCCTGGCCCTTTTCTACGGCGGGCTGGCACGCTACAAGAACCTGCTGAACACCATCGCCATGACCATGGTGGCCTACTGCCTGGCCAGCGTCAT
>JASJCD010000090.1 GCA_030066135.1 Desulfobacterales bacterium | reverse complement strand
GTGAACTTAACGTTCTCCGATATAAATGCGTAATCATTACGATGCTCACAAAGCCAAATGAGATTTGGCCTGCAGAACGATTAATACATTTCATTATGGTTGTCCGTAACCAAAAGGTCAACTTGCCTTCTGATCATGCAAAATTAGATGGTGTTGAAGGCAGAAGACTTACCGAACCTGTTCGGAGAAACATCGCTAAATTCCAAGCTTAACCGATACTATGAGGACGTTTTTCACCTTGTGGTTTTCTAACAAATGACCGTGGTGTGGATGGGATTTAACTCAGTAACCAAAGGCCTGAAAAAACCGGCTGTGAAATCCCAGATATCGGAGGCGATTTTTATGAGAAATAAAATAGTATATTTTAGCGCCATGCTCTGCCTTGTCATCGGAACCCATTTGCTGGCCGCTGATAATCCGCCCAAGAATTTAAGGGTGCAAGTCGAACGCCCGGAATCTGCCGTCTTGATTAAAATTGGACAAAAACTTGATACGGCGCAAACCGATATACTTTTGGATACGCTGCTGTCTTATGATGCGCGCATCAAATCATGGTCGACGATGAATATGATGGGGGCCATTGGAATAAAGCTGCAGGGCGTCGGTGACGCCGAGGCCTTCGCGGCAAAGATCAAATGCTGCAAAGTCATAGAAGTCAAAAATAATATCATCTCCATTGCTGTGGACCCGGTTACGCTCACCGATGCAGCACGCAATGCCGGAAAATTAATCGTTGCCGCCCGAAAGGGTGACCTGGAGCAAATCAAGGGGCTTATTGCAGCAGGTGTTCCCGTTGATGTAAGGGATGACGACTGGGAAACGGCACTGATTGCGAGTGCCAAGAACGGTCATGTCGAGGTTGTGCGCGTATTGCTCAGCGCAGGTGCTGATCCCTGTAAAGACAGCCTGTATGTGGGCTGTGCCCTCTGCGCCGCGCTCGATAACGGCCATCACGAAGTCGTGGCGGCAATTATAGATGCCAAAAGCGCAGGAACCAAAAACCTTTCTTCTAAAGACTGATCGATAAGCCCCAGAAATCGAATGCGGCGAAACATCCCAATCTAAAAAAGGAGGGTCGCACTATGAAAAAGATGCTCCTCGGGATTGTTGGGCTTCTGTCCATTATAGTCATCGTTTTCCTCCTCCGACCTGCCCCTATAGATCCATCTGCGTACAACCCGCCTAAATCGCCGGCGTTGATTGGCGTTCTAGCCCCAAATGACCTTTTACAGACGGCTGAGCTTTTGGCACTGGGGGAAATCAGAGGTCCCGAAGAAGTCGCCGTAGATGATCGGGGCCGTATTTATAGCGGAACAGCGGACGGAAAGGTCATGCGTCTACTGGCGGATGGCAAACTTGAGACCTTTGCCGATACCAAAGGCCGCCCTTTGGGCATGAAATTTGACAGGAAAGGCAACTTAATTGTCTGCGATGCATCTAAGGGGCTGCTTTCCATCGATCCCCGGGGGAGGGTCGAAACGCTGGCCGATTCCGCCGACGGCATCCCCTTCAAATTCACTGATGCCCTTGATATTTCCAGCGAAGGGACAATCTATTTTACGGATGCCAGCACAAAATATGGGCAAACGGACTATCTTTTCGACCTTTTAGAATCCAAACCGCATGGCCGATTCATGCGCTACAACCCGGACACCGGTCAGATAACAGTTCTCCTGAAAGGCCTTTACTTTGCCAACGGCGTGGCCTTGTCCCGGCGGGAAGAATTCGTCTTGATCAACGAGACCTACCGCTACAGGATTGTGCGCTACTGGCTGAAGGGCCCCAGGGCGGGAACACACGAAATCTTTATGGATAATCTGCCTGGATTTCCCGATAACATTTCAAGCAACCCGAATGGCACTTTTTGGCTGGCGCTATTCACGGTTCGCAACGAAACCATGGACAAACTCCATCCATTCCCTTTTTTGAAGGCCCAACTGTCGAAGCTACCCAAGGCGCTTTGGCCCAAACCCAAGCCCTACGGCTTCGTTTTGGAACTTGATGAACAAGGCCGAATAATCCAGAGCTTGCATGAACCGACCGGAAAACACCTGAAGGAGGTCACTTCCGCTCAGGAATATCACGGTTTTCTCTATCTGGGCAGTTTGCACAACGACCGGATCGGGAAATACAAATTGCCACGCAGCCCTCAGGCCGCTGCTGGGAAAAGCCGCGTGGCTGATTAGCGCATTCGTAAATGGCGAGATGTAGCCTATGGAACGGAAGTAACCGACCACTACAAGTTGTGCCCCCAATGCCTATAACCAAACCGAGTTGCCATGGATAAATTCGATAAATACCTAAATCCGAGGTCAATCCTTGCCTGGTATTTGCTGTCATTGCTGTTCAGTATTCTGGGGACCTATCTGGCCTACAATGAACCCATTGGATCCGAGGCCTGGCGAATTTGGAGTCCCGCCGGGGAAGATGCATGGATCAAGGATGCCATAAGAGCAATCGCCATAACATTCGTGAGCTTGTTTTTTTTGTGGAACCTGAATGTTCTGGCCGACTGGCGGACGGCGCCCAAACACTGCTATCCCATCTTCCGTCTAACGGCGTTCGAGACAATGACCGTCGTTGCCCTCACAATTCTTTTATTGATTCTCCAATTTACCTACCTTCGCGATGATTTTGTACGCAATCTGCCCCTGAGGAATTACCCCTCGCTACAAGCCAGTCCTGAAATGTATTCATTTGAAAAGATTACGTTGCCCTATATCCCCTATTCACTGTACGCCATTGGCGTATATATTGGCATTATGCTGCCGATTATTTTGTTTTCGCTTCGAAGGTTTAAGGTCGATTTGAGCATATTTGTTCAAAGCAAGAAGCACTTGGAAAATCTGGCGCACCAGCAGCAGGCATCGGCGGAGCATTTGACCGTTCCGCAATTCAGACAATTTGAGCTCGCCTTTCAGAATTATGTCATCCTGCTTAAAAACTTTTGCGAACGCTACGTCCCATTGATACTGGGCATCGCGATATTTCTCATAATCGAGCAGGTTTCAGGCTCAATTGATACCTCGACACAATCAGCGATAGAGATTACGAAAATATTTATATGGATTTTTCTCGGCCCTGTATTGTTCTCTTTTATGATATTGATTGCCTTCGGCTACCAAACGACGGTGAAAAGCGCGGAGCAAAAGCTCCTGGCGCTAATCGACTGCATCGATGCATCCCCGGGAACAGGCGAACTCATCGGTGAAATAATTAACTTCAGGGAAAAACTTATCTGGAATTACAGTCCCCTGTCTTTCATGGTTTCTACGGTTAAAAGTGCTTCGATTGCGATTCCCCTCCTATTGACGCTCACATTCTACATAATGCAGGCGATAATAAAGGAATCGAATTGGTTGTACATCGTTTTTCCCAAGGAGATCGTGCAGTTTTTTAAAGACCTGTACTGAAAAGGTTTCCAGAATGATTTTCTCGATTCCATGGAGAAGAATACCGGCGCCTTTTTTACTGTCTGCCAAAACAATCCCTGCGACACCCGGGGGGATGAAAACGGCCGCTGGCTCGCTTTCATGCGAATATCAGGTGGGCCAAGACCTTTCGGGGATGCGTTTGCCTGCCAGCAGACCTCGCAGCGGTTCCTTCAACGCGTCGTCAAATGTATCGGTGGGCTGTTTTTCCGGGACCCCTCCCGGTCGCGCTTTTATGCCGCCTGCCTCGAAGAGGCACAGGAATCACCGGGCGCAAGCTAAGGCTGACGCCTCGCCCTATCCAGGCGGCTTCATATTCTTCGTCATCGGACTGCACGGGTTATAATTCAGGAAGGACGGCCGTCAGATGGGATCGCCAATCTTGTTGGCGGCCGGGAGGAGATATTGGCGCCTGTCTCCGGAGTGCACGGTGATTTCTTCGATCCGGTCGCCTTTGAGCACGCGCAGCGTTATGGGAACGCCGGCCTCGCCCAGGGCCCAGACCTGACGGTAGAAATCCGCCAAACCGTTGACAGGGTTGCCCTTGACAGAGAGGATAATGTCGCCAGGTTGGAGCCCGGCGGCCGCCGAGGGCCCCTTATCCGATACCCGCGTAACGAACACCCGCCCCTGAACATCCTCGCCATGCAGTCCCAGCCAGGGCTGGGGCGGTCGACGGGCCTTCCCGCTGGCAATGAGGTCCGCCAGGATCGGTTTAAGCAGATCGATGGGGACGAACATATTGCAGGGCACCCAACCGACCGATTCGATGTGAAACCGGGTCAGGATCGATCCCACGCCGATCAGCCGACCGCCTTCATCCACCAGGGCCGCGCCACCGTAGTCCGGATGTGCAGGGGCCACATAGATGGCGTCCTCCAGGAGGTACTCCCAGTAGCCCACGAAGGCATCGCGCGACATGACCCGGGCCGGCCCCTGCGCGGTTTCGCCGGCCGTCACGATGCGCACGGCATCGGCGACTTTGACCGGGGCCGAATCTCCCAGATCAAGGGGGGTGACATCCAGGGGCGGCACCGCACGCAAAAGGCCGAAACCGCTGGCGTGGTCGTAGCCCACATAGCGGGCAGGGATCTTTTTGCCGCCGCTGGTCGTAATCTCGATACGGTCGGCTTCAAGAATCAGGTAGCCGATGGTGAGAATGTGGCCCTGGCGGTCGATGACGATGCCGTTGCCCTCCCGTTCGGTTCCCAGGCTGCCGGCCGTACGGGCCTGCGCGGGTATGGTGGCGCTCAGGCGCACGACAGCTTCACCCAGAAATTCACCTTCGGCAAGAGCGATGCCCGGGCAGAGGGCCAGAAAGGCTGCCAGGCAAAAGACGGAGATGATTCTCAGCACATAGCCTCCGCAGGCGGTTGCTGCGCGGTTTAATACATGCGGCGTGTCAGCGGCAGGCGGGCAAAACCGCCGGCGTCTCATTTTGAGTACCATAATAAGATAGAAATAGGGCCGGAGAGCGCTGTGTCAACAGGGTATGACAGGATGCAAACGGGGGCGTGTCCTTTTCAGGCGGCCCGGGGATAATCAGCACCAGCCGCGGCGTCCGCGCATTTCTTCAGCGTGATCTGGATGCGCGTATCTTTTTCCAGCCACAGGTCATTGACCCATTCCTGAAAGACGCGCCGGAAGTCGTCATCGTTGAAGTAGTCGCCTTGGGGAACACGGTGGATCGGTATTTCCCGCACGTGCACGCGAACCTCCTCCAGCCTTCCGCAGAGCAGGTCCCAAAAACGGGGGGCGCCTTGGGGATAGACGATGGTGACGTCCAGGATGCTGGTCATCTGCGCCCCCATGGTGTTCAGCACCAGGGCGATGCCACCGCACTTGGGGCGCAGCAGGTGGCGGTAGGGGGACTGCTGACGCCGGCGTTTGGCCGGCGTGAAGCGCGTACCTTCCACGAAGTTCATGATGGAGACCGGCAGCTGGCAGAATTTGGTGCAGGCTTTGCGCGTGATCTCGATATCGCGCCCGCGCAGGTGGGGTTTGCGGGCCAGGGTCTGGCGTGAATAGCGCTTCACAAAAGGGAAATCCAGAGCCCACCAGGCGAGCCCCAGCACGGGCATCCAGACAAGCTCCTTCTTGATGAAAAATTTAAGGAAGGGGATCCGCCGGTGGAAAATGTTCTGGAGCACGAGGATGTCCACCCAGGACTGGTGATTGGAAACCACTAGGTACCAGTTGCCGGCCCGTAGGGCCTCGATGCCCCGGGCCCGGATGCGGGTGCGGCTGATTAGGTGCATGTTGAAGTTGTTGACGGCGATCCAGCGCACAGCGAGGAAACTCAGCACCGCGCTGCAGCGGCAACGAAAGCCCTCCACCGGTACGATCAGTTTCAGAATGGCGACGGCAAACAGAAAGACACACCAGAAAAGGGTGTTCAGGGTGTAGACGCTCAGGGCAAACATGCCGCGCAGATTGGCCAGAATGATGTTTGTGGGCATGAGGCGCTTCCTCGTGGCGGGCATGGCTCAGACTGCTTGTGGCGGCAGATCGATGCCGTGCCGGTTGAGCTCCGACGCGAAGGGGGAGAAAAGCCCCCGGATGCGTGTCGTAATGGTTTCATAATGGTAGATCACATCCGCGCGGAAATCCACATGGATTTTTTCAATGCGCGCCTGTGCCTCGACCAGCGCGGCGGTACTCCAGCGCCAGGCCGCGGCAACCGGCTCCACGCCATGGGCCACCAGGTCCGGGTTGTGCTCGAAAGCCTGGAGCATGACCTTGAGCTGGGCATAGACCCGGTCCAGGTGGGAGAAGGTGTGCTCGTATTTGAGCATTTCACGCGTGATGACGTAAAAATGGTGGCCCACCACACCGTACTTGACGGTCTGGGCCAAAAGATGGGGGTGCTTCCACACGTTGCGCAGCAGATAGCGCAGGTATTGGAGGCCGTAGGGGCTTAAAGACTGACGCCACAGGGCCCGCAGGACGGTCCGCAGGTCGTCCAGACGCACGGCGCGGCCCATGAAGCGGGTGCCCGCCAGGTTGTCCAGCAGGCGACTGCAGCGTGCAAAGTAATTGGTCAGGTTGCCGCCGTAGAGCGCGCCCAGAACCTGCCGATACCCGCGGCGCAGTTTTTCAGCCCCCATGCGGGGGATGAAGTTGGTTTCGAAGCTGTGGGTATTGTTGCCCGAGGCGGCTTTTAGAATCCGGCCTTCCGCTTCGAGGCGCTCGAAAAGGCGGGTGCCGGGCAGGGCTGTCAGCAGCCCCACCATGGCCTGGGGGATGCCGGCCTGCTGGATGAACCGCACCTGGCGCGCGAAGATATCCTCGCCGTCGCTGTCGAATCCAACGATGAAGCCGCCCATGACCTCCAGGCCGGCGCGCTGGATGGTGGCGACCGCGGCGGCGAGGTCGGTCTTCAGGTTGTGCGTTTTACCGGTTTCGGCCAGGGCCCGGGCCGATGGGGTCTCGATGCCGATGAAGACCTCGTTGAAACCGGCACGGCTCATGCCGCGCAAAAGCGCTTCGTCTTCGGCCAGGTTGATGCTGGCCTCGGTGAAAAAGCGAAATGGGTAGCCGTGCCGGTGCTGCCAGCGCGTCAGCGCCGGCAAGAGCTCGGTCCTTACCCGCCGGCGGTTGCCAATGAAATTGTCGTCCACGATGAAGACCGGCCCGCGCCATCCCAGCCCGTAGAGAGCATCCAGCTCCGCCATGACCTGATCGGGCGATTTGAGGCGGGGGCGGTTGCCGTACTGCTGCCAGATATCGCAGAACTCGCAGTGAAAGGGACAGCCGCGGGAATACTGGATCGCCATGGAGGCATAATCCTTGAGAGGGAGAAGGTCGAACCGGGGTATCGGGGTCCGATCGAGGCTCGGCGGGGGCGGGGCGGCGTAGCGTCGCCGGGGCCGGGCATGCCTGAGATCGGCCAGGAACTGCGGCAGGCTCGCTTCGACTTCACCCTGCAGAAGATAATCCGCCCCGGGCAGTTCTTCGGGTGTCGCCGTGGCATAGGGGCCACCCACCACCACCGGTACGGCCTGGCGGTTGCAGGCGGCGATGATCTCCGCCACCGCCGCGTTCTGGATGCGCATGGCCGAGATGAACACCATGTCGGCCCAGGCCAGGTCGTGATCTTTTAAGGGCGCGGTATTGAGGTCTGCCAGGCGCAGGCGCGTGTCCGGCGGCAGCATGGCCGCCACCGTCACGAGGCCCAGCGGCGGCATGGCGCTTCGACGGCGGATCAGACGCAGGGCGTACTTGAAGCTCCAGTAAGTATCCGGCGGAACCGAGGGGTAAACCAGGAGGATTTTACGGGGAAAAGCAGCCATCGTCACCTTGCAACGTTATGTGTTGGTCGCATTTTCAGACCGACCTTAGCGGAGACACCCCCGGAATAACAGCGGTGACAGGCGCTTTTACATAAATTTTACCCGTAAAACGGCCGCCCCGCCCCGCCGGGCGGCAATCCGACGTTGACTCGCATCCGCGATTGGTTTTAACTGTTGCGCATGCGACCGACGAACTGGCTTTTCCACCCCATTGTCATTTTCGTTTTTTCGATCATCGCCCTGGCCCTGTCGCTGTTTTTATTCATTTACTGGTATATTGAGATCAGCAGCGGTCTGCAGGCCCTGGCCAGCCGCTTCAATCTGGAACCGAGGCAGGTGCTGGCCCCGCAAACCTGGGTGGTAATCGTGGTGCTCTCCATCCTGGTGGGTATCATCCTGATGGGGATCTTCACCATTTTCGTCTACAACCAGAAGACCTGGCAGCTCTACCGGCTGCAGCGCCAGTTTATCAACAACTTCACCCACGAACTCAAAACACCGGTCACCTCCCTGCAACTCTTCCTGGAAACCTTCAAGAAATACGATCTGCCCCGCCGGGATCAGGAAAAATATATCAACTACATGCTGGCCGACATCGGGCGGCTTTCAGACAACATCAGCCGGATTCTCAACCTGGCGCGCCTGGAGAGTAAAAGCTACCAGGCGGAGTTCCAGCCGTGCGACCTGGTCCCGGTGATCGCCAAATGCCACCGGGCGCATGCCGGACTTTTTGAAGGCTGCCGGATCGTGGTGCACGAACCCGATGGCGGCCCGCTGGTCTATCCCATCGATCGTCCCCTCTTCGAAATGCTGGTGATGAACCTGCTGGTCAACGCCATCAAGTACAACGAAGCCGACACGCCGCAGGTCGATGTTCGCTTTAAGCTGCGTCTTCGCCACCTGCGGATCGATTTCGTCGACAACGGCATCGGGATCGACCGACGGGAGAGCCGCAAAATCTTCAAGCGCTTCTACCAGGCAGGACGGCCCGGCGGGAACCCGCTGCGCGGCAGCGGGCTGGGGCTGAACCTGGTCCAGCATATCGCCCGGCTCCACCAGGGCCGGGTGGAGGCCGCCAACCGCACCGATGGGCAGGGATCGATCTTCAGCGTCGTGCTGCCCGCCAAACGGCTGGGCGGGAATCCAACAGGGGGATCGTCATGAGCGCAAACAAGCGCATCCTGATCATAGAGGACGACAAGCACATTGCCGAGGGGATCAAACTCAATTTGGGGCTGCTGGGGTTCGATGTGGCCATCGCCGGAGACGGGATGGCGGGTCTGGAGAAATGGCGCCAGTGGCGACCCGACCTGATCGTTCTGGACATTATGCTGCCGGGGATCGACGGTTTTTCGGTACTCCAGCGCATCCGCCTTGAAGATGAACGCATCCCCATCTTGATCCTGTCGGCCCGCGCCGAACCTGACGACCGCATCCAGGGTCTGGCCGGCGGGGTGGACGACTATCTGACCAAACCCTTCAACCTGGAAGAATTTCAGCTGCGCATTCAGCGGCTGCTGCGGCGCGCAGGCTGGAGCCGCGACGGGAACGGCGCGGCGGAGGAGGCTTTCGACCGACTGCCCCGAATCGTCGAATTCGGCCGCAACCGGATCGACTTCGGCGCCGCCCAGGCCCGCGGGGTCAAGAAGACCATCAGTTTGACCGACCAGGAGATGAAGCTGCTCAAATTATTCGTGGCCAACCGGGGCAAGGTGCTCTCGCGCGAAAAAATCCTGGAAATCGGATGGGGCTACACCGGGCGTATGACCACCCGTACGGTGGACAACTTCATCGTGCGCTTCCGCAAATATTTCGAGGAAGATCCCAAGCAGCCGCAATATTTTAAAAGCATCAGATCGGTAGGCTACATCTTCGACCACGAAACGGATGCGTAAACAGGCCGATAGCGGCGTTACGCGCAGCCCTCGTCACTGCGGCGTACTTGAGTACGCCTCATTCCTCGAGCTCCGCAAGCCTTGCTCTCGACCTGTTTACGCATCCGTTTGCGCTTCAATATCCAGGGATTCATGGAGAGGACAGATTCCGGGACACCAGAGAGTGAGAACGTCGCCCGGGGCCAAAAGATGCATACAGAATAACCCGCCGGAAGCCGTAGATTTTGGTTCTGGGCAAGGCCGCAGTGATTTGGCGCCCGCAGGCGTAGCGCTGCTACGTCGAGGACCGACAAAGAGCGAGAACGCCGCCCTGGGCTAAAAGATGCGAATTGCAGGCGTAAAAGGGGATTCAAGAAGAGGATTTGGGTTCAAGACCAAGGCGGGACCGAATTTCCCCGCGGTGCGGGACTTCCCGTCTGATAATGCTCTGTTTGTGGGTCGCAGACCGCAGGCATACTTCTGTATGTCGAGGCCAAAAGATGTATATAGAATAACCCGCCGGAAGCCGTAGATTTTGGTTCCGGGCAAGGCCGCAGAGATTTGGCGCCCGCAGGCGTAGCATTGCTACGTCGAGGACCGACAAAGAGCGAGAACGCCGTCCGGGATCAAAAGATGCTGCTTCCGGCGGGTTATTTTTAGTAGAGGCAGATAAAAAGCTTCCCCATCGGCGTCAATTCGCCCGGTGCGGCCGGGCTTTCGGTCTTCGCCGGTGCCGCCGGCGGGTTGCCCTGGATGAAATTGACCATTTCCCAGGCCACCCGGTCTTCGCTGACGCCGTTGAGGGTTTCGGGACCAGGGGGCAGCGCGCCCCAGGATTCGAAATCCACCTGGGTGGGGTAGACCCGGCCGCGCACGGTCGGGGCGCCGGAGAGGGCCGAGGCGATCATGGTCTCCGGGTAGGGGTCGCCGGTAAAGGGGTCGTCGTTGCCCCCGGACAGCACCAGGGTGGGCACATTGACATCGAAGAGATCCATACCCATAAGCCCTTCCGGGCAGAGATGCAGCAGGGTCCGCTGTTCCGGGCACTGGGTGATGCCGCCCGCAATGATCAGGCCGTCCACCTCGTGGCCCAGACGGATGGCGGCATTGGTGGCCGAAAAGGCCCCCATACGGATACCGGCCAGCCAGACCGGGATGTTCTCCCGGGAGCGCACCCAGGCCACGATTTCGCTGACGTCACGGGCGTGGTCGGCGCTGAGCCGGAAGATCCCGCTGCCGTGCCAGCCGTTGAGACCCAGGTGGGAGCTGTGATCGAAAGGCGTGTCCGGCAGGATGATCATGATGTTCTGTGCCAGCAGGCTGGTCATCAGACCGGTGGGGATGTCCCTGTCGCGGCCGATGGCGGGTTGGTTGAAGACGTGGGTCAGTTCCAGACGGCCGCTGCCGTCCGGAAACAGAACGACGGCCGCCGCCGGGTCGTCCGGCCGGATGACCAGCAGCCGGTTGCGGATGCCGTCCCGGGTTTCGATCTGGATCAAGCGGGGGGTTGCCATGGCAGGCGTCGACAATGCGGCGATCAGACCGCATATAAACGCAATCAACAAACCCAGGTGAACGATTTGGCGTTGCATGGCATTCTCCCGTTCAGGTTGAGGGACCGACCGATCGATGGCCATATAATAGGCACTGACGGCGCAAGCTGTCCAATGAAAAATGCATCCTCCGGTCCCCGGAAGGCCGCCCCGGCGCCAGGCTTCGCGGATCCAGAGGTGGCGCGGGGGCCAGATTGCGATTGACCTGAAACCGTGGCTTCTTTATAGTGTCTGTCAACCTGCCGCCAAGGCTTGCACGTTGCGCCGGCAGGGCAATTCCCTGGTTCGCAGTCACTTCCACTTACAAGTCCCTGGTGTCAACCGCCGTTCAAGCCTGCTGCGGAGGCATACCGTGAGGACCGAGAACATCGCGTTAGCCCTATAAGGCCCGCGCCGATTCCACCGCGATCGGCACGGGCTTTTGTTTAGGCACTATCCGTCAACCCCGAGGCGGAAGCGGTGGCAGTATTTGCCGCCGTCGAAGGCGTGCCCCGCCGATACCGCCCAACCATCCTGGAGGAGGCTATGCAATACGTCATCATCGGTAACGGCATTGCCGGGGTGAATGCAGCCGAGGCCATCCGCCGCATGGACCCGGACGGCCGCATTCTCATGATCGGCGATGAACCTCTGCTCCCCTATTGCCGCCCCATGATCAGCATGGTGCTCGAAGGCAGCGTTCCCCTTGCCAAACTGCCCATCCGGCCGGCCTCCTTCTACGACGACTGTAAGATCGAACCCATCCTTGGAAACCGCGTGACGGGCCTGGATGTGGATGCCGGCCGCGTGGATGTGAACGGAAAGCGCGTGGCCTACGATAAACTCCTGATCGCCGCTGGCGCCGATCCGCGGCCCATCCGGGCGGAGGGGCTCGGACTGGGCAACATTGCCTATATGCGCACCGAAGCCCATGTGCGCCGGATGCTGGCGGCCCTGGATGGGGGTGCCCGGCGGGCCCTGGTGCTGGGGGGCGGGCTGGTGGGGTTCAAGGCGGCCTATGGCCTGATGTGCCGGGGGCTGGCCGTGACCATGCTCATCCGATCGGGCTATCCGTTGTCCATGCAGGTGGATGCGTTTGCCGGCGGGATGATCCTGGATACGCTGACGGCTCATGGTCTGGACGTGCGCGTCGACATTGCGGCGGAAGTCTTCGAAGGCAAGGATACTGTAGAGGCGGCCCGGCTCTCGGACGGCAGCCGGCTGGATTGCGACTTGGTGGTGATCGGAAAGGGGGTTCTGCCGGCCCTGGATTTCGTGCCCCGCGACCGGATCGAGGTGGATCTGGGGCTCGTGGTGGACCTTTTCCTGCAGACCAGCGCACCCAATGTCTATGCCGCCGGAGACGCGGCCGAATCCATCGACGTGGCCCGCCAAACCCGCTGGGTGAATGCCATCTGGCCGGAGGCCGCCGCCCAGGGGAAGGTGGCCGGGATCAACATGGCCGGGCGAACGGTGCCCTACGAGCGCAGCCTGAGCCGCAATGTCATCCGCATCTTCGATCTGGACGTGATGACCGCCGGGGTCGTCGACCCCCAGATGATCACGGGGACTGAGGTGATCACCCGTTTCGATCCGGCGACCCGGCGCTACCGCCAGCTGGTTTTTCAAGAGGATCGCCTGGTGGGCATGACGCTCGTAAACGCCATCGAGCAGGGCGGGGTGCTCATGGCGCTCATCCAGAACCGCATCCCGGTGGCGGGTCGCCGCGAGCGCTTGCTGGCGCCCGGTTTCAACTACCGCGCGGTGGCCTAAAGCCGAACTTTGTGTTCAGGTTTCGGGTCTCAGCTGTCAGAAGTTCCTGAAACCTTGAAATCTCTACCCCTTGGTAGAAAAGGATATCCCGGCCATCTCCTTACGGACGCCGGGAACCAACGCTTTACGGAAACTGCCGAAAGGAGGCGTTATGAAACAAGTCGTGGTGCATCCGGAGCGCTGCGTAGGCTGCATGCAGTGCCAGGTGGCCTGCGCCGTGGCGCATTCGGAGGCCAAACAGCTGGTGCCGGCGCTGTTCGAGTCACCCCGGCCGCGGTCGCGCATTCACGTCGGGGCCGGCCAGTACAACGAGGGTTTTCCCAATCGCTGCCGCCATTGCGACCCGGCCCCCTGCCTGCTGGCCTGCCTGCCCGGGGCGATCACGCGCGTCGCCGACACCGCCACCGTGATGATCAATGTGGACACCTGCATCAACTGCGCTTCCTGCGCCATGGCCTGTCCTTTCGGCGTGATCCGCTACCATGAGGATCGCAGCGCCCAGGCCGGCAAAACCGTGGCCGTCAAGTGCGACAACTGTCTGGCCCGCCAGCGCGAAGGCGGCATTCCGGCCTGCGTGGAAACCTGCCTGTCCGGCGCCCTCACCTTCGAGACCCTGGATGCCGCCTACAAACGCCAGACGGATGCCGTGGCCCGTTCGGTTTCAGCCCTGGCCGCAGCCGAAGATCTGGCCCCGGGATGGGCACTTTTGAATGCGCATAAAAAGGCCCGGCTCGAACTGCTAACGTCCCCGGCGCCGTCCGATGAATAACGGGCGGCCGGTAACGCACGGGAGGATATCCATGTACGACAAGATCGAAGACAAAACTTTGCCCCAAGACGGCCAGTTGCTGCTCAAGAAGGCTGAAGCCGACGGAGTCGAGACCGTATGGGCCCGCCACCAGGCCCAGCAGCCCCAGTGCGGCTACTGCGAGATGGGCACCAGCTGCCGGATCTGCATCATGGGCCCCTGCCGGGTGGATCCCTTTGGCGAAGGTCCCCAGCAGGGCGTCTGCGGGGCCGACGCCGACATCATCGTGGCCCGCAACCTGGGCCGCATGATCGCCGCCGGGGCCGCCTCCCATTCGGATCACGGCCGCGACCTGGTGGAAGTGCTGGCCGGGGTGGCCGACGGCACCGCTCTGGGCTACACGATCCGCGACGAGGACAAGCTGCGGCGGGTGGCCGCGGAATACGGCGTGGCCGTGGACGGCCGGGAGGCCCTGGCGATTGCCGGCGACCTGGCGGACGCCATGCAGGAGGACTACGGTACCCGTAAGAAGGGACT
>JASJCD010000089.1 GCA_030066135.1 Desulfobacterales bacterium | reverse complement strand
GACGAGTTCGACGACCTGGACCTGATCTGGCAGAAGGTCCGCAACAAGATGCTCGACGTCAAACCGGCCCTTCCGGACGGCACGCTCGGCCCTTTTGTGAACGACGAATTCGGCCTGGTCACGGTGGCCTCGATCGCCTTGTGGAGCGAGGGGTTCACCATGGCCGAGATGCGTATCGTGGCCCGCGACATCCGCGATCGGCTTTACGAACTGCCCGGTATCCGCAAGATCGAGCTCTACGGCGTCCACGATGAACAGGTGTTTATCAACTATGCGGCCACCCGCCTGGCCCAGTTCGGCATCACGGTCGGCGAGATCATCAACACCCTGGTGGAGCAGAACATCATTCTGCCGGGGGGGCGGGTCGATGCCAACGAACAGCGCATCATCGTGACCCCCACAGGCAACTTCCAGAGCATCGCCGACATCGAAAATGTCGAATTTACGATTCCCGAAACCCGCCAGACGATCCTGCTCAAGGATTTCCTCACGGTAGCACGCGGTTACCTCGATCCCCCCCAGGACCTGGTTTATTTCAACGGCCGCCGGGCCATCGTCATCGGGGTTGCGATCACGCCCGGGGTCAACGCGGTGGCCTTCGGCGATCAGCTGACCCGCAAGCTGGAAATCCTGGAGGCGCAGCTGGAAATCGGCTACGTGCTCGAATACGCCACCTTTCAACCCGATCTGGTGCTGGCCGCGGTCAACGGCGGGCTCAACAACGTCTACCAGACGGTGGGCATCGTCCTGGTGGTGGTCATTATTTTCCTGGGGGTGCGCACGGGGCTTATCGTGGGATCCTTCGTGCCCCTGACCATGCTCATGGGTTTGGTCGTGATGCGGCTGTTCGAAATCGAGCTCGAGCGCGTCTCGATCGCCTCCTGCATCATCGCCCTGGGGATGCTGGTCGACAATGGGATCGTGATCGCCGAGGATATCCGCAGCCGGCTGGAGCGCGGCGAAGAGCGCCGCGAGGCCTGTCTGGCGACCGGCCGTACCCTGGCGATTCCTTTGCTGACATCTTCACTGACCACCATCCTGGCCTTTATGCCCATGCTGTTGATCGACGGGCAGGTGGGCGACTATGCCTTTTCGCTGCCCATGGTGGTGATCATTCTGCTGCTCTCCTCCTGGTTTCTCTCCATGTATGTCACGCCGGCCATGTGTTTCTGGTTCATGAAAGCAAGAGCGCTCCCTGAGGGCGGCGCAACGGCGGGTGAATCGGCGCCCGAGGATCCGTATGCCGGCAAGTTTTACGGGATCTACCGCAACCTGCTGGCCCGTATGCTCAAGCTGCGCCTGATCGTTGTGGTCGGCGCGGTGGCGGCGATCTTCTTCGGCGGGTTGGTGGCCTCGCAGCTGGTGCGCGAGTTCTTCGGCCCCAGCGACCGCAACCAGTTCCTCGTCTATATCGACCTGCCCGCGGGCTACGGCATTGAAGCCACGGATGCCACCGTACGGCGGCTGAACACCTGGTTGGCGGATAAAAAAGCAAACCCGGAAATCACTAAGACGATCGCCTACGTCGGCACCGGCGGCCCGCGGTTTTTCCTGGTGCTGGCACCGGTGCAGCCCAACCCGCACGTGGCCTTCATGGTGGTGGACACCGAAACGGACGATCAGGTCGTGCCGGTGATCAATCGCCTGCGAAGCCATTTCGCCACCAACTTCCCGGAAGCCTCGCTGCGGGCCAAGCAGATGTGGCTGGGCAACGAGGAGCCCGGAAACGTGGAGATCCGCCTGATCGGACTGGACCGGGAATACCTCTTCGAAAAAGGCCGCGAACTCACGGCCGCCCTCCAGGCCCTGCCGGGCAGCCTCGATGTCTACAACGACTGGGAGAACATGCTGCTCAACACACGCATCCAGGTCGATCAGGTGCGCGCCCGCCGGGCGGGTGTGTCTTCACGGGAGGTGGCGCGTTCTCTGCAAGCCCACATGGATGGCATCACCATCACGGACTACCGCGAAAAAGACACGGCCATCCCGGTGGTGGCGCGGTCCTACGCCCAGGAGCGGCGCGATCTGGGAGATATGTGGAATGTAATGGTGAAGTCCTCCCGGACGGATGAGATGGTTCCGCTGCCCCAGCTCGCCGACATCCAGACCTACTGGGATTTTTTCCGCGTCAACCGCCGCAACCAGGAACGCTGCCTCACGGTGGAATTCAAGCACGCCACCTTGCGGGCCCCGGAGCTGCTCGAGGCGGCCCGGCCGCTGATCGACGGCCTGGCACTGGCACCGGGCTACCGCTGGGAGGTGGGCGGCGAGCTCGAAGCCAGCGTGGAGACCCTGGGGAAGATGAAAGCCTGGATGCCGCTGTGCGTCTTTGGCATCGTGGTGCTCCTGATCTGGCAGTTCAAGTCTTTCCGCCGGCCGGTCATCATTTTTATCACCATCCCCTTGGCGTTTACCGGCGCCTTCATTGGCCTGCTCGTCCTGCGGGCATCCTTTGACTTTTTTGCGATCCTGGGGTTGCTGAGCCTGGCCGGGGTGATCATCAACAACGGCATCGTATTGATCGACAAGATCGATGCCGAGCGGGCGGCGGGCAATGAGACCAATGCCGTGGTGGACGCCGCCATCTCGCGTTTCCGCCCCATCCTGATGACCACGGTCACCACCGTGCTGGGGCTAATGCCACTGATCATTTCGAACGATCCCCTGTTTTTTTCGATGGCCATCGTCATCGCCAGCGGGCTGATTTTAGGCACGGTCTTGACTTTGGGGGTGGTGCCCGTGCTCTACGCCGTTTTCATGCGGGTCTAAACGACGGGCCGCCGCGTTGGGTCTCACAATCTTCAAGGATATTCTATGTCGCCTTCACGCGAGAGCACACCGTCTGTGCATCGGCGGGGTTGGTTGAGTCCCTTCGTCGTCCTGGTGGCGGCGATCCTGACGATGGTTCTGACCACGCCCTTTCTGCAGGATTATATCCGTCTGCGGCTTATCCTTGATTTTTTTTATACCGCCATCTTTCTGGCCGTGATGTATGTCGTCAGCCAGGAGAAGCGGCGTGTCAAGGTGGCGGCCGTGCTCGCCGTGCCCATGATCATTTCGCTGTGGGCGCCGTATTTCTTCACCAGCGATCACCTCGTTTCGGTGGGGCGGATCTGCGGGATCATCTTCTTTGGCATCGCCATCCACCACTGCGGTCGATTTGTCGCCCAATCGCCGCAGGTCACCCGGGACGTGATCGTTGCGGCGGTCGTCATTTATCTCCTCATGGCACTGATGTGGAGCTTTGCCTATGCGCTCCTGGAATTCTATCAACCCGGCTCTTTCAATGCCCAGGAGGGCCTCACCCGTGAATCCCGACCGTTTTTTCTCTACTACAGCTTCGTCACCCTTACGACCCTGGGGTTTGGCGACATCACGCCCCTGACCGAAAAAGCCAAGGCCTTGACGATTCTCCAGGCCTTTATCGGTCAAGTCTATCTCGTGGTGGTCCTGGCCTGGTTGGTGGGCATGCATGTCTCCCGTAAAGCCAAGTGAGGATTCCATCCGTCAATTTAGAAACGGAGCATGGCCGCATGAAAATCAAAGTAGAAAAACCAAGCCCGTCCGTGCTGGCGGCGCGTAAAGTGACCTCCTGGCCCGTCTGGGAGAAAGAAGTCTCGCGC
This sequence comes from Desulfobacterales bacterium, assembly GCA_030066135.1. Lineage (GTDB taxonomy): Bacteria > Desulfobacterota > Desulfobacteria > Desulfobacterales > UBA5852 > JABZFP01. Next base: position 10,362 of record JASJCD010000089.1, on the reverse strand, counting down.
TTTGACTGGCACTACGATGCCATCGAAGAGTGCTACCTGCTGGAAGGAGAAGTCGAGGTGGAGACGCCGGATGGCGGGCGGGTCGCCTTCGGTGCCGGTGACTTCGTGACATTCCCCAAGGATCTCGACTGCGTGTGGGAGGTTAAAAAACCCGTACGCAAACACTACCGCTTCATACCCTCCTGAGCCGCCGCCCCGGCCTGGTTTCCACTGTGGCCGGCAAAGACCGTCAACCGCCGGGGGTGGCCTGGGCCGGCCTTGCGATCACGGCGTCGTCGGCGATCACGAAGATCCGGTCTGCGCGCCGGGGCCGAATCACCTGGCAGCCGGTAAAGCCGCCGAAGGCCGGCAGCAGCCCCTGATCCGGGCCGAAGCAGAAGCAGGGCAGGGTCGCCTTGAGCCCGCCCCAGCCGGCCATGGCCACGGCCGGGTGCACATGCCCGGCCAGGTTGTAGCCGGCAGCGAAATCCTGCGGCTGGTGGGTGAAGACAAAGGGCGCCTCCTGCCGGACCCTCCCCACCCAGTCGAATGCGAAGGGGGCTGGCACCCCGGCCTGTTGGTCATGGTTGCCGCTGACCAGCAGCAAGCGCACCTTTGCATGCCGGCGCCGCCATGCCGCGACCAGCTGTTCGTAGCGTTCGGGGTTGTTGACGGGACCATGGGTCAGATCCCCCAGGAAGAGGAGGGATGCGGGTTGAAGGTCCGCCAGCAACCGTGTCAGGCGCTGCAGGTCGGTCGCGGTCGTACCCCGGGGGACCGGTATGCCGCGCTCCCGGAAAAGCTGGGCCTTGCCGAAATGGGGGTCGGCCACGATCAGCATATTCTTCTCCTGCCAGAACACGGCTTTGGCGGGTAAAAGGCGTAATTTCTGACCGCGCGCGCGATGGGTGGTGACGTTTTCCATGGTGATCGTTTTACTGCCGGGCATGGGATTCCTTCGGCTCATTCGCCGGCTTTCTTCTCCAGCCGGATCTGCATGCGCCGCACGCGGTCGGCCAGTTTTTCGGAACTGATGCGGCTGCGCAGGCGGTCGACCATGATCGGGAAAGCCAGCGGCGAGGGTTGATCCAGCGCGATCAGGCGCAGCTGCGCCCTTGCCATCCGTTCCAGGCTCTGGCGCAGGCGCCGGTATTCGAGCTGCCGCTCCAGGACCTCGCGGGTGGCCTGGGCCAGTAGCAGGTTGTCCGGCGCGTAGCGCTGGAACACGTTGTAGAGCAGGCTGCTCGATGCCTGGATCTGGCCGCCGTGCTTGCGCCGCCCGGGGTAGCCCGGAAAGACCAGCCCGGCCACACGGGCGATTTCACGAAACTGCCGGCGGCCCATTTCGGCCGCGTTGATGCTGGCGAGAATCTCATCGGCCAGGTCATCGGCGGCGAAAAGCGTTGCCGCCTCGAAAACCGTCAGCGGAATTTCGCGGTCCGCGAGCAGCTCAAACCCGTAGTCGTTTACGGCGATGGCGATGGTCAGGGGTTTTTCCCGCGAGAGCCGGTAGGCCAGCAGGGCGGCCAGGCCTTCATTGACGAGACGGCCCTCGAAGGGAAACAGGAACAGGTGATGACCATCCCGGGAGACCAGTTTTTCGACCAGGAGCTCACCCGGCCCGGGTATGGTCGACCATTTGGCCTGCAGCGTCATGATCGGTTCCAGGGCCTCTAATTCAGCGGATGCGCGAACGCCCCGGGCGGCCAGATCCAGTTGGGATCGAACCGCCGCGGCCAGCTCGGTTGATAGCGGCATGCGCCCGCCGAGCCACTGGGGAATGGGACCCTGGGGCGCGCGGCTGGCGCGCACATACAGGACCATATCCCGCAGACGGACGAATTCGAGCCGTCGCCCGGCAAAAACAAAGATGTCCCCCCGCTTCAGTCGGGCGACAAAGCGCTCCTCCACCGACCCCAGGCGGCGACCGTTCAGAAACTTGATCACGATGGCGGCATCCCCCGTGATCGTACCGATGCTCATGCGGTGGCGGCCGGCGATTTTAGGGCTGCTGGCGGTGCAGCGCCCATTTTTACGCACGATTTTACGGAACTCGGGATAGGCGGAAAGCGTTTCGCCGCCGGTGGACACGAAGTCCCGGACCCAGTCGTATGCTGTGCGCGGCAAGTCCTGAAAGGCGTGGGTGCTGCGCACTTCGTGGTACAGGGCCTCGGGCTGGAAGCCGTCACCCACGGCCAGCGTGACCAGGTACTGGGCCAGAACGTCCAGCGGCTGCCTGACCGGAACCCGCGGCTCGATGGCCTGCTGCTCGACGGCCTTACGCGCGGCTGCCACCTCGAGTAATTCCAGGGCATGGGTCGGCACGCAGATAATCCGACTGGGCCGGCCCGGTCGGTGTCCGCTTCTACCGGCCCGCTGTATCAAACGGGCAACACCCTTGGGGCTGCCGATCTGGATGACCTGATCCACGGGCGAAAAATCGACCCCCAGATCGAGGCTCGATGTGCATACGACCGCTTTCAGTCCACCATCGTGCAGGGCCTGCTCGACCCTTTCCCGTTCGCGGCGCGCCAGGGAGCCGTGGTGCAGGGCAAGGCGCCCGGCCCAGCCGGGCCGCGCCTCCAGGAGGGCCTGATACCAGATCTCGGTCTGGGCGCGGGTGTTGGTGAAGATCAGGGTGCTCGCGGCCGATTCGATCGTGGCCACGACCCGGGGCAGCAGCTTGATACCCAGGTGGCCGGCCCAGGGAAACCGCTCCATCCCGTCGGGCAGAATGGACGATATGGTGATGGTTTTGGGCGCGTTGCCGCGGATCAGAAGCCCCTGTTCGGCCGACGTACCCAGCAGGACCTGCAGGGCGGCCGCGGTGTTGCCCAGGGTGGCGGAAAGCCCCCAGATGCGGATCGCCGGCTGCCAGGTTTTCAGGCGGGCCAGGGCCAATTCCACCAGGACCCCGCGCTTGGACCCCATGAGTTCGTGCCATTCGTCCACGACGGCCAGTTGAAGGCGGCCGAACCGCTCGCGGGCGCCCGCATAGGAGAGCAGCAGATGGAGGCTTTCCGGGGTGGTGATAAGAACGGTGGGAAGTTTTTTCTTCTGGCGCTGCTTGACGGCGGCGGACGTATCGCCGGTGCGCACGGCCACCTGCCAGGGAAGTCCCAGATCGTCGACCGCCTGCTGCAGCGCTGTCTGAATTTCGGCGGCCAGGGCGCGCAGGGGCGTTATCCAGAGGACCTGCAAAGGGGGCACGGTCGCGCCCCCTTTACCGGCCGTGTGGTCTGACAGCCAGGCCAGGATCGGCCCGATTCCGGCGGCATAGGTTTTGCCGATCCCAGTGGGGGCGTGGATCAGACCGCTGCGGCCGGCGCCATACGCCTCCCAGGCCTCACGCTGGAAAGCAAACGGCTCCCATCCGCGCGCCTGAAACCATTGACGGACCGTTTTCAGGGCGGCCGCCTGTTGCTGGCCAGATGGTTTCGAAGGCTTCATGGCAGTCATTTCTGTTGGTTGGCGACGCGATCCCCGGCACTAGGGTGCGGTCAGCAATCCTTTGAGGGTGGCGAGCGTATCGGCCGCCGCGACGGTCTTATCGCGGCGCCAGCGCAGGATCCGCGGAAAGCGCACGGCCACCCCGGACTTGTGACGCTTCGAGGCCCGGATGCCCTCGAAGGCGATTTCGAAAACCAGTTCCGGGCGCACCGAACGGACCGGGCCGAAGCGCTCCCGGGTGTTGCGCTGAATGAAACGATCCACCTCCCGGATCTCGGCATCGCTCAGGCCGGAATAGGCTTTGGCAAAGGGCACCAGTTCATCATCCTGACGCACGGCGAATGTATAGTCGGTATAAAGCCCGGCGCGCCGTCCGTGGCCGCGCTGGGCATAGATCAGCACGGCGTCCACGGTCAGCGGATCGATCTTCCATTTCCACCAGTCGCCGCGCCGCCGGCCGACCCCGTAGACCGAGTCGCACCGTTTAAGCATGAACCCCTCCACCCCGCGGCGGCGTGATTCCCCGTGCAAGTGACGGCGCGCCTCCCAGTCCGGTGCTGCCACCACCGGTGACGCCATGAGGCGGCTTCCGGCCAGCGGCGCCAGGACACGGGCCAGGGTCTTCCGGCGCCGGGCGAGCGTTGCGCTGCGCTGGTCGCGGCCGTCGAACTCGAGCAGGTCGTAGGCCAGGAAGGACACCGGGACCTCTGCCAGGAGTTTTTTCCCCACGCGCTTCCGGCCGATGCGGCGCTGAAGCTCGCCAAAGGGCAGGGGCTGATCTTCTTTCCAGGGCAGAATTTCACCGTCGAGCACCGTGCCGTCGGGCAGTTCGGCGGCCGCCGTTGCCAGCTCGGGATATTTGTCCGTGACCAGTTCCTCGCCCCGGGACCAGATAAACGTCTGCCCCCGGCGCCGGATCACCTGACCGCGGATCCCGTCCCATTTCCACTCCACCTGCCAGTCCTTCGGCGGCCCCAGATCCTCGGGCGCGCCGTCCAGGGCGTGGGCCAGATAGAACGGATAGGGGCGGCTGATGTCGGCATCGGAAGTGTCGGTGGAGAGCAGTCGCTGGAAGGTGTCCGCCGTGGCCGGCCACTCGCCCATGAGCCGGTGGGTGATCACGGCGGCATCGATGCCGCTCATACGCGCCAGGGCCCGCACCACCAGGCGCCGGGAGACGCCCACCCGGAATCCGCCGGTAATCAGCTTGTTCCAGACGAATCGCTGGGGGGCGTCCATCCGGTCCCAGGCCGCGAGAATCTGTCGACGGCGGTCTTCGATGTCGATCTCACGAAGAGGCAGAAGATCCTGCGTCACCCACACGTGCAGCGGCCGGTCGCTTACCCTCGTGGGCGGCGGTATGAGCAGGGTGATGGTCTCGGCCAGATCCCCGACCACATCATAGCTGGCCTCGAAGAGCCATTCGGATATGCCGGCGTGCTCACCCGCCCAGGCCATCAGTTTGCGGGTGGGGACCACCTGGCGCGGTTTGCGGCCGATCAGGAAACGCACGGCCCAGATGGCGTCGGCGGCTGGTGTGCGCTCGAAGTATTCGGCCATGGCCGCTATCTTGCGATTGGTGCTGGTGGTTTCATCCAGGCGGCGGTAAAGGTCGGCAAAAGCATTCATGCGTCCTCCCCGTCCACGGGCGTTTCGGCGGCCGCGGTCATTTCGATGACCTCGGCGGCCTGCCCCTTCTCCTGGAGCCAGCGGGCCATTTCGACGGCATAGCCGTGGGTGAGGCCGATGGTTTCCGCACCGGTGCAGGCGATGGTCGCCGTCAGTCCGTTCCAGTCGCTGTGATCCGAGATGACGAAGCCGCGGTCCACGGAGCGGCGCCGCCGGTGGCCGCGGATGCGCATCCACCCGGAGGCAAAGGCCCGGGAGCGCTTTGGAAACCGGCGCATCCAGGCTGGATGATCGGCCGAGGGCGGTGCGATGACGAGGGCCTCGCGCAGAAGCGAGCGGTCCTCCAATTCGCCCACATACCGGGTATCCGGCAGTGCGATCCCTTCCCGGCGGTAGATGCGGTTGATTTTCTCGACGGCCCCGTGGGTCAGAATGGGGCCTGCGGCCGGGTCCAGGCCGACCAGAATCCGCTGGGCCTTGCCCAGGGCATAGGCAAACAGAATGCTGGTAAGGCCCTGCTCCCGGTTTTCGCGCCACCAGGCGTGGATCGCCGCCATGACCGCATCCGTGGACGGCCATTTGAAAATCGGCAGGCCGAAGGTGCTCTCGCTGATGAACGTGTGGCAGCGCAGGGGCTCCAGGGGGGTGCAGGTCGGGTCGGGATCCGTCTTGTAGTCGCCGGAGACCACGGCCACGTGGCCGCCCTGCTCGATGCGGACCTGGGCCGAGCCGCGAATGTGGCCGGCCGGGTGCAGGGACAGGCTGACCCCGTTGAGATGGATGGTTTCGCCGTAGGATCGGCCTTCGATGCGGGCCTCCGCCCCGAGCCGGGTTTGCAGAACGCTTTGGCCTTCCCGCGCGCAGAGATAGGATTGGCAGCCCGACCGGGCATGATCCGCATGGGCGTGGGTAATGACGGCGCGCTTCACCGGGCGGGCGGGGTCGATGTAGAAATCCCCGGCCGCGCAGTAGAGGCCGCTGGGGGTGGTTTGCACAAGGGTTTTCACAGCTTACATCCGGATCTCACCGATGCTGGCGCGCAGGGTCGCCGCGGAATGATGCAGGGCCTGGTGTTCGGCCGGGTCCAGCGCCGGTGTAACGGCGGTTTCCACACCGTGGATGCCGATGACCGAAGGAATGCTTAGACAGACGTCGTTCAAACCGTATTCGCCATTCAGCATTCGGCTCACCGGCAGCACGCTGCGCTGGTCGTCGAGCACGGCTTCGGCCAGCCGCACGATGGCCATCCCGATAGCGGTATTGGTATATCCCTTGCGCTCGATGATCGTATAGGCGGCATCGCGCACCTGCGTGAAGAGTTGCTGCATTGCTGCGGCCTGCCACGGCCGTCCGAGCACGGTGTTGTTCACCAGAGGAACGCCTCCTATGCGCGCCGTGCTCCAGACGGGTACTTCCGTGTCCCCGTGTTCGCCGATGATATGGGCGTGCACCGATCGTGGATTGATCCTGTAGTGCTCGCCCAGGAGCGCGCGGAAGCGACCCGTGTCCAGCATGGTGCCGGTGCCGATCACCCGGGAAGTCGGGCGCCGGCTGGTTTTCTGGGTCACGTAGGTCAGAATGTCCACCGGGTTGCTGGCAATCAACAGCACCGAGTTGGGTGTATGCTGATCCAGCTGATCCACGATTTCGCAGAAAACAGCGGCATTGCGATTCAGCAGGTCCAGGCGGGACTCGCCCGGTTTCTGCCCGACGCCGGCGGTTATGACCACCAACTGAGACCGGGCCAGGTCCTGATAGTCGCCCGCCCGCACGGTGATGCGTTCGAAAAAGGCCTGGCCATGCATCAGGTCCATGGCTTCCCCTTCGGCCCGTGCGGCATTCTTGTCGATCAGGATAATTTCGCTGGCCAGTCCCCGCATAAATATGGCAAAGGCGGCGGCGATCCCTACGTGGCCCGTTCCCACGATGCCAATCGTTCTTTTCTGAATCATCGTTCGGTCACCCCGGTTTCACTCTAAAAGGTCCATTGGTTATGGTGAAGACGATGATAATCACGAAAAAGACAAAGAAAACGGCCGGGCCCAATGTCCGTCGCACCGGTTGCCAGGCGATGGCAGCGGCTGCCAGGGGGCTTTTAGGCGCCCCTGGCCATCGCCGGCTGTCGCGGGCGTCGCATCCGATTGACCCGGGATACACGCCTGCCGTTTGGTTTCAAAGAAAGGCGTTCCCCTGCTTGATATGCAGGAAAAGATTGACGTTGGCCGGTTCCACGCCGACGCGGATGTCGTTCAGACAAAAACCGGCCTGGCGGGCAAGATCGATCAGATCGTGCTCGGAGCGATAGGTCAGGTGCCAGTCCCCGATGATTTCCATGTAGTCACGTGAGGGATTGTTGGGATGGAAATTGCCCACCACCAGCTCCGCTTCCGTACCCAGCTGGCGATGAAGGTTTTTGATCAGGAAGACGAACTGCCGGTCGGTAAAGTAATCGAGCAGCCCGGCCGACCAGATCAGGTCGAAGCGCCGGGCGGAACGGAAGCGCAGGGCGTTTTTATGGTAAAAGGTGATCTGGTCCAAGCGGTGCCGGCAGGTATCGCGCGCATAGGCAATGGCATGCGGGTCCGCATCGACGCAGTGAAAATGAATGGCCCTGTCGCCGGACTGATCCAGGTATTCGATGACGTCGCGGCAAGGGCCGCTGGCGATGTCGAGGATGTGCAGTTCCCCGTCCGGATTGCGCCGCCGCAGCCTGGTGACCAGATCGATGAAATACTGTTTGCGGTTGCGGACGGCCTTGGGTGCTTTCTGGGCATGGAAGTAGAGATCCCAGTTTTTAAGGTCGGCCCGGGGGGTGACATCCTGCCGGTAGATCTTGTCGATCATCTTAAAATCGCCCGAGTATCCATAGGGCTTGAGATACCCATAGCCCTGGATGGTCTCCGCGGACATGGCATCACCCAGGGCCTGCCGGATCAATTCGGTCAGCGCCACGGGACGCTTTGAATTCTTGATCTCTCCGGCCGCGGAACGAAAGGCATTGTCCAGGGTTTCAAAATCTGCGGACGCGGGTCCGCCCTGATCCACAATTTTTTTTACCAACGAAACATAGTTTTCCAAAATCGCTTTTCTCCTTTTTCGAGTTGACGGTGTGCACGACGATACGGCCTCTTTAATGCCGCCAGGGGGCTGGTGTTCACGGGGTGTCGGCGCGGTCCGGAGATTGAGGCGCCGATCTTCGCGGTTGCCCGTGGATGACACCGGCGGGCCCGCTTACCACACCGCCGGCAGTCCTACAAGCGAGATCGGCGGCAAGTGGCTGGCCGTGCTTTACAAGCGGATGAAGGCGATTAGGTTAGCGTATGCCAGCGTTTTCTTCTTACTTGAGCCCCGCCCCTGACATTCGCCCCATGGCGGTTGTGCTTGGCGTCCTGGTGGTGTTCGTTCTGGCCCAAAATGTCTGGGGTGCCGATCTCAGCGCCTATCACTGGAAGCATCGGCTTCTGCTGATCTTTGCGCCCAATGGCACCGACCCGCGTTTGGTCGCGTTCGAAGAACGCACGGACGCCAGAAGAGTAGATATGCAAGATCGAGACCTGTTGTCTTTCAGGATATTGGAAACGGGTCCTTCGGGCCGGCCGGGTGTGCCCATGACGTCAGGTGACGTCGAAGCCCTGCGCCGCCGCTACAAGGCCCCGGCCGGGCGATTCATCGTGATTCTGATTGGCAAGGACGGGGGGGTTAAACTGGTTCAGGAAGAGCGGATATCCCTTCAAGCGATTTTCGACCTGATCGACACGATGCCCATGCGCCGCAGGGAAATGCGTCAAAAAGATGCCGCTCGCAATACAATCAACGGGCAGTAGGTGTTGGAAGGGGATCGCGGAAGCGTGTGGCCTTCAATCGGGCCGCCAGAGTATCGTCGACTTGTACCAGGGCATCCACAATTTTTTGAAGGTCCACCCCGGTGAGGGTTTCGGTGGCACCCCTGGCGAGGATGGCGTCAATGGCCCTTATGGCGCGGGACAACTGGCGGCGCTGTTCCAGAAGACCGTTGAATTGGGCATCGCAGGCCGGAATCGGCGCCGGGTAGGCACCGATTTCCTTGTTGAGAGCCACACGGGCATTCTGGAGTGCGGCGCCGACGGCTGCGAGTAAATTTGCTGTTTTGTCGCCCGGCATTTTCTTCCCCTTGATGAGTGGTTGAACACAAACGAGGTAATAATTACGGATAAGGTCGCGTCAAGTCTACCGGCACACAGGCGGACGGCCGCGCGATCGTCAGGCAGAATTAAACCGTTATGGAGGAACCCATGGAACTCGAAGGCAGGAAGATCATCATTCTGGTGGAAAAAATGTATAACGATCGCGAATTCTGGTACCCGTACTACCGCCTGAAAGAGGCCGGCGCAGAGGTCCGGGTGGTGGCGCCGGAAGCCGGCGTGACCTATGCCGGATCCGCCGGGATTGAAGTCCGGTCCGATGCGGCCGCCGGCGAGATCGACCCCGCCGACTACGATGGATTGGTCATCCCGGGCGGGTATGCCCCCGACCATATGCGGCGCGCCCCCGCCATGGTCGATCTGGTGCGGCGCATGGCGGAGGGCGGCAAGGTGGTGGCCGCCATCTGCCACGCGGGCTGGATGCTGGTTTCGGCCGGCGTTCTCAAGGGGAAAACGGCGACCGCCTTTTTTGCGATACGGGACGATATCGTCAATGCCGGGGCCGAATGGGTGGATCAGGAGGTGGTCGTGGACGGCAAACTTGTTACCAGCCGCCAGCCCGAGGATCTGCCTGCTTTTCTGAAAGCGATCATTGCCACGCTGCAGGCCTGAGCCGGTGGTTTGTAGGTTGTCCCTCTGGGCCCTCGTGACTAAGGATTGCCGGCGTCACGGCGGCGCAGTTCCACGCGCCGGACCTTACCGGTGGTGGTCATGGGCAGCGCTTCGATAAATTCGATTTCGCGGGGGTACTCGAAGGCGGCCAGGCGTTCTTTGACCGCGGACTGGATGTCGGCCTTCAGATTTTCACCGGCTTCATGGCCCGGGGCCAGAACGATAAAGGCCTTGACGATGGCACCACGCAGAGCGTCGGGTTTGCCGATGACGGCGGCCTGTAGCACGGCCGGGTGCTTGAGGAGGCAATTCTCGATTTCGCCCGGCCCGATCCGGTAGCCCGCGCTGGAGATGACATCGTCCTGGCGGCCGACGAACCACAGATAGCCGTCCTCGTCCCGGTACCCCATGTCGCCCGTGCAGAACCAGTCCTTCCTGATTTTCGCGCGTTTGGCTTCGGGCTTGTTCCAGTAGCCCAGAAACATGACCGGATCATCGATCCGGGCCGCCA
>JASJCD010000088.1 GCA_030066135.1 Desulfobacterales bacterium | reverse complement strand
TGCTGCAGTTCGACCGGCAGGGACTCGTAGGCCTTCTTGTTGAACATGACCTCCAGGCAGGTGCCCGGCTCGTGCCAGCCCGGGTAGTAGTAGTTCTTGGCGGCCTTGTAGAAACCCATCCGCAGGTCATGCATGGGGCCAACCCACTCGGTGGCGTCGATTACGCCGCGCTCCAGCGAGGTGAAGATCTCGCCGCCGGGCAGCAGCACCACCGTGCCGCCGGCCTTGCTGATCACTTTACCGCCCAGGCCGGGAATCCGCATCTTGAGGCCCTTGTAGTCGTCGATGGTGTTCATGTCCTTGCGGAACCAGCCGCCCATCTGGACACCCGTGTTGCCCTGGGGGCGCGGGATGACGTTGAAAGGTGCGTAGACCTCTTCCCAGAGTTCGAGACCGCCCCCGCTGTAAAACCAGGCATTGATGCCCTGGGGGTTGAAACCGAAGGGCACGGCCGCAAACCACTGGGCCGCGGGCACCTTGCCCGCCCAGTAGTAGGAGGCCCCGCTGCCGCATTCCACGGTGCCGTCGGATACAGCGTCGAACACCCCCAGCGGTGGCACCAGCTCGCCGCCGGCGAAAACCTGGATCTTGAGCTGCCCGCCGGTGGCCTCTTCCACCCGTTTGGCAAAACGCTCGGCCCCGGTCTGCAGAACCGGCAAATTGGGCGGCCAGGTGGTGACCATCTTCCATTCAAAGGTTTTTTTGGCTTGCACCGCCGGTGCCTGGGCCTCTTCCTGTTTCTGCTGGGCGCACGCAGCCAGACCGGCGGTCGTGGCCAGGGCGCCGGCTGCGGTCATGCCGGCCTTTTTTAGAAAATCGCGTCTTTCCATGCCTTCCATCTCCTTTGCTGCGGGTTAAAGGGTAGGATCGATCATCGACAGCACATACATACGGAATTTTATCCGGGTGGAATGGGGGCAACCGTGAACCCCCGTTCCCAATCGGCTCTGGCTGCGGTCCGCGGCAGACACCCCTTGCAAGCGGGTAAAATCTGAAAATCTGCAGAGCGCCTGGGAAAAACGATAAAACGGTACTATCCGAAAACGACCTTCGGCAGCCAAGTAACCAGAACCGGGAAAAACACCACGATCAGCAATCCGATCAACTGAAACAGGACAAAGGGTATGATGCCGCGGTAAATATGGCCCGTACTGATATCGGGCGGCGTAACCGCCTTGAGGTAGAAAAGCGAGAACCCGAAGGGCGGTGTCATGAACGAGGTCTGCAGGTTGACGGCGATCAGAATACAGAACCAGGCCGGGTCGAAACCGAACTCGATCATGATGGGCGCCAGCACCGGCACGTGGATAAAGGTGATTTCGATGAAGTCCAGAAAGAATCCGATGATGAAAATGATACCCATGACAATGGCCAGTACGGTCCACTGCCCGTGATTGGCGGCGATGCCGCCCAGGAAGTCGCGCACCAGTTCATCGCCGCCCATGCCGCGAAAAACGAGCCCGAAGGAGGCGGCGCCCACCAGGATGATGAACACCATGCAGGTGAGCTGCATGGTGGAGTGCATGACTTCCCGCAGGATCTTCAGGTTGAATTTTTTATTGACGATGGTAAGCAGGGTGGCGCCCACGGCCCCCACCCCGGCCGCCTCGGTGGGCGAGGCCACACCGGCGAAAATGGAGCCCAGCACGGCCACCATCAGAAACAGGGGCGGGAACAGGGCCCGCGTGAATCGGCGTATCATCTCCCGGGGCGTGATCTGGGCCAGCTCCTCGGCGGGTATGGCCGGGGCCCAGTCCGGTTTGATGTTCGAAACGATCAGGATATAGAGGATATACAGACCCACCAGTACGAGTCCCGGCAGCACCGCCCCCATGAAGAGATCGCCCACGGGCACGCCGACGATGTCGCCGATCAGGACCAGCACGATGCTGGGGGGGATAATCTGCCCCAGGGTGCCCGAGGCCGACACCGTACCGGTGGCAAGCTCCCGCTGGTAGCCGCGCTTGAGCATGGTGGGCACCGCCAGAAGACCCATGGTCACCACGGTGGCCCCCACGATGCCGGTGGAGGCACCCAGGAGGGCGCCCACGACCACCACCGAAATGGCCAGTCCCCCGCGCAGCCGGCCGAAGGCCAGCCCCATGGTGTCCAGCAGTTCCTCTGCCAGCCCGGAGCGCTCCAGCATGACGCCCATGAAGACGAACAGGGGCACGGCCAGCAGGGTGACGTTGGTCATCACCCCCCAGATCCGCAGCGGCAGGAGGTTGAAGAAATCCCAACCGAAGCCGATCAGGCCGAAGACCAGGGCGGTTCCCATGAGGGTGAAGGTGACGGGAAACCCCACCATCAGCAGGATCGTCAGGGCCAGAAACATCCATCCGGGCAGATATTCCATCAGTGGCCGCCCTCCGATTCGATCTGGCGGCCCATGATGGTCAGGAAACTTTTGATACCCAGCGAAATGCCCTGGAGCAGGACCAGGCTGAAACCGGCGGGAATACAGGCTTTCAGCAGGAAGCGATAAGGGATGCCGCCCGGGTCGGGGGAGCCCTCCATCACCACCCAGGCATTGTAGACAAACTTGAGGGAGGTGGCGATGATCATGTAGCAGCCGGGGATCAGAAACAAGATCACCCCGATCAGATTGATCCAGGCCTGGGTCTTGCGGCTGCAGCGCTGGTAGAAGATATCCACCCGGACATGGCCGTCCTTCAGCAGGGTGTATCCGGCCCCCATCAGAAAGATGAAGGCAAAGAGATGCCATTCCAACTCCTGGGTGAACACGAAACTGATCTTGAAAGCGTAGCGCATGACGACATCGACAAAAACAACAACCACCACCACGGCCGTCGCCCACGCCACGAAATTGCCAACCCAGGTGTTCAGGGTGTCAATCCATTTGTACACCTTTTCAAGAATTCGCATCAATCGCCGCAATCCAGAGCACTGATCCGATGAATCGAAATGAACGGTTGTGGTTATTTTGAAAGTGGATCCCAGAACGTGCCTTGATCATGGGCCCGCTTAACGCACACGGCGCTTTTTTTCAACAGATACCGTATATTAGGGATTAAATATTATGTCAATAGCTGAATGTCGTTCATTTTTCTTAATGCTATCAACTCTTCTGGGTCGGAAACGACGGTGATCGGGGGCTAAACACGGAGATGCTGCCAGGCCGGGTGCGCAGACATCGTCATCGTGCGGAGGCGTCATCCAGCCGTTGAACGGGCCGCAATCTCAGGTCAGCGCCGGGGGCGGACCGAAGCGCCGATCCAACGAAGAAAATCAGGATTGCCGCCGCCGATATCAAAGGCGACGATACAGGGGCACTCATAGCTGTGAAGGGTCTTCACGCGTTTAACCAGCTCCGGTACGCAGGCTTGGGTTGTTTTGGCGATCATGACCACTTCACGGTCCTGCTGCAGCGCGTCCTCCCAGACGTAGAGACTCTGCATGCCGTCCAGAATGTTGACGCAGGCCGCCAGCTTTTCCTTGACGAGCACCTCACCGATGTCCCGGGCCTCTTCCCGGGTGCCGGCCGTCATGTATACGAATTGCAGTGCCATCTTGTCCTCCCCGGCCCTGCCGGGGCCATCAGGCGGACGCGCCGCCGTTGGTTTTCAGGAGGGGAAAACCGCGACAATCAGCCGCCACGGCCATCGTCGCAGGGTTCGTCCTCGGCGTCGAAGCGGGTGTGCTCGGCCGAACCGGGACCGGTGCAGACGGGCAGGGGTTCGCTTTCAATCCATAAGGCCTGGCAGCAATCCGAACGGTCGATATCTTCCGGGGCACGCTCGACCTCCCGGCCGCAAGTTTGGCATTTGTAGGTTTTGGTGGCCGTCATAATAAAATACTCCCGTGATGGTTAATGATCAGGGCGACAGGCTAAACAAAAACCTGAATTTTGTAAAGTCTATCCCGAAGGACCAATCCACCCCATCGGCCGCGGGGGACCGATGCAAGCCGATGGAAGGGTGCGGCCCGTCACGTCGCCCCTGAGCCGGAGCAATTATACCACGCCCTTGGCTTTCAGAAACGGGGCGTATTTCTGATCGGTGTCCATAATGTGTTTGGCCAGCCAATCCTTTAGAAAATTAGTAATCTGGAGCGGGCTATGAATATTCCCGTCCTTGAAATCCTGCTCGAGCTTGCGGACGTGCGCAGCCATCTTTTCATGGGTCGCCTTGTGGTCTTCATATTCCGGAAAACGGTATAGCTTCATCAGGCCCTCTTCGGCAGCGAAATGACTTTGCGTATAGGCAGCCAGCCCCCGAAATACCTTCTCCAGGGCGTCCTTGCCCTTCCCGGCCTGCATGGCGTCGTAGAGCTGGTTGAGATAGTCGACGAGCTGGCGGTGCTGTTCATCAATTTTGGCGATTCCGGTCTCATAGGCGGTCTGCCAGCGGAAATAGGCCATGGGATCTCCTTGCGTCTCGTTTGGTTGCTGAATGCGGGGCTGTCTGGCCGCCCCGGGGTGAGCGGCGTGCTGTCGACGTTCTTATCGGACGCAAGACGGCGGCGCTTTAGGACGGGATCGTGCCGCCCCCCTCGAAGGATCACGGTAAAGACCGGGCAAGGTCAGGAAAAATGGCGGGTCACAAAACGTCGGATGGCATCGTTGACGGCTGCCGGCTGCTCCACGGGTGCGAGATGGCCGGCGCGGGGGATAATGCACTGCTGGGCCCGGCTGATGTGACGTACGAGATGGTCGGCGTATTTCACCGGTGTGAGCCCGTCGTCGGCCCCGCCGATCACAAGCACCGGTAGGTCGACTTCCGCCAGTCGGTCCATCACGTCGAAGCGATCGCAGGCCCGGTAGTCCGCTGCCGCCGTGGTTGGCGGACAAGCCGTCATGAGTTTCTGGACCGGTTCCAGAACGCCGGCCACCGTGTGGGGAGAAGCGGCCAGCGGGCCGGTGGCCGCCACAAAACCGGCGTAGTCGCGGGCGATGAGATCGAAAATTTCCGGCCGCACGCGGAGGCGGGCGCCGCTGCCGATAAGAATGCCGCCGGCGAGCGCGTCGGGATAATCGAGCAGCAGCTGCAGGGCGATGGCGCCGCCGAGACTCAAGCCGCAGGGAATGGGTTTTGAAAAACCGCGCGCCCGGATGAAGGCCATCACGGATGCCGCATAGGCCGGCACGCTGTCCAGTGGCGGTGCGTCGCTTCGCCCGTGTCCGGGCAGATCGATCGCCACCGTGGTCATTGCGTCGGCCAGAGCGCTGACCTGATGGTGCCAGAACGCCCCGGCCAGCCCCGACCCGTGCAGAAAGATGATGGTCGGCGCTCCCGGGGAGCTTGTCGGGGGGGCGGTCATATAGGCGATACCGTTTTGCTTGGCGCGTTGCATGGCTTTCGCTTTCAACCCGGCGGGTGGCAATTGCCGCGTGTTTCTGCTAACAGGAGCAGCCATTCACCGCCCCGCGGGACAGACGCAGATGCGAATGGTGCACCAATGGGATTACGACAACTTCGCCGCAAGCTTCAGCAGCAGCGCATCGCCGCGCGCAAGCGTTTCCGGCGGCAGAGAAATGCCAATCGGCTGGCGGCACCGGGCGCCCACCGTTTCATCATTGTCCTGGACAGCCTCAAACCGGCCTTTAATGTCGGCAAGATTTTTCGCAGCGCCGACGCCTTCGGCGCCCGCGAGGTGCATCTGGTGGGCATCGACTTTTTCGACCCGGCGCCTTCCATGGGATCTTTCAAATGGGTGCCGGCCCGATTTCACGAACATTTCGCCAGCGTCCATCAGGATCTGGCAAGCCGTGACTACACCCTGTTCGCCCTCCAGCCGGAGAAGGGCCCGCCGCTGAACGCCCACCCCCTGCCCCGGCGCAGCGCGTTCATCTTCGGCCACGAAGAATACGGCCTCAGTTTCGACCCGGCGGACTACCCCGATATTCAACCCCTCACAATTCCCCAGTTCGGTCAGGTGCAGAGCTTGAACGTGAGCAATGCGGCCGCGGTGGTCATGTGGGAGTTTCTGCGCCAACATCATCTGGATGTGGCTTCGCGGGAACCGGCAGCCAGCATCCACCCTTAAGGTTTGATGATGTTGTCGATTCCCCGTATGTTGATGTCCAGGGGACGGATGCGCAGCGCCGGCGGGTCGTCCTCCTGGACCTCGACGCCGAAGGTGTCAAACACGCCTCCCAGGAACATGTCGACACGGCGGGTGCGTTCGATGAAGATGCCGGTGCGATCGTAGATAATGTCCCCGTTGTCGTCCTTTACGATCAGGACGGCGAAGAGGTCCTTTTGCCCCATCTTGACCTTGAAGCGGTCGCCCACGGCCAGTCCGGTATCGGTCAGCTGACTGGCGGGGATCAGAATCCCACGTCGCTGGGGGTCGTTCAGGGCCAGTCGCTGCGGATCGCTGTTCTTCGATGCCATAAGTTTCAATCCTTATGTGAACCGCCTCCCGCAGAGCGGGAGGCCTCAGGTAGCCCCCCGGATGGGAGCGAATCAATCGGTTGGACTTCCGTTTTATCCCTTTGTCCCGCGACGAATACCAGCCCTATACAAAAGCGGCGCCGACGGCGCCGTGAAGCGACTTCGGCCGATGGGCCTTAACGGGTTTTCCGGCCTGCAGGCCTGAAGGGGATCACTTCCGGTGCGCGGGTGGGCGCCGGGTCGCCGGGAGCGGCCGTGCGGGTCGCGGCGATTTCGTCCTTGCCACTGGTGTCGGACTCAAGGACCTCGTGGATCATGCGCGAGAGGCGATCGATGCTGAACGGTTTCTGGATGACACCGTCGCAGCCACGCTTGAGGATGCGGGCCGCTTCGCCGTCGATACTGTAACCGGTGGCCAGAATGGCCTTGACGCCGGGCTGGATATCCCGCATCCGATCGTAAACTTCGCCGCCACCCAAATCGGGCATGATCATGTCCAGAATGACAAGATCGATCTTGGCCAGATTTTCACGAAAAACCCGGATGGCGTCGCGACCGCTGCAGGCCTCCAGCACCTGGAAGCCCAGCTTTTTGAGCATCCGGCCGCTGATGTCCAGCACGGAGGGCTCGTCGTCCACCACCAGGATGCAGCCGCTGCCCTGGATGACGCTCTGGTCCTTGTAGCCGATTTCCTCGACCTTGCGCGAGGAGGCCGGCAGGTAGACGAAAAAGGTGGTCCCGTACCCGCGCTGGGAATCGACATCAATATAGCCGCCGTGGCCCTTGATGATGCCGTAGGCCGAGGCCAGACCCAGCCCGGTACCGCGCCCCAGCTCTTTGGTGGTAAAAAAAGGCTCGAAGATCCGGCGTCGGGTTTTCTGTTCCATCCCCACCCCGGTATCGGCCACCATCGTCAGGACGTATTCGCCGGGTTTGATCTTGTAGTTGCGCCGCCGGATCTGTTCGTGGTTGACGTTCATGGTCTTGATGAACAGCTCACCGCCCTCGGGCATGGCATCGGCGGCGTTCTTGAATATATTGATCAGAACGTGCTCGAGCTGGCTGCGGTCCCCCGCGATGGTGTGCAGATCGTTCCCGCGGTTGGCGGCAACGGTGATGGCCGGATGGGTTTTGCGGAAAGTGGCCACCGTGCGCGTGATGAGCTCGTTGAGATCCAGGCCCCGGATACGGTACTTGCCCTTGCGCGCATACCCCAGCAACTGGGAGGTGAGCTGGGAGCCGTTCTCGACGTGCTCCTGGATTTTCTGGAATTCCTCCAGGCGCGGGTCGTCCTCTTCCGTGTCCAGCAGCAGCAGCGACACATTACCCTGAATGGCCATGAGCAAATTATTGAAATTGTGAGCAATGGCACCGGCCAGGGTGCCGACGGCCTCCATCTTGCGCGCATGCTGGAACTCGGCCTCGAGCTTTTTTTGATCGTCGATGTCGCGGATGAAATTGAGGGTCGCCGGCCGCCCCTCCCAGGTAATCATCACGGCGTTGACCTCTACCCAGAATTTCTCGCCGCTCTTGCGCAGCAGCCTGAAGTTATAGGTGGAGGGGACGACCTCGCCCTTGAGTCGTCGGAAATGCCGCTCCAGGATCATGTTCTGGTCTTCGGGCGCCACGTATTCAAAAAAGGCGTGTTTCTCGAGATTCACGCCCATCTTCTCCCCCATCTGCTTGGCCCGCGGGTTGGGGAATTTGACCTGGCCGTCCTGGATGATGAAGATGGCGTCCGTGGCCGTCTCGATCAATTTGCGGTATTTCTCTTCCGACTCCGTGAGCGCCTCCCGGGCGCGTTTGAACTTCTCGATGTCCTTGGTGATGGCCAGCACGTAGGGCTGGCGGTTCAGGACAATAAGGTTGGCGGACATCAGGCCCGTGCGCGTCTCGCCGCTCTTGAGGCGGAAACGGGCCTCCAGGTTGTGCACCGAGCCGCTGGCGTCGATTTCTTTACTCAGCCGTTTCTGATCGCGCTTGTCAGCCCAGATGCCGATCTGCCCGGTGGTTTTCCCCACGACCTCTTCGCGGCTGTATCCGGTGAGGGTGGTGAAGCCCTCGTTCACCATGGTGTAGACCCCGTCGCGCAGGCGATTGAGGGTCACGGCGTCCGGGCTGATGGCAAACGCCGTCTGGAAAAGGGCATTGCTCAGTTTGAGCGCGCTTTCGGCCTGTTTGCGGCGGTCGATATTGCGGGACACGCAGATACAGCCGGTGAGGTTCTTTTCCTCGTCGAGCATCCCGGAAATCTGGGTCTCAAACCAGAACCCCGTGCCGCTCTTGTGCCGGTGCTCCAGGTCGAGCATGGTCGGATTGATGCCCAGCCGCAGCATCTGCAGGGCCCGCTTGAACTGATCGCGGCTGGAAGGGGTGAGTGTCGCCGTAAAGTTACGCGCGCGGATTTCCTCATGCTCGAAACCGAGGTGGGTCTTGACCGAGGGGGTGACGTAGGTGGGTTTGAGCTTGGCGTCGAGCGACCAGATGATATCCGGCAGGTTGGCCGCTACGGTCTGGTACTGGGCAAACTGATCGTCGCGGGATGTCTCCTGCTGGCGCAGGGCGGCGATTTCAGCTTCCAGTGATTGGATCTGCCGTTCCAGGTCCTGGTATGTGGGTCTGTCCGCCAATGGGCCTCTTTCCTGTTCGGTTGACAGGCCAAAGACTAGGGGCTGTTTATAAATCGTCCTTTAGCCCCATCTCCGCGTTGGGCGCTCGATTTCAATCCTCAAAATACAAGCGTATTCCTCCGGTTTAAACCTAACAGCCGCCGTACCGTAACCAAAATCCTAATTTAGAAACACCCCCAAATCCTACTGTGATCGGTGGGCCTGGCTCTCGATACGTCCCGCCGGGGTGATCCGGATGAAATCAAGTTTACGCTGGAGCTCCCGGATCGTCGATGCACCACCGTAGGTCAGCCCCGAGCGCAGACCGCCGATGATATCGGCCAGAATCAAATCTTCATCGTCGCGATAGGGCACATCCAGGCTGATGCCCTCGGCCGTCTTCCATTCGGTCATCCCGCCGTGGAAGTCGTCCTGGGCCTCGCTGCTGGCCATGCCGCGATAGAGTTTGACTTTGTATTCGTTGCCCTGCGGGTCCCGGCGTGTAATGACCTCCCCGGGTGTTGGCCGGGTGCCGGCCAGCATGCTGCCGATCATGACGAAATCGGCCCCGAAAGCGAGCGCCTTGACGATATCGCCGGGGGTGCGGATGCCGCCGTCGGCCACCACTGAGCGGTCGACCCGGGCGCAGTTCTTGATAGCCGTGAGATTGGGGACACCGAAACCGGTCTTAATCCGGGTGGTGCACACCGACCCGCCGCCGATGCCGACCTTGACGATATCGGCGCTGAGTGAGGCCAGATAGTCTGCGCCGGCATAAGTCGCCACATTGCCGGCCATGAGGCAGGCTTCCCGGCCGAGCATGTCGCGGATCTTTTTGAGGGTTTTACCCACATAACGGGCGTGGGCGTGGGCCACGTCAATGTTGAAGAGGCCGGCCCCGGCATCGCGCAGGGCTTCGGCGCGCTGAAGATCCTCATCCGAACAGCCGATCGAGACGAAGGCCGGGACTTCGCAGGCCTGGAACATGCGCACGTTGTCCTCGATCGACACGAAGCGATGCAGAACCCCAATACCGCCTTTGGCGCCGATATAATTGGCCATGGCCGCTTCGGTCACACTGTCCATATTGGCCGTCAGAAGGGGCAGATCGAGCTGCAGCTTGCCGCTCTTGTCCCTGATGGAAGTGTCGACCACTTTGCGCGATTCCCAGTGATTATAGGATGGCACGAGCAGCACGTCGTCGTAGGTGATGGCGTCGGTCATGGCGGATTCCTCCGGCGGAGCGCGGAATGGGCGTGGCGGCCGTTTATAGCATTCCAGGGGGATGATGGCAAGGCGCGATCCGAAAAACGGCCGCCATCTTAATCATTTCCAGACAGGAGATGCAAGGATTCTTTTCATGCCCCGGCGGTCGGCCCTGATGGTTTACATGCGGTTGCTTTTAAGCGCCCGAGCCCTTAGGCTGAGGCCTTGCGAGGGGATGCCCCCAACGACCGCCGAAACGGATGGCCCGACTCACAGATGCTGCTGAAAGGCCCGCCATTGAAACCTGTTGTTGCCGTGGCTGTACGCACCCTGGTGGATTTCGTGCTGCGATCCGGGGATCTGGAGCTGTCCTTCAAGGGCACCCAGCGGGCCCTGGAAGGGCTGCGGGCCCACCAGAAGGTTCAAAACGCCCGCCCGGCAGGTTACACACCGGAGCTGCCGGTGGGCCACACCCTGGAAACCGAGCGGATTGTTCTCGAGATCAGCGGCCGCATCGACGGGGTTTTCGAAGACGGCCAGGCCACGGTCGTCGATGAAATCAAATCCACCCGCCGGGAGCTGGACGCCCTGCGTGAAACCCCCAATACCCTGCACTGGGGGCAGGCCAAGCTCTATGCCTGGATGTATGCCGCCGGCAACGGCCTGGCGCAGATCGACGTCCAGTTGACCTATTATCATCTGGAGACGGGACGCACCCTCGAAATACGGCAGCACTTTGATTTCGAAGCGCTGGACACCTTCGCCCAGGCCGTCGTGGCCGAATTTGTGGCCTGGGCCGAGGGCCTGGATGAATGGCGCCGCCGGCGCGACCAATCGATCCGCGCGCTGGCCTTCCCGTTTGGGGCCTATCGAACCGGGCAGCGCCGGATGGCGGTGACCGTCTACCGCGCCATCCAGGAGGGACAGCGCGCCATGATCCAGGCCCCGACCGGCATCGGCAAGACCCTGGGAGCCGTATTCCCCGCCGTCAAAGCCATGGGTGCCGGTCTGACGTCCCGGGCATTCTACCTCACGGCCCGCACCACCGGACAGCGCGCGGCCGAGAAAGCCCTGGGGCTGCTTCGCGACGCGGGACTGGCGTTCAAAAGCCTGACTCTCACGGCCAAGGACAAACTCTGCCCCCACCCCGAATCCGCCTGCACGCCGGATGAGTGCCCCCGCGCCCGCGGCCACTACGATCGCCGCAAAAAGGCCCGGCTGGCCGCCTTCGAGGAGATGGCCCTGGACCGGCCGACCCTCACGCGCCTGGCTGGGGATCACGCCGTCTGCCCCTTCGAATTCAGCCTGGATATGGCCCTGTGGACCGATCTGGTGATCGCGGACTACAACTACGCCTTCGACCCCCGGGTCTACCTGCGCCGCTTCTTCGACGAGGAAGGCAACGATTTCACCTTCCTGATCGACGAAGCCCACAACCTCGTGGACCGCTCCCGCGAGATGTTCTCGGCCGTACTTCACAAACAGGCCTTTCTGGATCTGCGGCGCGAACTGCGCGCGGAGAACCCCGTCCTCTACCGCGCCCTGGGCCGGATCAACGCCTGGCTGGCAACGGCCCGCCGGGACTGCCTGGACGGTGGCGGGGCCGTGGCCAGCCCCGAGGGTCCCGAGGAGCTGCTGCCCCGACTCATGCATTTCGTGGCCCGCGCGGAGCGATGGCTGCTGCAGAATATCGCCACGGACTGGCGGGAGGACCTTATCCAGCTGTACTTCGATGTCTCCGCCTTCCTGCGCGTGGCCGAACAGTACGACCGGGCCTACGCCACCTGCTATGAAGGCGATGCCCGGGAACTGGCCGTAAAGCTCTTTTGCATCGACCCGGCCCGCCAGTTGGCCGAGGCGCTTACGCGCTGCCGTGCCGCCGTCTTCTTTTCGGCCACCCTGACCCCCTTCGATTACTTCAACACCCTTTTCGGCGGCGATGAACACACGCGCTGCCTGCGACTGGCCTCGCCCTTTCCCCGCGACAACCTCTGCCTGATGATCGACGGGCGCCTGTCGACCTATTTCCGCGATCGTGAGCAGACCGCAACCGCGGTGGTGGCCGCAATTGCCGATCTGGTGCGGCAGCGGCCGGGCAACTACCTGGTCTTTTTTCCCTCCTACGCCTATCTGCAAATGGTGCAGGCACGCTTTGAAAACCAGCATCCGGACCTGCCCGCCGTCGTACAAACCGCCCAGATGGGGGAACCCGATCGAGACGCCTTTCTGGCGCATTTCCGCGAGGACAACCCCGCCCCACTGGTCGGTTTTGTCGTCATGGGCGGCATCTTCGGCGAGGGCATCGACTTGAGCGGCGACCGCCTCGCCGGGGCCGTCATCGTCGGGGTGGGGCTGCCGGGAATCGGTCTGGAAAGGGACCTGATCCGCGACTATTTTGAAACCCACCGGAACGCCGGCTTCGACTTTGCCTACCGCCTGCCGGGATTCAACCGGGTGCTCCAGGCCGTGGGCCGCGTGATCCGCACCTCGCGCGACCGGGGCGCCGTGCTGCTGCTCGACCAGCGCTACGGCCACCGGCGCTACCGC
Organism: Desulfobacterales bacterium; assembly: GCA_030066135.1. Classification (GTDB taxonomy): domain Bacteria; phylum Desulfobacterota; class Desulfobacteria; order Desulfobacterales; family UBA5852; genus JABZFP01. Next base: position 1,318 of record JASJCD010000088.1, on the reverse strand, counting down.
GACCTGTTTCCACCCGAATGGCGACCGGTGCGCCTGGGCTCCAGGCGCAGTGTGGCCGCGGCGGTGCAGGCCTTTGAAACCGCCGGCCACCACCGTGACCATTGAAGGCCACCCCGAAAGGCTTTACCATTTCGTCAGCCAACGACACCAAGAAAAGGAGCGACGCCCATGCCGCCGTTGACATCCACCACCCCCCGGGAAGAACTCGACCGCCGGATCGAACAATTCCAGCAGCACCTTGCTGCGGCCGGTCTGGACGGCGCCCTCATCCTTCAGAACACCGATCTTTTCTACCTGGCCGGCACCGTTCAGCAGGCCCATCTCTACGTGCCGGCCGCGGGCACCCCGGTGCTGATGGTACGCAAAAGCCTGGCGCGCGCGCAGGCCGAATCGGCCCTGGAACACATCGTGGCCCTGAAGAGCCCGCGCCAGATCGCCGACATCCTCAAAATCCATGGTCATGCGTGGCCCCTCCGGCTGGGAATGGAACTGGACGTCATCCCCGCCGCCCTCTATCTGCAATATAAACGTCTGTTCGCGGGCAGCGAACTGACGGACATCTCCCCCGGTCTGCGACAGATCCGGGCCGTCAAGTCGGACCACGAACTGGACCTGATGCGGGAAGCCGCCCGGCAGGCGGACGCCGTGGCCGGCACGGTGAGGGATATTGTCCGGGAGGGCATGACCGAGGTGGAACTGGCCGGTCGGGTGGAGGCCGAAGCCCGGCGGCGCGGCCACCAGGGTATCGTGCGCATGCGCATGTGGGGGGGCGAGCTGTTCTACGGGCACCTGCTGGCCGGACCGCCTGCCACCGTCCCGAGCTTTCTGGCCTCTCCCACCGGCGGCACCGGCGTCAGCCCCGCCGTGGCCCAGGGGGCGGGCTTCGACCGCATCAAACCGGGCGAGCCCATCCTGCTGGATTACGTCTTCGCCTGGCAGGGATACATCGCCGATCACACGCGCATCTTTGCCCTGGGAGACCTGCCGCCCGACCTTCTAAACGCCCACCAGGCCATGCTGGACCTTCAGGATATCCTTAGCCGGCAGGCCCGCCCGGGCACGCGGGCCGGCGATCTCTATGACACGGCCGTTGCCTGGGCCGCGGACCACGGATGGGGGCAATGGTTCATGGGCGCCGATGACCAGCGCATCCGCTTTATCGGCCATGGCGTGGGACTGGAACTGGACGAGTACCCTTTTCTGGCCAAGGGGCAGGATATGCCCCTGGAGGCGGGGATGACCATTGCGCTGGAGCCCAAGCTGATCATTCCCGGCCAGGGGGTGGTGGGCATCGAGAACACCCATGTGGTCACCGCAG
>JASJCD010000087.1 GCA_030066135.1 Desulfobacterales bacterium | reverse complement strand
GGCTTCCAGCATGCGGTAGCCGCCCAGCCCTAAAAGACCGCGCATGAGCTTCATATTGAGGTGATCGTCTTCGATGACCAGTACGGTGCGTTCCATGATTCTCAAGTTCCTGTCGTATGGTTTTCGCGGCCGGCAGCGACCGGCAGGGTAAAGGCAAAACGGCTGCCGCGGCCGGGACCTTCACTTTCAGCCCAGATGCACCCGCCGTGCAGCTCAACCAGGCGCCGCGACAGCGCCAGCCCCAGGCCGGTGCCATCGAACTGACGAGCGGCCGAGCTCTCCACCTGCTCGAAGGTGTTGAATATGCGCTCCAGGTCCTCGGAAGCAATCCCGATCCCGTTATCCTGTACACTCACCTCAAGCCGAGGACCGTCGCCGTTACTGGCAGGAATCGTCATCGCCGTCAGCGACACCCGGCCGCCGTCGGGCGTGAATTTGACGGCGTTGGAAAGCAGATTGTAAAGAATTTGCTTGAACTTGCGTTTATCAGCGTGGATGGCTTCCGGCGCCTGACTGATATCCATATCCAGCCGGATACCGTGCTTGAGGCTCTTTTCCTTGACCATGGTCAGGCTGCCCTGAAGGACTTCTTCGAGCGGAAATTCAGCCGGTTCGACCGCCATCTTGCCGGCCTCCACCTTGGAGAGATCCAGGATATCGTTGATCAGCTCCAGCAAATGCTGGCTGCTGTGCAGAACATCGTTGAGATAGTCAGCCTGGGTCTCGTTCAGGTTCCCAAAATGCTGGTCCACCACCAGCTCGGTGAACCCGATGATGTGGTTCAGCGGTGTGCGCAATTCGTGGCTCATGTTGGCCAGGAATTCGCTCTTGGCCTGATTGGCCTTGTCCGCGGCCATCTTGGCCTGCTGCAGGGCTTGGTTACGGCGGCGCTCGGTCACGTCGCGGCAGACGCCCAGGATGGCGGTGTAGGGGATATCCTTTTCCCGCAGCGGGCCGGCACTGACCTCGGTCCAGACCGTCGAGCCATCCTTGCGCACGAGTTCGATCTCGGTATTGAGCAGCCAGGTGGTGCCTTCCCCCGGACGTTGGTTTTCGGGGGCGGCGGTGAGAACCTGGGGGCGGATCTGGGCCCGGGCCTCGACGAGGGAGGCGGGGGTCAGGAGACGCGCGAGCGGCATTTTGAGCGCCTCCCGGGGTGTAAAGCCGGTCAGCCGCTCGATGGAAGGACTGATATAGGTGAACCGCATCTCGTCGGCGTTGATGATCCAGATCACATCCATCACGTTCTCGGCCAGCAGGCGATACTGGCGTTCGCGGACGGCAAGTGAACGCTGGGCCTTTTCCCTGTCCCGGATCTCTTGGACCAGGATGACTTTGCGCGTCTGCAGCCGGTCGCGCAGATCGCTGACACTCTGGTAGAGCATCGAATTGAACAGGGCGATGGCGCCCGCAGCCATCACTTCCCGAATGAAACGGGATTCGTCGTTGTTCAACGGGAGGCGGTCGGTCTTCTCGGGAAGCATGATCACGGCCAGGAGACGGTGTTCCTGGATCATGGGAATCAAGTAGGCGCTCCGGGTGTCTTCGAACAATGCCAGGAGCGCATGGTGTTGCGAACCGGCAGGTAGGCGAAAGCGTTCGATCAGCCGGCCGTGCCGCACCACAAAGCGCTCCAGCGTGCGATGCAGCGTGACGATTTCACCGTCCGCGCGTCGATAGACGCCCTTCCGGCCCTCGACGCGTACATGGATGTCCGCCCGTGGAAACCCGATATGGCTGACCAGCACATGGGCCAGCGCGGCCGAAAGATCATCAAGATTTTTGAGGAGGGCCACTTCCTCCAGAAATCCCACCCGCGCCTTGACGAGATCGGTCCGGTGCCGATTGAAAGCACGATTGATCCGCGGTTGAATAATAAAAAAATAGAGGAGGTTGAGACCGAACCAGGCCAGGATGAACAGAAAATGGCCCAGCTGCGACCAATTCTCCAGGCGTTGTTGCAACCACAGGAAAAGGGCCAGATTGGGCAGCAGGACCAGTGAGGACACCCCCAGCCAAAGCAGGGTGTTGCGCAGCATGCGGCGCATATCCAGCAGGCGGTGGCGTGACAGGCCGTAGGCCATGACCGATAGGGGGATGAAAGTGAGGTTGCCCAGGGGATAGAAATCGACACCGTTCATGGCCGGAATGTTCAGGAAGGTTAAAAATCCGCTCAACCCGAACGAGAGCAGCAGATACTTGAACTTGAGGATCGTGACCGGGTTGCGCTCGTACCGCAGCCGCTGAAAAAGCTGGTGGACGCAGTAGCCGACCAGCATCAGACTGTAGAGCCCGAATACCTGAAACACCGGTCCGCCCCTGGCGATGAAGCCCCAGCTGTAGGTATTCAGGCCGCTGATGTAGATGTCCGAGAAAGTGGTCAGGGAAATGATGAAGCTTGCGGTCAGGCTGAAGATGCCCAGGCGTGGCCGGCGAATGCCCATCACCCGGTGAAAAAACAACAGGAAAATAAACGGGATGTAGACATAGAAAAAGTGGATCACCCGTTCAAGAGTGAGAATGGCCGCCTCGTCGGTCATGAGGTGATGGCTGATAAAAGCCGGGCAGAGCAGCGACATCCACAGGCAGACAAGGGCAAACAGGCGCGCCTCGGAGCGGTCGCGCCCTTTTAAAAGGGCCCAGGCCGCCAGAAACAGGCCCACCAGCAGGGAGAGAACCGGCGGCAGCATGTAAATTATAGACTGGGCTGTAATCGTTTTCATCCGTCTGGTCCCAAACGCCCTCAGACATCAGGGTTTATATGGCGGCAGGCAGTGAATGCCCCCCACTGGCATCCATGCTCGTTGCACCGGTGCCTGCCCGGGCAATACCGTCACAATCCCTGGGGCGATCCGTTTCTTTCTCCTTGGTTTATCGGCCATTGGCCGGTCTTCTTTAGTTTCGGGGCCGTGCCGAGCATGCCGGGGCCGGCATCTATTTCCAAGTAATTACAATTGGTTTTCTGCATCAGACCACCCTGCTCTCGCGATCGGCCGGGCGGATGTCCGAGACGGCCTTCCGAAGGGATCGGCAAGGGGTTCCCTCATGGGTTGACAGGAAGCGACCACAGGCCTATATATTGCCAAAAAGGAATATGCAATGCAGCAGTTCACCCGCGTCATGAAGGCCCTGTCCGATCCCAGCCGGGTCAAAATCATCAAAATGCTCCAGCACAGGACCATGTGCGTCTGCGAGTTGCAGGGGATCCTGGGGCTGGCCCAGCCAACCGTTTCCAAGCACTTGCGCCTGCTCGAAGCAACGGGCCTGGTCGCCAGCAACAAGGATGGGCTGTGGGTCAACTACAGCCTGGCGGATGGTGCCGCCAGTCCCTATGCGGCGGCTTTGCTGGGCAACCTGCGCCACTGGCTGGAGGCCGATCCCGAAATCCGCACCGCCGTGGGACGCCTGCCCTTCGTCAATCGCGAGGAGCTCTGCCGGCGGACGCCAAAAACCATGGATAAATAGCGAATCGGAAATATGGTTCTTTTTAAATCGCCCTATCTCGAAGGAGAATGACAAGATGGAAATCAAGATCCTGGGCCCCGGATGCAAAAAATGCGACCAAGCAGCCGAACGCGTGGCCGCGGTGGTGGCTGAAACCGGCGCCGACGCCCAAATCGAAAAGGTGACCGACATGATGACCATCGCCGGGTTCGGTGTGATGAGCACCCCGGCGGTGGTGGTGGACGGCGAGGTGAAGTGCGTCGGCAAGATCCCGGAGCGCGAGGAGATTGCCGCCTGGCTTGGCGGTGGACACTAACCGGAGCTTACAGAATGGAACCCATCGAAAACATTGCCTGTGGCTGCGAGGCCCGCACCCGGTCGGCCCGGGAGGGCGGCCTGCCCTTGTGGGCCGGCCTGATCCTGGCGCCGCTGGCGGCCGGGCTGTGGTGGCTGGTCTACACCCACCTTAAACCCGCGGCTGACTATATCACCTTCCGGCTCCTGCCTCTGGCACCCGGAAGCCACCTCGGCGAGGCGATCGCTTTTTTTCTGTATGACACCCCCAAGGTCATAATGCTCCTGGTCCTGGTGGTTTTCGGTGTGGGCGTGATCCGCAGCTATTTCTCGCCCGAGCGCACCCGGGCGCTGCTGGTCGGCAAGAGCCTTCTGGCCGGCAACGTCCTGGCCGCCCTGCTGGGTGTTGTCACGCCGTTCTGCTCCTGCTCGGCCGTTCCCCTCTTCATCGGCTTTGTGACCGCCGGTGTCCCCCTGGGCGTCACATTTTCCTTTTTGATCGCCGCCCCCATGGTGAACGAAATCGCTCTGGGGCTGCTCTACGGACTGGTGGGCTGGAAGGTGGCGGCCCTCTACGCCGCCACCGGTCTGAGCATCGCCGTGGCCGCCGGATGGACCATCGGGCGGCTCAGGATGGAAGGCCACATCGAGGACTGGGTCTCGCAAATGAACGCCGCTGGCGGCGAGGCCGTGGACGAGAAAATGACCTGGCCCGAGCGCATCCGCTATGGCTGGGCGGCGGTGGTGGAAATCCTCGGCCGGGTCTGGAAATACATCCTGATCGGCATCGCCCTGGGCGCTTTGATCCACGGATTCGTGCCCGAAGCCTTCATGGCCCGGATCATGGGCAGCGGCACCTGGTGGTCGGTACCCCTGGCCGTCGTCCTGGGCGTGCCCATGTATTCCAACGCCGCCGGTATCATTCCCGTCGTGGAGGCCCTCCTGGGCAAAGGCGCGGCCCTGGGATCGACCCTGGCCTTCATGATGTCGGTGATCGCCCTGTCGCTGCCCGAAATGGTGATCCTGCGCAAGGTGCTCAAACCCCGCCTGATCGCCACCTTCATCGTCGTGGTGGCCGTGGGCATCCTGGTGGTGGGCTACCTGTTCAACGCGGTGTGGGGTTGAACGCTGAGCAGACCGTACGTCTTGGATTCATTGATCGGCGTCGGGATCGGTATCGGGTCTCGGAATCGACTTTAAGGCCGGATCTGTAACCCGATACCCGATGCCGATAGCGATACCGACCCCGGAAAAGATCAGAAAACTTCATTTGCAATTATAAAATAGGAATCAATCATGTCCCAGACAAAACAACTCTCTTTTCTGGATCGCTACCTGACCCTGTGGATCTTCCTGGCCATGCTGGTCGGCGTGCTGGGCGGCTATGCCTTCCCCGACATCAAAACGGTGATCAATGCCTTCCAGGTGGGCACCACCAATATCCCCATCGCCATCGGCCTGATCCTGATGATGTACCCCCCCCTGGCCAAGGTGAAATACGAAGAGCTGGGGCAGGTTTTCCGCAACACCCGCGTGCTGTTGCTCTCGCTCGTACAGAACTGGGTGATCGGTCCGGTGCTGATGTTCCTCCTGGCGATCGCCTTTCTCTCGGGCCGGAACGAATACATGGTGGGCCTGATCCTGATCGGCCTGGCCCGCTGCATCGCCATGGTCATCGTGTGGAACGACCTGGCCGACGGCGACCGCGAATACTGCGCCGGGCTGGTGGCCTTCAATTCAGTCTTCCAGGTGCTGTTCTTCTCGATCTACGCCTATGTGTTCATCACCGTGTTGCCGGGCTGGCTGGGGCTGGGCGGGGCCGTGGTGGCCATATCGATCGGCCAGATCGCCGAAAGCGTTTTCATCTATCTGGGCATCCCCTTTATCGCCGGCATCCTGACCCGGGTGATCGGCCTCAGGCTGCGGGGACGCCAATGGTACGAGGAGGTCCTCATCCCCCGCATCAGTCCGCTGACCCTGATCGCGCTGCTGTTTACCATCCTGGTGATGTTCTCGCTCAAGGGGGAACGTGTCGTCCAACTGCCCCTGGATGTGCTGCGCATCGCCGTACCCCTGACGATCTATTTCGTGGCCATGTTCTTCGTGTCTTTCTTCCTGTCCATGAAGGCCGGCGCCACTTACGAGCAGTCCACGACCCTGAGCTTTACGGCCGCTTCCAACAACTTCGAGCTGGCCATCGCCGTGGCCGTGGCCGTGTTCGGTATCGATTCGGGCCAGGCGTTTGCCGCCGTGATCGGACCCCTGGTGGAGGTGCCGGTGCTGATCAGCCTGGTCAACGCAGCCCTTTGGTTCAAGCGGCGCTATTTCCCCCACGCGGTGAACACCCCGACCGGCGTCTGCCATGTCCGGCGCAAGCCCGCCCGGGCAGGGTGACAACCCAAGATGCGCCATGACCATCGATTGCCGCCAATCAAAGCCGGCGGGGCTGACAGGGATTGGTGGGGCGAAAGGGCCCGAAAATTTAAGGACTAAGGGGCGCGGGTAACGGTCGATCGCGATCGTACGATCGTATGCCGGGTCCCGTGGCAGGGGTGTGGACAGGGCCTGAACTAGGCCCCGCGCTCCTGGAAATGAATAAATAGCCCCAGACCGGCAAAGACCACCGCCACACCCGCCACGGCCATACCACTGGGCCAGGGGGCGCTCAAGATCAGGACTTCGCCGATCATGGCGAAAACCACCTCGCTGGACTGGGTGGCGTCCACCGCCGCCAGCTCGCTGGCGCGCCGGGCCAGGCTGCGGGCGTAGAGAAAAAGGCTCGTGGCGGCCACACCGGAGAAAAGGGCCACCAGGGCGGTGTTGACCAACTGCCCCCCGGAAGGCGGCGGCGGGGCCGCCACCGCGAGCAGAAGGGCCCAGAACGGTATCGACCCCAGCGACATCAGCAGTACTTTGTTGAAGGGATTGTCCAGGCAGGCATTCTGGATGCGGGGAAGATATCGACGCCCTTGCTGGGCCTCCCAGACGAGCTGGTTACCGGTGGGGTAGCAGAATGCGGCCAGCAGGACGGGCAAAGCCCCTTTTAAAAGCCCCTGGAGGTTGCCGATCTGGAATTGGGTCAGGTTGACCATGAGGACACCGGCGAATACGACCCCCGAAAAAAGCCACGTTCTGCCAGGAAAGGAACGGCCGAAACCAATCAGGACGAAAAGGGAGGCCATGATGGTCAGCTGCCAGGTGGTGGCCACGACCCATCCCGGGGCATGATCGGCGCTGAAGCAGATAAGGGCGTAGAATCCTCCGAAACCGATGCTGCCCGCCATGACCCAGAACGGCCAGTGCCGCCCGAAAAGCCGCAAGGTTGCGCGCACTGCCGCGCCACCCTGAAAAAGCGGCAGGCCGATCATCAGAAACAGCACCATGTAGGCATAGCGCAGCGCAGCCGACCACACCCAGTGCCCGCCCTCAAGGCTCATCATCCGGTTCAGAACGAAAGTCGAACTGAAGAACAGGCCCGATAGAAGTCCGATGGCAATCAATTTGAGCATTTAGAAGGCTTTACTTTTTCAACCGGCAATCAAAATTGAATCGCACCCTGGCGCCCGCCAGCAGCCCTAAAGCAGCCATCCGGAATCGCCCGGTCACGACGGAGCATCGCCTGCGCGGATAAAATCATCCCCAAAGGCCAGCGTGAATGCAATGGCCCGGCCGGTGATGTTCTCGCAGAGGTGAGGCGGATTGTCGGGATGGAACCCTTCCGGTCGGAGATCGCGGCAGAGGAGGCTTGCAAAGCGTTTTTCGAATGCGGCCGCATACCGGCGGCAGGCATATACGATGCGGTCTTCGGGGATCCCGCGCGCACGCCCGATGATGCCAAGGAACATCAGCCCCCCCTCCACCAGTCCGCACTGGGCACCGTATTCGCCGGCACCGTGCATGCCGGTGGCCGCATCGATCACCTGGGCGGCCAGTTCCAAATCGAAGTGTTCGGCCAGCACCTTGAGCATGGTGGTGGCGCAGTTGAGATCCCGCTCCCAGTAGTAGTGCTTCACGCGTTGGTGTACAAAATGCATCGGCGTCGTTTTCTACTCTATAATTTCGAGTGTGCTCTGGCGTTCGCGATTCAGCGTTAACCGGGTCACGTCCGGGCGGGCGTAGTGGCCCGCCGGGTCGAAATTCTGCCGTTCTTCCCGGACGCGCCCGTGGTCGATGACGGCGGTCAACAGTTTCTCCTCTACGACGCAGGGCTCGAGGACCCACTGCCCGTCCGGGCCGGCCAGACAGGATCCGCCATTGGCCAGAACTTCGGGGCAGTGCGACCGGATCAGGTCGGCGTGCGGCAGGTGATCGCCGATGGCTTCGGCGCGCATCAGGCCCGCTGCCGAGACGACAAATGATCGTGCCTCGCGGGCCACAAACCGCGTGATGTCCGCGGTATTGTGAAGGCCTCCCGGCCAGACGGCCACATGCAGGTCTTCCCCCTGGGCATATAGGGCGGCCCGCGCGAGGGGCATCCAGTTCTCCCAGCAGTTCAACCCCCCGACCGTAAACGGGGGCAGCGGGTGTACGCGCAGGCCGTGCCCGTCGCCCGGCGCCCAGGCCAGACGCTCTTCATAGGTGGGCATGAGTTTGCGGTGGGCGGATTGAATCGATCCGGCCGCATCGATGTAGACCAGTGTGCAATAGAGACTGTGGCCGCCGCGGTTCCGGGCCCGTTCGATGCAGCCCAGATAGACGGCGATGCCGTAATCGCCTGCCGCGCCGCACAAGCGGTCAAGATCACCCGCCTCGATTCGCACGGCCTGGTCCATGTAATGGCTGTAGATCTCCTTCTGGGTGCGGGAATCGAAACGGGCGCCATCCGTGTTTTCGATCCAGAACGGATAGCCCGGTACCAGCGCCTCGCCGAAGGCCACCAGGCGACAGCCCGCATTGCCGGCTTTTTCGACATAGTCGATGACTTTGGCAAGCGTCTTGTCACGAGCGAGCCAGACCGGTGCGATCTGGGCGATCCCCACTTTAATCTGATCGGCGGTTTGTAAGGTTTCCATCGTTGTACCCTTTCGCTCCTCGAAGTTGGAAACGTGCCCAGCAAGGCCGATGTTCAGGGCCGTTCCAATTCCCGCACCATCTCGTGCCACTGCCGGCCGCCGTGCTGCGATGCCGAGGGCTGCACGTAGCTGAAGCCGTATTGGGCATAGAAATCGATATGCCGTCGACGGCAGATTAAATGAATCGCGTGCTTGCCCATGGCCTGCATGCGCGCCGCAAAGGCCTCCAGCAACTGCCGCGCAAAGCCCCGGCCCTGGAATGCCGGGTGCACGGCCACAGAGAATACGACGACATGCTTCCCGGCAGGGTCGTGCCCCTCCAGATCCTTGAAGGCCTCGCTGGCGAGGTCGACATCGTCGGTGGCCCCGCAGTTGATGAAACCGGCCACGACCCCTTCATGCTCGCAGAGGATGAATCCCTCCGGGTATTCGCGGATGCGCCTTGCGATCTTCTCCCGGGTGGCGGCCTCGTCGCCTGCGTAGGCCGCGCGCTCGATCGCGTAGCAGCGATCCAGATCTTCGAATGTGACCTGTCGTATCAAATGATGGGTCTTCAAAACACTCCGTTTCCCGGCTTAGCAAAGCAAGGGCCGCATTTCCGGCCATGTCGGCGCGCCGAGCGTGGCCTGAATCAGCTTGCCCGCTCCGTTGGTGGCGGTTACCGGCTGTATTGACACAACCCTATCGATCAATATATTGTAATACAAAATTCAGATCGATAGGAATGAGACATGCAAACCGTTACTGTTTCCCCCAAATACCAAGTCGTCATTCCCAAGTCCATACGGGAGGCGATGGGCCTGCAGCCAGGGCAGAAATTGAGGGTCATCGAATACAGCGGGCGCATCGAATTGATCCCCGATTGCGACATCAAAGAGCTCAAAGGCTTCCTGAAGGGGATCGACACTCGTTTCGAGCGCGAGGATGACCGCCTGTGAACATTGTCGATTCCTCAGGTTGGCTTGAATACTTTTCCGACGGACCCAATGCGGGCCGCTTTGCGGTCCCCCTTGAGGAAACATCGGCTTTGGTCGTTCCGTCCATAACGGTCTATGAGGTATTCAAGGTGGTCATGCGTGAAGCCGGCGAAAACAAGGCGCTCCAAGCCATCGCCGCGATGCAGAAGGGCACGGTCGCCAATCTGTCATCCAGGCTGGCCATGGATGCCGCCCGACTTAGCCTGCGGCACCAACTTCCTATGGCCGACAGCATTATCCTTGCAACGGCCATCATTCACGAAGCTGTCATCTGGACCCAGGATGCCGACTTCGAAAGCCTACCCAAAGTCAAATACTTCCCAAAATAAACTTGACGGTTTCGTAAAAACTCCGATATCGGCGTTACGCGTACCCTTCGTCATTGCGGCGTACCGTAAGCACGCCTCATTCCTCAGGATTCGCAAGCCGTATCTCGAACATTTTACGAAACCGTCTAAATCATGACTTTTTACGAGTCCATGAAACTTGGCGGTTTCGTATACAAGTACTCCTGTAAAAGCGGTTCTAAAGCCGCGGATCGCAGTCAAGGGCAAGGCGCTTCGTGAATTGCAGGCGGAGCGTACAAATTGTACGTGAGCACTGCAATTCGCGAAGCAACACCGCCATTGGCTGTTAGACGTGGCTTTAATACCGCTTTTAGAGGATGCGGCTGATTGCGTCGATCTTCTTCTCCAACCGCTTGGCCGACACCGGCACGGCCGTCTTGAGCTCCTGGGCGTAGACCGAAACCTTGTATTCCTCGATCAGCCAGAACAGCGCTTCCAGGGCCTCGCGTTTGGCCGCCGACGTGCGCGGCGTCAATTCTCCCAGGAGGCGCTGCAAGCGGGCTTCGAACCGGCCGACTTCCTCGGCCTTGGGGCGGTCGCGGTCAAACTGCTGCAGTGCCCGGCGGGCCCGCAGCGCAACGGCCTGCAGGTAGCGCGGCAGGTGCACCAGGCGCTCCCGGTCGTAGAGGGACACGAAATTCTCCGGCACCAGCTTGTGGATGTCTTCCCGCCGGTCCAGGAGAAACTCGGCCACCGCGCCGCGGCCGCCCACCTGGCGCTCGAGGCCGAAGAGGACTTCGCGCACCTCGTCATAGGCCGCCACCACCGGGGCTGCCGCCGCGATCAGCGCCTGCCCGTCCGTGACGAGCTGCCGACGGACGGCGGTGGCGTGCGCGCTGAAAGCGTCAGCGGTCCGCAGGTCGCAGTGCAGGTGGTCGCGAAGCAGGCGTTCGTAAAGCTGCTGCTCCAATGACTGATGGCCGCCTGGATAGCGCACGCGCCGCGCGGTTTCCGGGGGCAGACGCAGCTGGCGCTTCAGGCGGCGCAGGTCGTCGGCCAGGACGATTTCCAGCAGGGCCGCTACCCCCTCGCGGTGTTTTTCGAGGGCCTCCTCGTGGGTGGCGTAGAGCCGCAGGTCCACGCCCCGTGTTCCGTCCCGCGGCCGCGTCAGCGCCGGGAAGAGGGCGTAGTCGGGACCCTCCTCGGACGCGGCGGCAACGGTGTCCGGCAGATCGCCGAAATCCCAGGCGGTGATCCCGTCGCGCTCCCAGCGCTGCCGCAGGTCCGTCAGCAACTTTTCCCGGGGCGGCGCCGGGGCGGCCGACCGCAGCACGCGGGCGTCGCGATCGACAGCCAGGGTTTCGCCCGCCGGCCCCTTGAGGGCGAAGCGCAACCTGAGGTGGTCCGGCAGCTCGCCTTGGGACCAGGCCGTGGCCGGGATGTCGACCCGAAAGCGCCGGTGGATGAAATCGCCCAGGGCCGTCAGCAGGTCGCCCTCGCCCCGCGGCATTTCGCGGGCGATCACGGCCGCGGCGTCGCTGACCGGGGCGAGTTTGCGCCGGTAGCGCTTGGGCAGTGTTTTGAGCAGGGCCGTGATTTTTTCTTGGAACAGGCCCGGGACCAGCCAGTCGGCATCTACGGGATCGACCTCGTGGGCGCGGGCCGCCGGCACCACCACGGTGATACCGTCGTCCTCGCCGCCCGGGTTGAAGCGGTAGTCGGCCTTGAGCCGGGCGCGGCCGAGCGCGATTTCCTCCGGGTACAGGGCCAGCTCGTCGGCATCGGGCGCGGCCTGCAGAAGATCCTCGGGCGTGAGGCGCAGGAAGTCGTCACCGCCCTCATTCTTGATGCGGCGGGCCAGGGCGCGCATGTCGGTCATGGTGCCCAGCCGCTCGCGGTAGAACTGGTAGAGGATTTCCTCGTCCACCAGCAGGCCGCGCCGCCGGAGGCGGTTCTCCATGTCGGCCACGTCATCGATCAGCGCCTGGTTGTGGTCCATGAAGGGCAGGGATCGGCGGACATCGCCCTCGATGAGGGCGCTGCGCACGAAGATTTCCGCGGCTTCCTCGGGTGCGATGCGCCCATAGGCGACCCGCCGCCCGGCCACGATCACCAGCCCGTAGAGGCTGACCTGCTCGTCGGCCACCACCTGGCCGCGCTTGCGGGACCAGCGCGGTGCCAGGTAGGTGTAGCGGCACTGGGGACCGGCCAGCGACTCGAGCCAGGCGCTGTCGATATTGGCGGCCGTGCGGGCAAAAAGGCGCGAGGTATGCACCATCTCGGCCGCCACGATCCAGTCGCCGGCACGGTTGAACAGGCCCGATCCGGGAAAAAGCATGCATTCGCGCCCCCGGGCCGCCCGGTAGATGTTTTTTTCCCGGCGCTGCGCGATGTTGGTCAAAAACCCGCTCAGGACGGCGATGTGGATGGCCGTGTAGAGCGCCCCGAATTCCTCGGCGGGGCTGTCGGCGGCGGCTGTCGGTGTCTGACCCGCATCATCCGCCAGCCCCGCTTCGGCGGCGATGGACTTCAGCTGGCGGTGGATGTCGCGCCATTCCCGCATCCGGCGGAAGGAGAGAAAGTGCTCCCGGCAGAAGCGTTTCAGGGGCCCGCTGCGCACGACGCCGCGGGCGCGTTCCCAGATGTTGAGCAGGGTCACGAAATCCGAGGCCGGATCCTTGAAGACGGCGTGGGCCTGGTCGGCGGCCTGCTCTTTTTCCACCGGGCGCTCGCGCGGGTCCTGGATGCTGAGAGCGGCGGCGAGCACCAGCAGTTGCGGCAGGCAGCCCTGCTGGCGGGCCTCGATGAGCATCCGCGACAGGCGCGGATCGATGGGCATGCGCGCCATGATCCGACCGCGCGCGGTCAGGCCGTAACGTTCGATGCCTTTGCGGTGCGAACGATCCTCGTTCCTTGCGATGGCGTCCAGCTCGGCCAGCAGGTTGAGCCCGTCGCGGATGCTGCGCGGATCGGGCGGATCGATGAAGGGAAAGGCGCCGATGTCCCCCAGTTTCAGGCTGATCATCCGCAGGATGACCTCGGCCAGGTTGGCCCGCAGGATCTCAGGCGGTGTAAAGCGCGGCCGGGCTTCGTAGTTCGCCTCTTCGTAGAGGCGGATGCAGATGCCGTTTTCGACGCGCCCGCAGCGGCCCATGCGCTGGTCGGCGCTGCTGCGGGCGATGGGGGCCACCGGCAGCGCGGTGGTGCGCGTGCGCGGCGAATAGCGCGGGATGCGCGCCAGCCCGGTGTCCACCACATAGCGGATGCCCGGTATAGTGATGGAGGTTTCGGCCACGTTGGTGGCCACGATGATCTTGCGCGCCCCGGTACCGGCGAACACGCGGTGCTGGTCCGCAGCCGACAGACGGGCGTAGAGCGGCATGACCGCGCTCTTGGGCAGGCGGCGGGCGGTCAGCAGCTCGCAGGTTTCGCGGATATCCTGCTCGGTGGGCATGAACACGAGCACGTCGCCCCGGGCGCTTTCCCGCGCCAGGCTCTCGACGGCGGCCACGGCCGCTTCGACATAGCCTTCCTCACCCTCGTCCGCGGTCTCGATGGGCCGGTAGCGCACCTCGACCGGAAACATGCGCCCCGAGACCTCGATGACGGGGGCCCCGTCAAAGGCCCGCGCAAATTTTTCGGTGTCGATGGTGGCCGAGGTGACGATCAGTCTGAGGTCGCGTCGGCGCTGGACCAGTTTTTTAAGTATCCCCAGGATGAAATCGATGTTCAGGCTGCGTTCGTGGGCCTCGTCCACGATCAGCGTGTCGTAGGCAGTGAGCGCCGGATCACCCTGGGCTTCCGCCAGCAGGATGCCGTCGGTCATGACCTTGATGAAGCTGTCGCGCCGGGTGCGGTCCTGGAAGCGGATCTTGTAGCCCACCGAGGCGCCCAGGGGCTCGCC
>JASJCD010000086.1 GCA_030066135.1 Desulfobacterales bacterium | reverse complement strand
GCTCGAAAGAGGCCCCTAAAGAATCGTCGTCCCACACGATGCGCTGCATCTGCACCAGATCGATAACGCCCTCGAATTGGTCCTCAGCACCGACGGGGATCTGCAGGACCAGCGGCGGGGCGTTCAGGCGTGTCCTGATTTCGTCCACAACGTTGTAGAAATCGGCCCCGATACGGTCCATTTTATTGATGAAAGCTATTTTGGGGACCTGGTATTTATCGGCCTGTCGCCAGACGGTTTCCGATTGGGGTTCGACGCCGCCGACAGCACAGAAAACCCCGACGGCGCCATCCAGGACCCTCAGGGAACGCTCCACTTCGATGGTGAAATCCACGTGGCCGGGAGTGTCGATAAGTTGAATGTCGGTTTTGTTCCAGTGGCAGGTGGTGACGGCCGAGGTGATCGTGATGCCGCGCTCCTGTTCGTCCGGCATCCAGTCCATTACGGCTTCGCCGTCGTGAACCTCGCCGATTTTGTGGGATTTGCCGGTGTAATAGAGAACACGTTCGGTCACCGTGGTCTTGCCCGCGTCGATGTGGGCGATGATCCCGATGTTGCGGATGGTATTGATCTTGGGTGTACGTTTCATAAATTCGGGTCCAACTTTACGGCGATCGCGCGGTCGGGGGCGCTTCGGGAAAATTCAAACAGTATAGGCGCAATCGGCAGCGCCTGCAATAAAATCCGCAGATCATTAGGCCAATCGTTTCCGGAAGTCAAGTCGATCGCGGGGTCTCAAGCATGCGCCCAGCGGCGTTGAAATCGAATAGCCTTTCAGATAATAGGGCGCTTTGCTTTTCAGGATCGGCGGACTTTCTCCGGAAACAGTCCGCGGATGGCTTCTTCGCTGGCCTGGCAGACGCCACGCTCGGTTATAAACGCACTGACCAGTCGCGCCGGAGTGACATCGAAGGCGTAATTGCCGGCCGGGCTGTCCTGTGGCGGGAGCAGTACGCTGCGGATGCCGTCATCGCCGCGGCCCTGCACATAACGGATTTCGTCCGGGTCGCGCTCCTCGATGGGGATTTCGCCGACCCCGTCGCGAAGCTGCCAATCAAACGTGCTCGACGGCAGGGCCACGTAAAATGGAATCTGGTTATCCTTGGCGGCCAGGGCTTTGAGGTAGGTCCCGATCTTGTTGGCCACGTCACCGGTATGGGTGGTGCGATCGGTACCCACGATCACAAGGTCCACCAGGCCGTGCTGCATCAAGTGGCCTCCGGCGTTGTCCGTAATGACCGTGTGGGGGATGCCGGCCTTGCCCAATTCCCAGGCGGTCAGGCGAGCCCCCTGATTCAAGGGCCGTGTTTCATCCACCCAGACGTGCACCTTAAGCCCCTCTTCGTGGGCCACATAAATAGGTGCGGTGGCCGTGCCGTATTCGATCGTGGCCAGCCACCCGGCGTTGCAATGGGTCAGGATATTGACGGTTTCGCCGTCCTTGCGGCGGCTGGCAGCCTCCACCAGTCGCAGCCCGTGCAGGCCGATCTGGCGGCAGTTGTCCGCCTCCTCTTCAGCAATCGCACCGGCTTCGATCCGGGCGGCCTCGAGCAGGTCGTCCTGGTCGGTGAGCATGTCGAGTTTTTGAAGAACGCGGTCCACGGCCCAGGCCAGGTTGACGGCTGTGGGGCGGGCGGACCGGATGCGTTCGCATTCGCTCTGGCGGTAGTCCGCGTCGGCCTTGCCGTCCGGTGCATTTTTCAGCGCCAGATAGACCCCGTAGGCGCCTGTGATCCCGATCAGCGGTGCGCCACGGACCACCATCTCCTTGATCGCGAAAATAACGTCGTCAACCGTCTGCATTTCCAGGACCACCAGTTCATGAGGCAGGGCCCGCTGATCAATTACATTTACATCGCGGCTCTCCGGATCGAACCATATGGGGCGTGTATGCTTACCGTCGACTTTCATTGGACTGCGTTTCCTTGAATGGGGTGATCGATTGAGCGTTTTGCGCGCGAAGACTTATACCAGAAAACCGCCCGTGAAGAAACATGGCGAAAACCCCTTTTCGGGGCTTCGGGTTCTAGATTCTGGGTTCAAGGTTGATCGGATCTTATCGCACCTTAACCTCGAACCTACGGGTGCGAATGGCGCTTTATGTCTCCGTCGGAAACAGCGGCACCACGCTGAAACGGTCCACATCCACCAGCCCCTGATCGGTGATCTTAAGCGCCGGAATGACGGGCAGTGCCAGGAAGGCCAGCGTCATGAACGGATCCTTCAGGGGGCAGCCAAGATCGCGGGCGGCGGCCAGCAGGTCGTTCAACGCCCGCTCGACGGCGGCCATGGGCTGGGGTGACATGAGGCCCGCAATGGGCAGTGCCAGGCGGGCGCGCACCTCACCGGCGGACACGACCGCCAACCCGCCTCCCATCGACACTACCGTGCCGACGGCGGCGCGCATGTCATCGTCATCGGCGCCGACCGTTATGATATTGTGGGCGTCATGGGCCACGCTCGATGCCAGGGCGCCCTGCTTCAACCCCATACCGCGGACGAAGCCGGTCCCGGTCCTTCCAGTGCCCCGGTGGCGTTCGATCACCGCGATCTTGAGCAGATCCCGCTCCGTATCGGCCACAGCCAGACCGTCGCGCACACAGGCGCGGACCATGGCGGACCGGGTGACGATCTGATCCGGAATGATCTCGATAACGCGCACATCGCGGCCTTGGGCTTGGATGCGCAGAGCGATGGCGCCCGCGTCGACCTGCATGGTCGGGGGCACGGATGGTGCGGCGGGCCATGTCAGGTCGGCAACAGTCTCCCCGTTTTCGGCGACCAGTTGGCCGCCGTGGTAGACCTGAGCGACGGCAACCTTATCCAGATCGTTCAGGACGACGAGGTCGGCGCGTTTGCCCGGGGCAATCGCGCCCATCCGATCCTGTTTGAAATAGGTGGCCGGGTTCAGCGTGGCGATCCGAACGGCGGTGACGGGATCGAGCCCCAGTTGGATGGCCTCGCGGATCATGGCGTCGATATGGCCCTCCACCAGAAGATCATGGGGGTGGCGATCGTCCGTGCACCACATGAACCGATGGGCATTGGCGGGATTTATCACCGGCACGAGGTCTTTCAGGTTTTTGGCGGCCGTGCCCTCCCGCACCATGATGTGGAACCCCAGGCGCAGTTTTTCCAGGGCTTCTCCCTGGTCGGAGCACTCGTGGTCACTGCCGATACCCGCGACCCGGTAGGCTTGCAGGGCCTCCCCGCTGACGAACGGCGCGTGACCGTCCACGGGTTTGTGTGCCCCCGCTGCCAGGGCGATCTTGGCCCGGATATCCGCGTCCCCCTGAATGGCGCCGGGGAAATTCATCATTTCCGCCAGACCCAGAATGCGAGGATGGTCAATATAGGTCGCCAGGTCGCGGGCCTCAAGGCGGGCCCCGGCGGTTTCAAGATGAGAGGAGGGCACACAGGAGGGCAGGGTAAAAAGGAATTGCAGCGGTTGCCCTTCGGTGGCGGCCAACATGTAGTCCAGCCCGTCAGTGCCCATGACGTTGGCGATTTCGTGGGGATCGGCCACTACCGCGGTGGTGCCGCGGGGCAGCACGGCCCGGGCGTATTCAGACGGCACCGCCATGGCGCTCTCGATATGGATGTGGGCGTCGATAAAGCCCGGTGACACGAATCGGTTTTCAAGATCGCGGACTTGCGTGGCCTCCCGCGGCCCGAAGCCGGCGATCATCCCATCGGCGATGGCAATGTCGGTGGGCACGATTTCTCCGGAATATACATTGATCACCCGGGCCCTGGTCAACAGCAGATCGGCGGGGTGTTCTCCCCGGGCCACAGCCAGTAGGGTTTCAGCGTTCATTTGGGGGTCCTCCTTTTTTGACGGACGATCTGACGACAGATCAGTCAGCAACGACGGGCGGAAGTATCCTCCGGGCCACCGCCGCCACCGGTGTTATGAGGGTCGCCACGTCCGTGCCTACAAGCTCGCGGTTGCGCACCCGGACCCGACCGTCCACGATGGTGTCGCGGACACTGTCGGCCCCGGCGGCGTAAACGACCTGGGAGACGGGATTGAACATCGGACGCATTCGGGGATGCCGGCTGTCGAGGACAATGATATCGGCCCGCTTGCCCGCTTCCAGCGATCCCACGACATCCCCCAGACCGATGGCGCGCGCTCCGTCGATGGTGGCCATTTGCAGCGCCTTTTTGGCCGGCAGCGCGGTGGGATCATCGGCCGCCAGTTTATGCAGTTTGGCGGCCATGTCCATTTCTTTGAAAAGATCCTGGTTGTTGTTGCTGGCGCAGCCGTCGGTGCCCAGGCCGACTGTCAGGCCGTTTTCCAGAAGCCGGGGTACCGGTGCGATGCCCGCACCGAGTTTCATATTGCTTTCCGGGCAGTGGACGATGGCGGCACCCCCGCCGGCCGCCCGGGCGATATCGTCCTTTTCCAGCCATACGCAGTGCACCATCAGGGTGTCGGGGGCCAGAAGGCCCAGGCGATCCAGGTGGGCCACGGGTGTACAGCCATGCTCGGTCTTCAGGCGTTGGACCTCTTCGCGGGTTTCCGCCACGTGAATCTGAAAAAGGGCGCCTGCCTCCCGTGCGACGCTTTTGGCGCGGCGCAGTGTATCCGGAGCGCAAGTGTAAGGCGCGTGACAAAAGATCGACGGCGTGATCAAAGGCCGATATCCAGTCCAGCGGTCAATAAATTTCGCGGCGACATCGACATTGTGTGCTGGATCGGCAACCCCCGGGGCCGGAAAATCGACAACGCCCTGGCCCAGAACAGCGCGCAGTCCCATTTCGTCGACCGCATCGGCCACCCGGTCTTCTAAAAAATAACCGTCACAGCAGGTGGTTGTGCCGGACATCAGCAACTCGGCGCAGGCGAGACGTGTCGCGGCATGCACGTGCTCCGGGGTGATGAAGGCGGCCTCGGCCGGAAAGATATGCTCCTGCAGCCAGGTCATCAGGGGTAGGTCATCGGCCAGCCCGCGGAAAAGCGCCATGGGCATATGGGTATGGGCATTAACCAGCCCCGGCAGGACGATTCCGCCTTCGGCGTCGATGGTTTCCGCGGCAGCCGGCAGAGGGGTGCCCACCCGGTGCCGGTTGATAGCGGCGATGGCGCCGTCCGTCACGGTCAGATAGGCGTCCGCCAGGACGTCGTCGTCGGCATTCATGGTGACGATCGTGGCGTTATGGATCAGGAGATCATACATGCCTTGCGGCTCGCATTATTTCTAAGCGCACCCTGGAAGCCAGGGTTTCTGGTAATAATGATTCCGCGTTGCAGGCTGGCGCCGCGGGTGAACCTGCGGTTTTGAACCCGCTATGGCGAAAAGTTTGACATCTCCGGGGTATGAGGGGTACGCCACCTGGACTGCAACAATGCAGGGCGGCGCGTGATACTAATTCCGGATTGGCGGCGAAATCTTCAGTTCTGGGCGCCGATCGTCCGCGCCAGCCGTTCCACCCGCTCCATGATATCCTCGGCGTCCAAGGCTGTCAGCCGCCGGTTTTCCACCAGGACCTGGCCACCGACGATCGTGGTGGTTACATCGCCGCCGCGGGCGGCATACACCAGGTGAGAGGCCGGGTGGTAAAAGGGGGTCAGGTGGGGCTGGTGGATATCGATCACGATCAGATCGGCCTGTTTGCCCACTTCGAGCGATCCGACCCGGTCGGCCAGACCCAGCGCCCGGGCCCCGTCGATGGTTGCCATGCGCAGCACCGCTTCCGCCTTGACGGCCGTGGGGTCGAGGGTGGCCACCTTGTGAAGTTTGGCCGCCGTATCCATTTCGCTCAGCATGTCCAGATCGTTGTTGCTGGCGCAGCCGTCGGTGCCCAGGGCCACGCAGATGCCGCGTGATAGCAGTTCGGGCACCGGGGCGATGCCCGAGGCCAGCTTCATGTTGCTTTCCGGGTTGTGAACCACTTTGACGTCGTGGTGCTGCAGCAGGCCCAGGTCGGTTTCGTCCAAGGCAACGCAGTGGCAGGCCAGCAGATGGGGTGCCAATACCCCCAGCTCCGCCAGGTGCTCAACCGGCGAGCGCCCGTAGCGTTCCTTGATGGTCTTGACTTCGCTAGCGGTCTCGGACACGTGGATGACTAGGGGAATGCCATTTTTTGCGGACAGCTCAGCCGCCTGTTGCAGCAGCTCCGGAGAACACAGGTAGGGCGAGTGCGGTTCGACGGCGATTGTGATCAGCGGGTCGTGGCGCCATTTGTCGATCAACATTTCCGTGTAACGAAACCCCTCCTCGATGGGACCATAGTTGGGAGACGGGAAGTCGTATAGCACTTCCCCCACCACGGCCCGAATTCCGGCGGTGTGCGCCGCTGTGGCCACGGCGTCCTCGAAGAGGTACATGTCGCAGAAACAGGTGGTGCCGGAAAGCAGCATTTCGGCGCAAGCCAGAAGGGTGCCCAGATGCACATGCTCGGCTTTGAGGTTGGCCTCGGCTGGAAAGATATGGTCGTTCAGCCAGGTCATGAGCGGAAGGTCGTCGGCCAGGCCGCGAAAGCAGGTCATGGCCGCGTGGGTGTGGGCATTCACCAGTCCGGGCATCACGAGGCCGCCCCGGGCGTCAATCTGCCGTTTAGCTTCCCAGTCGGCCGCATCGATGGCGGGCCCCACGGCCGCAATCCGGTCACCGGCTATGGCGACGAAGCCCTCCGGGTAGGTGTGCGTTTCATCGTCGAGGGTGAGTATCCATCCGTTTTTAATGATCAGATCGGCTTTATTCATTCGCGGGCAATTGCTCCATGATGGCGATCATCAGTTTCTTCAGGCGCGGGGCGGCTTCATCGGCAACGGCAATGATTTCTTCCAGAGTGGCCGGGGCCGGCGCGTCCGGGTCGGCAATATTCGTGATGACGGATAGGCCCAAGATGCGCAGGCCGGCATGCACCGCGGCAATAACCTCCTGGACGGTCGACAGTCCGACGGCGTCGGCACCGATGGTGCGCAGAAAGCGCAGCTCGGCTGGTGTTTCCAATGAAGGCCCCTTCAGGCCGGCATAGACACCGGAAGAGAGCGCCAGCTTGAGGTCGCGGGCCACGCTGCGGGCGTATTCCATGAGTTCGGGATCGTAGACCTGGCTCATGTCCGGGAAGCGCAGTCCCCATTCGGGATCATTGACGCCCACCAGGGGATTTTCCCCGGTGAGGTTGATGTGGTCGGCAATCAGCATGATTTCACCGGCCTGCTGTTGCGGGTTGAGGCCGCCGGCGGCATTGGTGACCAGCAGGATACGGGTACCCAGCTTTTGCAGGATGCGCACCGGAAAGGTGACTTCCTGCGGGCTGTATCCTTCGTAGAGATGGAAGCGGCCCTGAAAAGCAGCCACCGGGCAATTGCCGAGGCGGCCGATAATGAGACGTCCGTGATGGCTTTCCACCGTGGGGCGTGGGAAATGGGGTATAGCGTCATAATCGAAAGTGTGCGCGATCTGGATGGCGTCGGCACAACCGCCCAAACCGGTGCCCGTCAGCAGACCGGCAATGGGCTGGTCCGCGCAGTGATTGCCGATGAACGCGGCGGCTTCTTCGACCCTTTTTTTGAAATCCGGCATGGCAGGGGAGTCTTTCCGTAGGGTGTGACGCCGATCAGATGAAGGGCGTCGCCCCATTCTGAGGGATTGCGGTATGGTGCCCATGCGCCAGGCAGGTATCATGGCGGACTGTAAAAATGTCCTTATAATCCAGCGGGCATTGGCCGTCAACCCGGTCGCGACGCGGCCAAAGCGGCTTGCGTTATAATATCGTAACATTTTTAAAAATTATCTTGGTGGCCCTGGCAGTGTCCTCCGCGCGGCTCGATACCTCGCCGGCTAATGTTCAGGGCGGCGAGCCCCGGCGTTGCAGGATTCAGCGCCTGATCCCGCGTCTAGGTGATGCATCCTGAGCCGGCTCTGGGTATGGGCGCAGGGCCCCAACCCCGCGCCCATACGGTCCTGCTGCCTGCAGCCACCATTGGCGCACGTCTAACGCCGCCCGGGAGGCCTGATCTTAAAATGGAGATGCGTTCTAGACCTTGCCCCGTTCACTCGATTATGCTAAATCCTTAATCCTTCGCACCCCTAACCGGATCCCAGCTTGTGGAGACTGCCTATGAGCCCCGCTTTCCGCCCCGAGCACGCCGATATCGCCTCCGACATGTGGTCCCAGATCGATGAAATCATTGCCGCCAACCGTTTCGTCAAAGGATCGGTCATATCGGTGCTGCGACAATGCCAGGACGTGGTTGGATACCTGCCCGTTGAACTGATGGAGTATATCGCCGGCGGCATGAACCTGGCCCGCAGCGACGTCTATGGCGTCGCTTCTTTTTATGCCCTTTTTTCCTTCGAACCCAAGGGGCGGCATACCGTCAAGGTGTGTACCGGCACGGCCTGCTACGTCAAAGGGATCAAGGAGGTCATTTCGCGCATCTGCAACGAATACGACTTGGAAGAGGGCGGCACTTCACCCGATATGCGTTTTACGCTTGAACCGGTGCGCTGCCTGGGCGCCTGCGGCCTGGCGCCGGTGATGGTGGTCAACAGCGACACGCATGGCGATGTCACCTCCGACAAAGTGGTCGATATCCTCCATACCTACGATTAATCACTGTTGGGATGTGCCCATGAAGATAAGCGAAATCAAGGAAATTCTGCGGGCCCGCGTGATGACGGGTGATGACCAGCTCGATAAGAACATTGTCGCCGGCGGCGGGGCGGACATCATGGAGGCCATCCTTTCGGCCGTGGCCAAGGACGGTCTGCTGCTTACCGGGCTGATGAGCGAAGAAGTTGTGCGCACCGCGATTATCTCTCAGGTTGGTGCGGTGGTTTTTGTCCGCGGGCAGGAGCCCCCGGATAAAATTATCGAGCAGGCCGCCAAGTTCAAACTCCCCCTGCTGGTCACCGATTACTCCATGTTTGTCTCCATCGGCAAGCTCTATATGAACGGACTGCGAGGGCTGGACGGGTCCTGGTAACGCGAAAAGGAAATGGCTATGGAGAGGTTCACCGTAGAGGCGCTTCAAACCGCACGTCAAGAGGCGGCGGTTGTTCTCGAAAATCCGGATGTCACCCACCTCATGGTCTGCGGGGGAACCGGCTGCCATGCCACCGGCAGTATCGCGGTTATCGACCGCCTGCGCGAGGAAGTCGCGGCCCGCGATCTGGCCGACAAGGTTCGTGTCGTGGAAACGGGCTGCAACGGTTTCTGCGCCGCCGGCCCGATCATGGTGGTGCATCCCGGCGATATTTTCTACCAGCGTCTCAAAACCGATGATATCCCCGACATCATCGAAGAGCATATCCTCAAGGGCCAGCCGGTCAAAAAGCATTTCTACAAAGATCCGGTCTCCAAAAAGACGATCCCCGTCCAGAACGATATCCCCTTCTTCGCCCACCAGATGCCACGGGCGCTGCGCAACAAGGGGCTCATCGACCCCGAGTCCATTGACGACTACATTGCCCGCGATGGTTATCGGGGCACCGCCAAGGCGCTTCTGGAAATGAGCCCGGACGAGATCATTGAGGAAGTCAAGGCTTCGGGGCTCCGGGGCCGCGGCGGCGCCGGCTTTCCGGCCGGCATGAAGTGGCAGTTTGCCAAGGCCAGTCCCGGGGACGTCAAATTTGTGCTCTGCAACGCCGACGAGGGGGATCCGGGCGCTTTCATGGACCGCAGTATTCTGGAAGCCGATCCCCACGCCGTGCTGGAGGGCATGATCATCGCGGCCAGGGCCATCAACGCCCATCAGGGGTATGTGTATGCCCGTACCGAGTACCCGCTGGCCATCCGGCGCCTGGGGATCGCCATCGAACAGGCCAGCGAGCGTGGCTTGATCGGTGACGACATCCTGGGTACCGGGTTCAACTTTCATGTCGAAATCTATCAGGGTGCCGGCGCCTTCGTGTGCGGCGAGGAAACCGCGCTGATGCGCTCCATCGAAGGCCGCCGCGGCATGCCACGCCCCCGTCCGCCTTTCCCGGCCCACAAGGGATTGTGGGAAAAACCCACCATTCTGAACAATGTCGAGACCCTGGCCAATGTTGCCCAGATCATCCTGAACGGCGGGGCCTGGTACGCCAGTGTGGGTACCGAGACCAGCAAGGGGACCAAGGTTTTCGCGCTCTCCGGGGACGTCAACAATATTGGTCTGGTGGAAGTTCCCATGGGGGCCAGTCTGCGCCAGATGATCTACGACGTCGGCGGCGGGATTCCCAGGAAGCGCAAGTTCAAGGCCGTCCAGCTGGGCGGGCCGTCGGGGGGCTGCGTGCCCGAGGAATACCTGGATACGCCGGTGGATTATGAAGAGATCGCCAAGGTGGGGGCCATCATGGGTTCGGGCGGGGCCATCGTCATGGATGAGAACACCTGCATGGTGGACATGGCCCGGTTTTTCATGGACTTCATCCAGGATGAATCCTGCGGCAAGTGCACGCCCTGCCGGGAAGGAACACGCCGTCAGCTGGAGCTGCTCATCAAAATCTGCGACGGCCATGGCGAACCCCAGGACTTGGATGAGCTCGAGCGCCTTTCGGCCGTCATCAAGGAGACGGCCCTATGCGGCCTCGGGCAGACAGGCCCCAATCCGGTGCTGTCCACGCTGCGTTATTTTCGGGACGAGTATGAAGCCCACATCCATGCGAAGCAATGCCCGGCCAAACGCTGCGTGGCCCTGCTGAAGTTCGAGGTCAACGTCGATTTGTGCACACGCTGCGGCATGTGCGCCCGGGCTTGTCCGGTGGACGCGATCGAATGGGAGAAGAAGCAGCTGGCCCGCATCGACAAGGAAAAATGTATCGAGTGCCTGACCTGCTACGATAAGTGCAAATTTGACGCCATCGATTAGAAGCCATCTTAAAAGTCATTTGGGCCCATCTCAGTGTGGGGCGCTCGTTTCAAGCCATCGCCTGACCGGAGGATATAAGGTATGGGAGAGTCGATCTTACCAGCTTTGATCATGTTAGGGGGTATCGGAATTACCGTCGGCATCGTACTGGCCGCGGCGTCCAAGATTTTCTACGTCTACGTCGACCCCAAGATCCTGGCAATTGAAGATGTGCTGCCGGGCGCCAATTGCGGGGGGTGCGGTCTCCCGGGTTGCAGCGCCAATGCCGAAGCCATCGTGGCTGGTCGCGCGGGGGCCAACTCCTGCGTGGCCGCCGGCTCGGACGTAGCCGAGGCCATTGCCGGTATCATGGGGCTGTCCATCGAGGCCAAGGAGCCGGATATTGCCCGCCCCGGCTGCTATTACGGGGTGGCCAAAGCCGACCAGAAATACCATTACGACGGTCTGAACGACTGCCGTGCGGTGGCCATGCTGGGCGGCGGCATGAAGATCTGTTCGATCGGCTGTCTCGGCCTGGGAACATGCGCCCAGGCCTGCCCGTTCAGCGCCATCGTCATGGGGCCCGAAGGTCTGCCAGTGGTGGATGAGATCAAATGCACCGGCTGCGGTACCTGCGAAAGGGTCTGTCCCAAGGCCATCATCAATCTCTCTTCGGTCACACGGCGGATTCTGCGGGAATACACCACCGACGACTGTACCACGCCATGCCAGCGCGCCTGCCCGGCCGGGATCGATATCCGTGAATACATGCGCCGGGCGGCGAACGGCGATTACCAGGGTTCGGTCCAGGTGATCAAGGAACGCAACCCCTTCCCGACGGTCATCGGCCGCATATGCCCGCGGCCCTGTGAAGACGAATGCCGCCGAAAGTATGCCGAAGAGTCGGTCGCCATCAATTTTATCAAACGTTATGTGGCCGACTATGAAATGCAGAGCGGCACCCGTATTCAGCCCTACAAGGCCCCCGACACCGGGCGCAGGATTGCCGTGGTGGGCGGGGGGGTCGAGGGGCTCTCGGCCGCATTCTTTGCGGCCCGGCTGGGGCATGCCCCGGTGGTCTACGAGGCGGCCGATCGCCTGGGTGGACTGCTGCGCAGCGCCATTTCACGCTATCGCCTGTCGCATGAAGTCCTGGACTGGGATATCGAGGGCATTCTCGAAATGGGCGTGGAAGCCCGCTTGAACCAAGCCCTGGGAAGCGATTTCACCATAGCCGATCTGCTGGGCGAAGACTATGAGACCGTTTTTCTGGCCTCCGGCGGGTGGGACAGCCGGCTGGCGCGTAACGAAGCCGACGCCGTGAATGAATTCATCCCCGGAACCTATCTGTTGATCGATTTTATCCGCGCAGGCCGTAATGATGACGACCGCATCCAAGTGGGCCGCAACGTGGTCATCATCAGCGGCGACAACCTGGCGGCCGAAGCGGCCGAGATCGCCGCCCGAAAGGGGGCCGCTACCATCACCGTTCTCTTGCGTGAAGACCTTGAGAATGCGCGGCTTGATCAGGGGGCCGTGGAGCGGCTTGAAAAAGTCAGCGCCAAGGTCGTCTACGGCGCCGGCATATCCCGTCTGGCCGGCAAGGGCAACACCCTGGAAACGGTAAGCTACACAGATCTGCAAACAGGCGCGCAGACGGAAATACCGGCGGAGAGCCTCGTTCTGGCGGCGGGACGCTATCCCGAACTGATTTTCAGTCGCGTGCGCACGGCGGCAGCAGAAGGCGAGATCCAGCCCTCCGTTGCCGAGGCCATCGGTTGGGCCGCGGTTCAGCCCTACAAGCAGCCCGAGTTTGTCAGCGAGGTTGGTTTATTCGCCAAGGGGGATGTGATTACGGACTTCAGCGGGGCCATCAAGGCCATTGCCGGCGGTCGCCGGGCGGCGGCCTCGATGCATCAGTTGATGTACGATATCCCCATCGATGTTCCCTTAAAGGCGGTTACCTCGGACTGCGTCATCCAGAATGTCGATGCCGTTGAAGAGGTGCGGATCGAATCACGCCGCATCATGCCGATGGCCGCGCCCCGGGAACTCGACCAAACCGGACAACTCGAACTGGGCTTCGACGAGGATGCCGCCCGCAAGGAAGCTTCGCGCTGCCTCCAATGCGGGCTGATCTGTTATGAACACACGCTGGCCGCTGGAGCGGCCGACATCGACGCATCCAAACGGATCGCCTGAAGGGTTGACATCGCGGGCAGGATTCAGGGCCTCAAGGATCTAGGTGGCGTTTCCACCTGGATCCAAGCTAATCGCGCGCGGCTTGAAGATTTCAGGAATGGTTCTATCTTAGTATTTACATAAACAGACACCGATTATTTTTTTAGGGCTTACTTTCTTGATGATCGTTAAGCCCCGGGGAAACGGGTCTAACCAAAAAGACTTCTGCACAGCAGTCAGGAAATACCGGTATCATGGCAACTGAAAAAGGCATCGTCACCAAAACCGGCCTGGGAACCGCCTGGGTCAAAACCATGCAGTCCGAAGCCTGCGAAGGCTGCTCGTCCTGCGGCACCTGCAACGCTCAGCGGCCTGACAGCGAAGTGGAAGTCATTAACGAAGTGGGCGCCAAGGTGGGCGACCGGATCATTATCGATTTCAAGACGTCGGCCTTTCTGAAGGTCACCTTTATGCTTTACATCTTCCCCATCATCTGCCTGACCATGGGCGCCATGCTGGGTCTCCAGTTTGCTGAAGAATATGGCTACGATCCTTCCGCCGTTTCGGCCCTAATGGGGTTTGCGGCCTTTTTTGTCTCCGTGTTCATCATCCGCATGGCCGGCCGCAAAATGGCCACCCAGAAGCACTACCGCCCCCAGATTACCAAAGTTTTGCCCCCTGTCGCCACCTTCACGCCCCCGAGTCAGTGCGAGGTGTAACGGCCGCGTTGGCCTTGGCATTGTCAAGCGAGGATTGCCTTTTGCGGACGACGTGAGTCGACGCATGACCAATAGTCGCGCCATACAGGATGCAAGTCTGTCGCCCTGAATCGTGTGCACGGATGTGGCCGCGCCTGCCGGCATCAGGCCTATCGGCGGCTATCGATCTTATTTCTCAGCGTGCAGGTTTCCTTGGAGATGGATCGCTTCCGGGTCGCCTGCTGTGGGGCGTCACAGCGGCGAAATAGTT
>JASJCD010000085.1 GCA_030066135.1 Desulfobacterales bacterium | reverse complement strand
TGACACCAATGATTTTTGTTATGATTTATGGCCTGATCGTGCACTGACGGGGGTGAATTGAAGGCGGTTCAGTTATAAGGGCGCACCGATACGCCACCTGCAAATACCACCCGACGCATCAGAAGACAACAACATCATGGAAATCCTATTCAATCCGAGCAGACTGCTTCTCGCCACCGCCAAAGACGTGCTGCCGGTGCTGGCCCTCCTGATCTTTTTTCAGATGGTGGTGCTTCGCCAGCCGATTCCCCGACCCGGGCGCATCGTTTTCGGTTTTTTTCTGGTTCTCGTTGGGATGGCCTGTTTTCTGGGCGGGCTCGATTTGGCACTCTTTCCCGTGGGACGAAATATGGCCATGATGCTCACCGAAGGCCCCGTTAGCGGCAGCACGGCGTCCTGGACGGCTTACGGGTGGGTGTACCTCTTTGCCTTTTTGGTGGGGTTTTCCACCACCATCGCCGAGCCCTCCCTTATCGCCGTGGCGAACAAAGCCCAGGAGGCATCCAAAAGAACGGTGTCGGCCCTCGGGTTGCGTGTGGCCGTGGCCTTGGGTGTCGCCGTCGGCATTTCCCTGGGCACCTTTCGCATCGTCACCGGCACACCGCTATATCTCTACATCCTTGTCGGTTACGCCGCGGTGGCCGTGCAAACCGTGCTCGCACCCAAGGTCATCGTACCGTTGGCCTATGATTCGGGCGGCGTCACCACCTCCACCGTTACGGTTCCGCTGGTGGCCGCGCTGGGTTTAGGTATCGCCTCCAATGTACCGGGCCGCAGTCCGATTCTGGACGGTTTTGGCTTGATAGCCTTTGCCAGCCTATTTCCGATCATTAGCGTGCTGGGCTATGCTCAGTTGGCCCAATGGATGGCCCGCAGGAAAGGCTGAATCCAAAGACTTCGCATGAAGGGGGTCTGAACAATTGATTGAAAGCTCACCAACAAAGGAAAACGGTTGGCAACGCCTAACAGAAATGCAACATTATTGCTGTGTTTTGCGGACATGGAATAACCCAGGAGGACAACAGTGGCTTTTAAATGCATCGTCGCCATGGTCAAACCGGATCTGACCGACAAGGTCGTTGACTCGGCAAAAGGAGCCGGCGCAAGGGGGGCCACCATCATTGACGCATCAGGTACCGGTGCGCGAGAAGCCAAGACTTTTTTTGGCTTGAGCCTCGACATTCGCACTGAAGTGGTACTGTTTCTGGTTCGTGAGGATGGTGTTGCACCCGTATTGTCGGCCATTCACGAAGCCGGGCGATTTCACGAACCCGGTACCGGGATTGCTTTCGTGCTCAGCGTGGAATCAGCCATCGGCGTTGAAAGCCAAATGCCCAATGGGCAATAAGTGGACAATCTCTCGCAAATGGCCTCTTAATGGGCCTGAAAAACAAAGTACATTCCTGCACGGTTAAATGTGGTCTACAAGCGGTGGGAGGGCGCCATTAATTTCACGATTATCACCCGAAAGTGAAATACTCACTGAACAGGAAAATTTGGAATACATAACAATTCACAATCGTAACGCCAGGAATTGCTACTTTCGAAAGATGCAAATACCCTTGATATGGACAGACTCCAAACATAATCAGCACCCTAAAATTTACATGGATCAGTAATCGTTGAATCGGAACATACCGCTATAATGCAAGCAGCCACAGTTAGTCTCATCTGAAAAGAATGATGCGACGGTTCAATGCAAATATTGCGGAGCAGCAATACCACTCAAGAGGCATTCGGGATGACGACGATTGTGGGCATCGGGGAGGTTGTGTAATCAAACAAGCGTATCCTATTCATGGGTCTTGAACGTCCTGAAATAGATCAAACACACCAATACAATACCAGATTTGGATTTCATCCGTTGCATTGGGGTGAATGGCATCGATTGCAGATCATTCGAGAGATAGCCAATCCTAATCGAGTCCCCATGGGGTGAACTCAACCTATGAGTCCACCCCTGCACCACTACCCGTAAATGCTCTCAATCCAATGGATCGCTTCGATATCACTGATGGTTCCCAGATACCGTTGTGTGGTCGACAGATTCGCATGTCGAAGGATGACTTTGCTTACGATCTCAATGGGAACACCTGACCTGGATGCGTGTGTTGCATAATGCCGGCGCAGATCATACGGACGTAATTTGGTACCAACCAGCCTGCCTGCTTTGGCAACGATTGCCCCGGCGCCCTTTATCAATAGTGGATGATAGTTGATTTTCCGATAAACGTTGTACTCATAATTAGCATAACCTGAAACCTATGCTCAGAACGTCTACGAATGGAAGCATTTAAGAATAAAATTGGAGGGGGCGGTGCACAGTGATTCC
Organism: Desulfobacterales bacterium; assembly: GCA_030066135.1. Taxonomy (GTDB): domain Bacteria; phylum Desulfobacterota; class Desulfobacteria; order Desulfobacterales; family UBA5852; genus JABZFP01. The sequence continues at coordinate 11,375 of JASJCD010000085.1, read as the reverse complement.
GCAAATCGATCGATTTCGGTGGTTGTTTTAATATCGTTTATATTTACCCTTTCCTGCACCACGACCAAGGTACACCCGATCCATACAACACCACCGCAGGAGAAGGTTCGCGGCTTAAAGGTCGGCGATACTGTCAAAGTCATGACCTATAGCGGTGAAAAATATAAATTCAAGGTCGAAAATATAACCAATGAGGTGATCGAAGGAGAAGGAAACAAGATTGCCCTGACTGATGTCGAGAGTATCAAAAAAGTTTTTTTTACAGGCAAGGCGATCGCTGCCTTTGTGGTTCTAATCGTCGGATTTGTAGTTCTTATAGTGATCGGTACTAGTAATAATCCTAAATATAAAGCGACAGAATAGAATTGAAATGTGTCGTATCTCCGATCTAACTGCAAATTCACCAAACTGCAGATATCAACTCTTATTCACAGAATCTATGGACGAATGTGAAAGCGGTGATTCCTCTAACCCATATTAAAACCAGCCATTTTTGTAATTGACGGTTATGGTCCAGCATTAATCAAGCCCTTAAATTTTTAAGATGACCGATCCATATCCAATCCTTATTATGTTGGTCGATCTGCTGATACCGGGTTTTAAAGGTCGAGGATGAGTACGCGGTTTATGGCAAAACAGTCGAAAAAAGATTCAAGGCCTCGGGTGGTCATCGTTGGGGGGAACTTTGCGGGTCTGAAAACTGCGCTGAACCTGCCACAGAAATTCAACGTCACCCTGATAGACAAACATCCGTGGTTTGAATTTCGGCCCAATATGCACGAGCTTGTTTCAGGCATGAAAACACCGGCCATGTTGCGGTTTTCAAGCAAAGCCATCGTCCGGCGAATGGGACACCGGTTTCTCTCCGGCACGGTCACACAGATCGTACCGGAAAAAAAACGGGTCATTACAGCATCTGGAAAAAAGCTCCTCTACGACTACTGTGTGGTCGCCATGGGTGGGGTTGCCAATACCTTTGGTGTTCAGGGTGCCGAAAAATATGCCCTGCCGTTTAAAAGCGTTGCCCAATGTCAATCAATCGGACAAACGTTGAAAAGACTTTCCAGAATCAAACGACCGTTCCACGTCGTTATTGTCGGCGGCGGCATAGAGGGAATCGAAGCCCTTGGTGAGATACTGCGTGGTTTCCGAAAACACGACGGTCTTCGCGTCAGGATTATCGAACGGGCGGCGAACCTTCTGCCGGAAGCGCCGGCAGACATCGAATCCGAAATTAAAGCACACTGCCAGCCCTATTGGGTTGAATACTTTACGGGGGTTGCCGTGAAGAAAATCACCCCTAAAACCGTCCTGCTATCCAATGGTCGCCGTTTGAAATCGGATGCCACCATCTGGACCGGCGGCGTCAAACCCAATCCGATCATAAGCCAGTCGGGTTTTACAAACACGCCGGATGAATGGGCTCCCGTTCAGGAATCGTTGCAGCACGCTGTGTATCCAACTGTTTTTTTTGCAGGCGATACCGCCAGGGTATCCGGCATCCACTCAAAGCAGGCCTATCATGCCATCGATATGGGCGTTTGTGCTGCCGAAAATATCATCCGCCTTGACGCCGGCAAAACTGTAAAACCATTCAAGCCGAGTGGGAAACCCACCATTGTTTCCTTTGGTGATCTGGATGCCTTTGTCATCGTCGGCAAAATCGTGATTGCCGGTAGCGCATTAAACGGTCTGAAGGAAGTTGTTTTTCAGATGAGCATGACGGAATTTGACCCCTCGGGTCTGGTGATGAAGGCTCTGCATCTATCCAATCGAGCCGGTAATATGTCGCTTCGAAAGGGGCTGCCTTTAGCACTCTCCCCTTCCGCAATGCTGAAACTAAAAAATGTTCGCCTCCTGTCTTAACGCCCCGAAAAATACGAATGTGAAAAAAGAAGAGTATCCCACGATGGCCGATGCGTTGAGGGACATCCACCCCGGCGATAAGAATCCGGACGTTTTCATGATTAGCGCTTAAAATTATCAGGACGCATCCTCAGGAGAAATGCCTTTCAAGGATCAACAACCTTTTGATCTCGATACAGCGATATGAGCGTCCTTGGTCAAATGTGGTGGATGCCCGAGAGGAGAAGATGAAAGGCACTATGACGGCCAGCGCATAAGATGTTTTCCACCCGCCTGATAAGTGCGTGTTTCTACCAGAGCAGATGCATATTGCCTACCTTCAACCGCTTCAGCCCCGCCTGCCGGGCGGCTTCCAGGCACTCCCGGGCCTGTTGGCGGGAGGTGGGCGGCAGGTCCGACATGTGGTAATCTGGATGAAATCCCAGCAAGGAGTAGGGCGTTTCAGGATTCAAGGCGGCAATGAATTCGGCGATTTGGGAGACTTCCCGGCCGTCGATGTATCCCGGCACCATTAACGTGCTGGCAATCAATAGCGGTGGTTGCGGTCGCTGGTTGGCCTGCTGGGCCAGCCACGCGAAGTTCTCCAGAGTCTGGCGGTTCGTGACACCGGTCAGCGCCAGATGGAGCGTATCATCCCAGGCTTTCAGATCGAATTTAATGCACCCGCCGCTCGCCAGCGCGAAATCGGCCATCTTTTCAAGCAGACGCTTCGACATGGCACCGTTGGTTTCCCAGCAGATCCTCAGGATGCGGTCAGGATTTTCTTCACGCGCCATCCTGGAAGCCCGCAGCAGAAACGGTAGCTGGGGTGACGGGTCGCCCCCAAAATAGCAGATGCAGGCGGTCTTCGCATCAACCGCCCCGGCGAAGTTTTCAACGGTCTCGTATCGATTGTCCAGCGTGCGGTCCCGAAAGTGCCAGTTCTGACAATACAGGCAATGAAACGTGCAGGCATGGGGAAAAACCGCCAGGTTTCGATAACCGTACTCAGGCCCCTTTTTGTAAGCGTATTCCGGATAGCCGCACCCGGTTCCGCCTGGGCAGATCCAGTCCCCCACGCAATTGGTGGGCAGCGGGTCATGGTACCAGGTCAGTTTGCCTCTGAGAGCGGTTACCCCCTCAAGTTTACCCCGTACATTCTGACGCAGGACGCAATACCCAAAATCGCCCTCATCGATCCGGCAACAGTTCACGCATAAATCGCATGCGACGCCATCGGCGCTATCGGGCGCTTGGGGCGGCAACCCCCATCGCTGTCGAATACGCCCGTGATTGTCGATGGCAATCCTACGGGATTCTGCCGGCCGGTTGCGAATGCATGCCAGGCACAAACCGAGATCGGCGGCTATCAGGGATGAATGCTGTTGGCAAAGTTGGCAACGTCCCATGGCAGGTAGGTCGTGCATTTAGGGTTAGAGTTATTCCTAACAATAAGTCGGAAAAATGCTTCTGAAAACGGGGCGATCATGGATCTGCCACTTGGTAGAAAAGCCCGGCCCGGACATCGCGCGCGCCTCTCTGCTCGCAATACGCACCATGCCCGGGCCGGGGATGATAGCCATTAATCAGGACTTGCCGTCAGTGCCCATCCAGAATTGGTAGATTTTGGTTCAGGCTCCCGCTCTTCGCGGGATTTCACATCGAATTTCTAGCTTCGGTCGGAGTTCAGCCAACCGCCGCGATTTTAAAACCATAGGCGCAGTGATGCGACGGCAGGATTTCAAACAGCGAGAACACCGGACGGAGCCGAAAGATGACTATTATGGATGGGCACTAGCCAGCCATGGGCAATCCCAATTCCTTGGCGTTGAGAATGCTGGGGACCACCGTGGGCAGATCGCCTTCCAGAAACGATAAAATATCGGGCCGGTTCCAGACGGGATAGCCCATGAGCAGGCCGGCCACGTTGGCGGCCGCCAGGGTGGCCATGCCTTCACGTGTCCAGCGCGTGGCCGAGGCGATGTGGGGTACGATGACCACATTGTCCAACTGGTCAAGGCCCGGGGCCATGGCGGGTTCGTTTTCGAACACGTCCAGCCCGGCCCTGAAATCCGGGGTCTTTTGGCAGTGGGCCACCAGGGCGGCCTCGTCGATTACCGGTCCCCGGCTGGTGTTGACGATGACGGCGTTGGGTTTCATGCGCGCCAGCCGTTGGGCGTTGATCATATGGTGAGTGGTTTCGTCTAGCACGGTGTGAATGCTGACACAATCAGCCGTTTCCAGGAGTTCCTCCAACGTGTCCGCTCGGATGCAGGTCAACGGCGCCTGCCCTTGAGCCTGTAGGAATTGGCTGTAGGCGGCCACGTAGGCTTCCAGGTGCTCGTTGGGGTAGATGTCGTAGTAAATGACGTCCATCTTGTGGCCCTCGACCATCATGCGGGCATAGGCGTCGCCGATGCGACCGGCGCCGATGATTCCCACGGTCTTGCGCCACAGGAGTTCCCCCAGCAGCAGGGAGGGCAGCCAGCCCTCATATCTTCCGGCCCGCAGGAAGCGTTCGGCCTCGCCGGTGCGCCGTGCGGCGGCGAATGTGAGGGCCACCGCCATCTGGGCCGTGGTCTCCGTCAGCACCCCGGGGGTGTTGCCCACCGGGATGCCCTGGCCCGTGGCCGCGGCCACGTCCACGTTGTTGAATCCCACCGCGTAATTGCTGTAGGCCGTGCCGCCGGCGGCTTTGAGGGCCTGGAACATGGCGTCGTTCCAGGGTTCGGTCAATTGCCCGATGGCGGCGTCGCAACGGGGCGTCATGGCTTCCTGTATTACCGCGGACGGCAGGATATCCGCCGAAGTGCAGATTTCCACCCGGCAGTCCGCCGCCGTGAGAATGTCGCGCCAGCGCCGCCCGGGCAGTTCCTTGGTGACGACGACCCGGCGTTGGCCGTCCGGGTTGTGAACCCGCCATTCAAATGATGCCATTGAGGACCTCCTTTCGCTGTTGCCGGTCGAGGCCGGGCGGAGCCGCAACCGTGGCATCGCCACTGTTGGCGTGCGGCCGTCGCGGTTCAAACCGGCAGGAGGATAGGGAGAAGAAGCCGGGATGCATGGACAGGACGGTTATGGCGATGGTTGATCCACCTGTTGCCAGGCGGTGACGGATCGGCCTGTCTTTATCATACCGAGGACGAAAGGGAGGTCGCCTGCAACCGGCTCCTTCTCCGCAGCTTCCGCCAGAGACTCAAAAGGGCCTTGGCGGGTTTAACTGCTTTGCAAATGATGTTCTGCTTTTTGCGAGACCACTACTTCCGTGCGATAACGTCTTGGGCGGCCTTTTCGATATGCCCGTAGGAAAGCCCATACTTGTCCAGCAGGTCGAGATAAGGGCCTGATTCGGCAAACGTATCGCGCACCCCGATGCGCTGCATGGGGATGGGGTTGTTTTCCACAAGCAATTCGGCCACCGCACTGCCCAGACCGCCAAAGTAGACGTTGTTTTCCGCCGTGACGATGGCGCCGGTTTCCCGGGCCGCCCGCAGGACGATTTCCTCATCGAGCGGTTTGAGGGTCGGACAGTCGATCACCCGGGCTTCGATACCGGTTTCGGCCAGGTGGGCCGCGGCCACGAGGGCATGGGCGGTCAGGTCGCGCATGGCGATAATGGTGACGTCGGTTCCGTCGCGGACGGTGACGGCTTTGCCGATTTCAAAGGGGTAGTCCGGCCCGAATACCTGGGGTACGGGATCACGGGTAAAGCTCAAATAGACCGGCCCCTCATAGGCGGCCGCGGCCCGCACGGCCAGCACGGTGGTGTCCGGGTCGGCCGGAGCGATCACGGTGGAATTGGCGATCGCGCGCATGATCGTCATGTCTTCCTGCCCCTGGTGGGTCACCCCGTCCGGGCCCGGCGTAATGCCCGAGTGGCTGGCGGCGATCTTGACGTTGAGGTTGGGGTAGTGAATGCTGTTGCGCACCATGTCGAGGGCGCGCAGGCTGGCGAAAACCGCATAGGTACAGGCAAACGGAACCAGGCCGGTGGTGGCCATGCCGGCCGCGGCGGCGAACATGTTCTGCTCGGCGATGCCGAAGTTGAAGTGCCGCTCGGGAAACTTGACCCCGAACTGGTTGGTGCCGATGGATTTGGAGACGTCCGCATCCAAAACCACGATATCCGGGTTGGTTGCACCCAGTTCGATTACCGTCTGGGCGAAGGACGCGCGCGTGGGGGCTTTAGCGCCTTCGCTGAATAGCTTGCCGCCGGTCAGCAGGGGTAGCACCTCAGGCCGCACGTAGTGGTAGGGGGATTGATTATTGCTCACAGCTGCACCTCCTGATCTCGTCCAGGGCCTGGTCCGCTTCTTCCTGGCAGGGGGCCTTCCCGTGCCACTCGCATACGTTTTCCATGTAGGAGACGCCTTTGCCTTTGACGGTTCGTGCCAGGATCAGGGTGGGGCCGCCCGTGCGTTCACGGGCTTCCTCCAGGGCCGGTACGATGGCGTCCATGTCATGCCCGTCGATTTCGACCACATGCCAGCCAAAGGCCCGCCACTTGTCGGCCACCGGCTCGATGGGCATCAGCTCGTCCACGTGCCAGTCGTTTTGAAGGTTGTTGCGGTCGAGTATCGCGGTGATGTTGTCCAGTTTCCACTTGGCGGCCGACATGGCGGCCTCCCAGATGGCGCCCTCCTGGGATTCGCCGTCGCCGACGACGACCCAAACGTGGTAGTCCTTTTTCTGCAGCTTGCCGGCCAGGGCCATGCCGATGCCGGCCGAGAGCCCCTGGCCCAGCGAGCCGGCGGTCATGTCGATACCCGGGACCTTGTTCATGTCCGGATGCCCCTGGAGGATGCTGCCCAGGCGGCGCAGGGTGCCAAGGTGCGACTTGTCGAAAAAGCCGCGCTCGGCCAGGGCGGCGTACCAGACCGGGCAGGCGTGTCCCTTGGACAGGATGAAGCGGTCCCGTTCGGGCCAGCGGGGATTTTCCGGATCGATCCGCATGAGCCGGAAATAGAGCGCCGTGACAATATCGGTGGCCGAGAGCGAGCCGCCGGGGTGTCCGGCCTCGGCCGTGCAGATCATCTCGATGATGTCGCAGCGGATGGTGGCGGCCATCTGTTTGAGTTCTTCGACCGACATCGGTACGTTTGCCATTGCCAATTACTCCTTTTGAGGTGGTCACTTGGTGGATCGTGAATTAAAACATGCGCAAGCGTATGCCTGTAACCCCCTAAAAATCCGGGTCGGGATCGGAATCGGAATCGCAACTCGAAAACCGGGATGGAAATTAACCTCGATTCCGATACCGATAGCGATACCGACGCCGATGATCAGGGTGGGACGCTGGGAATATCGGCCTCTTTCGTCAACGCTTGATCAGTTCCTCCTTCGCGGTGCGTCACGTCGTTCCCTGAGAACTTCTTCATTTAAGCCCCAGAAGTTCGGCTTCGATGAATTTCCAGGTGGCCAGGTAGTCGCCCCGGGACATAAGGGCTTCCAGCTTGCCGCCGTCCACCGCTTCCAGCCGCTGCCAGATTTTGTTGGTCATGCGGCTGTTGGCCTCGAAGGTCCCCTGGATATCCCAGCGGGTGGGCGAGGTGTCGGAGGTCATATAGTCGCTGTAGCCGTATTTCTTGAGGTAGTAGATAAACTCAACGTACTCCAGGTAGTGCTTGGTGCCGCAGAAGTAGTCCCAGTCCCACTTGCCGTCGTTGTCGTTGATGTGGATATAGTAGGGGTAGGGGCTCTCGGCCAGCATTACCACGGCTTCGGCCGGGTGCTCGTTGCCGTAGATCGAATGGCCGAAGTCGAGGGTCACGCCCATCTTGCGGTTCTGGATATCGTTCAGCAGGCACAGCGTTTTGGCGGCCGAATCCACAAAGCAGCGCCCGCGGGTTTCGCTGGGTTTGTATTCCACGAACAGCGGAATCTCGGGCCTGTGGTCGCCGGCGGACCCGAAGGTTTCCACGAGATATTTCCAGGTCTGGGCGTAGTCGTATTGAAAGGAGAACTCGTAGCCATCGCCCAGCGGACAGCAAGTGACCTTGTCGGCCCCGACGGCGGCGGCGAAGTCTTTGGCCTCCTTGATGAAGCGCACGGCTTTCTCACGGACCTCCGGATTGTGGGAGGTCAGCCCGCCGTTTTTGAATTCCGGCTCGGCCTTGACGTTTACGTTGACGGCCGCCACGTTGAGTTGGTGTTTGTCCAGCAGCTGGCGCGTCAGGGCCGGATCGTTGACCTCGTAGGGGAAAACGATCTCGACCCCGTCATAGCCTTCGATCCTGGTCATCAGCGCGAACTTCTGGTCCAGCTCCAGCGGTACGTTGTAGTCGTGGAAGCGGTCTTTGGTTCGCGAGAGAAAACCCGTGATGATGCCCATCTTAAGCATGTAATCCTCCTTGGCCGACCGAAAGGCCGGTATTCCCCGTCAGGGGGGCATTGCGTGGTCTAACAGACTGTTGCGTAGCGGTTGCGCCTGGCCATACGGTGTTAAAACGCTCCTCAAAATACTGATTAAGGGCACAGAAACTGCTCGTTCGTGTCCATTATTGCCTTGTCATGCCTGCGCGCATGACGTTTTTCAAAAACCCGCTAAGGTGTTTCCGATTCATTTTCATCCAGCGCCGCCTCGCAGCTATCTTTGCGGTTGAGGATCTTCTGAAGCGCGGCGCGTTTGGCGTTGCGGAACCAGTCGAATTGGCTGACCACGGTCCAGACGATGATGAGGAAGAGAATCAGGGAAACCGGGCGCTGGAAAATGGGAAGAAAACTACCCTGGCTTACCATCAGCGCGCGGCGCAGGTTTTCGTCGGCCATGGGCCCCAGAATGACACCAATGACCAGCGGGGCGATGGGGTAGCCCATGGAAGTCAGAAAGTAGCAGATGATCCCCACCGGCAGCATGAGATAGAGGTTGAAGATATTAAGCCCCAGGGAATAGCTGCCGATGATGCAGAGCATCCCGATGATGGGCATGAAGATCTGAGTGGGGATGCGCAGGACCTTGACTACCTGTTTGGCCAGCAGCATGCCGGCGACGAACATGGCCATGGAGGCCAGCAGCAGGATCGCGGCCACCTCCATGATGAAGGTGGGGTGCTCGAAGGTGATCATGGGGCCCGGCTGAACACCGTGCAGCATGAGCGCCCCCAGCAGCATGGCCGCCGGCGGGCTCCCCGGGATGCCCAGATTGAGCAGCGGGATCATGGCGCCGCCGACACAGGCGTTGTTGGCGGTTTCGCTGGCCAGAACGCCCTTGAGCTCCCCCTTGCCGAAGTTGTCCGGATTTTTCGAAGTGTTTTTGGCCGTGCCGTAGGAGACCCAGCCGGCGATGTCCTCGCCGATGCCGGGGACGGCGCCGATACCGACCCCGATCAAGGCCGAGCGTACGATGGCCGGTATGTTGCGGATCACCATGCCGATTTCGGGAATGATGCGCTGCAGCTTCTGGGTTTCGCCGATGGCAAAGCGGTCCTTGAGCACCTGGATGATCTGGGGAATGCCGAAGGCACCGATCAACACCGGCACCACCTCGACCCCGCTGTCCAACTCGGCGTAGCCGAAAGTAAAGCGCGGGTAGAATTGAAGCAGATCACGGCCGACACACGCCAGAAAAAGTCCCAGAAAACCCGCGATCCAACCCTTGATGACCAGGTCCGGGCTGGTCAGGGTGCCGCTGATGAGGATACCGAAGAAGGCCAGCAGGAAGAATTCGAAGGACGTGAATTGCAGGGCAAAGTGGGAGATGATCGGCGAGATGCTGACCACGAATAGCATGCTGATGGACGTGCCGATGGCCGACGATGTCGTGGTCAGGCCGATGGCGCGGCCGCCCTCGCCCTTGCAGGCCAGGGGGTAGCCATCCAGGGCCGTGGCCGCGGCCGCGGCCGTACCCGGAATGTTGATCAGAATGGAGGCATACGAGCCGCCATAGGTGCCGCCCACATAGATGGCCAGCAGGCAGACCATGGCCAGTGAGGTGTCCATGCCGTAGGTCAGGGCGGTCAGCAGGGCCACCCCCAGGGTGGAGGTCAGACCCGGCATGGCGCCGAACATGATGCCCAGAAGGACGGAGCCAAAAAGGATCGCGAGATTGATCGGGTCGGCCGCAATCGACACGACGATGCCGAAGAAATCACCGATGCGGTCAAAAATCATCATCTAAAATACATGCTCCCGTTTGAAACTTTAAACTTCAACATCATCGTTGTGCTGCATCGTGTCCGTTCAGAATAGGTAGATTTTGGTTCAGGCCAAGGCCGCAGCGCTTTTGAAACCGGAGGCGTAGCTTTAGCTACGTCGAGGATTTCAAAATTGCGAGAACGCCGGCCTGGACCGAAAGATGCCTATTCTGGACGGACACTTAAAAATCCCAGTACCAAATGGCATCCATGACCGCCACGACAAGACCCTCGGTCGGCATGGGCACCAGCAGAAAGTATTTGAAAACCGGTCCGATCGAGAACGGGGCCGCAACTGCCAGGATGAGGCTAAGCCGATATTTTTTACGCAACCGCGGGGTGCCGCGGACGGTTCGCCAGGTATAAAGGCTGTACACGCCCGCACAGATGAGGGTCAGCCAGTCGCCCGCGTAGGGCAGCGTACCCTCGAGGGCCTGCGGCAGCTTGAAAACGAAAAACAGGAGCAGCCCCGCCGCGAGGGCCAGATAGCAGAAGAAGAGTTTTTTGAGCAGAACGTCGTCGTCGAAGTAGAACATGCTGATGAAGGCCATCAGGAAAAGCAGGCTGCAGGCGAAGAAATCGACCCGCGGAATGGCCAGGAAGACATAACTGAAAAAAAGCACCAGCATGGCATAGAAGCGCAGAATGGCCGGTGTTTGAAGATATTGCAGCAATTCACGGCTGGCCATCCATTGTAGCACCTGCCGGAGGCCGGCCAGACCGACGGCCTTCAGGGCCGTGCGCATCAGAAGGGCGCCCAGTAGCGTAATCATGGCGCCGACAAACAGGGGAAACAACGCGGGCGATACGAACCACACATTCTGGACGCCACCCCAGGAACCTTTCATGGGCATCTTCAACGCCTGGCTGACGACCCAAATGCCGAAGAGCACGATCAGACTGCCGGAGAAGATATCCGCCTTGCGCAGTTTGTCCTTATCCATCATGGTGCGTGATCCTTAAAGAAGGCTTAAGTTCAAGTGTTGGTAGGCCATAAGGCCATTTCGGCGTGTTTTGCCGGTTGGGTAAATTCCTTTCACGGGAAGAAGAGCAACCAGCGCTGGTTTCGTTTCAGGGCCGGCAGCCAAGACCGCCGGCCCTGGACGCGAACTTATGCGTTAGCAGTGTCTATTCAGAAGTGGTAAGTTTTGGTTCCGGCCAAGGCCGCAGCGCTTTTTGTACCGACGGCGTAGCCGTCGTCGCGAAGCGACGCGTAGCTAATGCTACGTCGAGGATTTCTAAAGCGCGAGAACGCCGGCCGGGGCCGAAAGGTGCCACTTATGGATGGGCACTGTTAAGGTTTGGGTATGCCCAGCTTGGAGGGCTCGACGGTGGCCGCACCGAGTTCCCACAGGGTCCAGGCAAAGTTGGATTCCAGGGCCGAGAAGACGGCGTTGG
>JASJCD010000084.1 GCA_030066135.1 Desulfobacterales bacterium | reverse complement strand
TAAGTGCCCCTGGCGGTGTTGTGAGCCGGCTCAAAATGCTCACATACTACGTGTATGCTCCGCTTTCTCGCCGTCTCACGCCTTGCCAGGAACGCTAAGCTTAATTTTGAGACACGCTCTAATACGGTACAGTCCTACCAGGATTCCAATTCGATTTTAAGATACAAGTCGCCGCGACGGCCATCGGGCAGCATTTGCCCCAGGCCTTTGAGCCGCAGGGATTTGCCGGCTTGCATGCCGGGCGGCACGCGCACCATAAAAGTGCGGCGGCGCAGCCCGGCGGCCAGCGCAACCCGTTTGCGGGTGCCGGTCAGGGCCTCGAAAGCGGTGATGCGCAGACGCCCCTGGAGATCGGGTGAACCCGGTGTCGTCCGGGGATGAATTACCTGCAGGTGGTGTGAATGCTTTTTGGCGGTAACGGCCCCGATCCGGTCAGACAGGCCGCTGGCGGGTATGCGGTCGATGGCCTTCAAGAGTGCGATGCCGGCCACAAAGCCGCCCAGGTGCGCCCACCAGGCAATCCCCCCGGCCGCGGCATCGGCGCCGGCGGCGCCGATGAATTGAAGCACGAACCAGATGCCGAGGAAGAAAAAAGCCGGGATTTCGATCAGCCAGGGAAAGATGAAGATGGGGATCAGGGTCAGGATCTTGGATCGTGGGTACAGGACAAAGTAGGCGCCCATGACGCCGGCAATGGCCCCGCTGGCCCCCACCGTGGGAATCTGGGAATCGGGGTGCAGAAGCAAATGGACCAACCCGGACAGCGCACCGGCCAGCAGGTAGAACAGCAGATAGCGCAGCGGACCCAGCCGGTCTTCGATATTGTCACCGAAGATATGGAGCGTCCACATGTTGCCCAGAAGATGCCAGAAGCCCCCGTGGAGAAACATGAAAGTGAAGAGCGAAATGAAATTGGCGCCCCAGCCGAAATAGTCGATCAGGGCCGGGTGGGCAAAGCGGGCCGGAATCAGGGCATAGGTGGCGATGAAACGGCCCTCCTGGGGACCCTGCAGCATCTGCACAAAGAAGACCAGCACATTCAGGGCGATAAGCAGGTAGGTGACAAAGGGGTAGGTGCGGGAGCGGATGTTGTCGCGCAGCGGAATCATGACTTGTCTTCAACCTGCGGGGCTGCCGGCCGTCATGGGGGCGGCGGGCGCGAGAGGCGCTGAAGGTTTACGGGTTCGGGTCCGGCAAGGCTTCGATACGCATGCTGATGTCCACGGCCCTAGCCGCGTGGGTCAGCGCCCCCACGGAAATGATATCGGCGCCGCAGGTGGCCAATGCGGCCAGGTTTTCGCGATCGACCCCACCGGATATTTCCACCAGGGCCCTTCCGTTGATCAGGCGCACGGCGCTGCGAATGTCTTCCGGCTCCATATTGTCCAGCATAATGATATCGGCACCGGCGGCCAGGGCGGTTTCAACTTCGGCCAGTGTCGCCGTCTCCACCTCGATCTGGAGGCTGTGGGGTCCGCCATCGCGGGCCCGGCCGACGGCTTCGGCGATGCCCCCGCAGGCGGCGATGTGGTTGTCTTTGATGAGGATGCCGTCGCTCAGGTTGAAGCGGTGATTGGCAGCGCCGCCGATCCGCACGGCGTATTTTTCCAGGGACCGCCAGCCGGGCGTCGTCTTGCGGGTATCCACCAGCCGGACAGGCACGCCTTCGAGCATATCCACATAGCGCCGCACGTGAGTGGCGATCCCGGACAGCCGCTGCAAAAAGTTGAGCGCCGTGCGTTCGCCCGTGAGCAGCGAGGCCATACGCCCTTCGACGGTCAAGAGAACATCGCCCGGCGCCGCGCATTGCCCCTCGGTTGCCGTTGAAGCGATATTGAGTTCGGCATCCAGGCGCTTGAAGACGCGCCGGGCCACTGTCAGTCCGGCCACGATCATCGGCTCTTTGGCAAAAATCGCGGCACGGCCGAGGGCCTCGGGGGCGATCAGGATATCGGTGGTGATGTCGCCGGTGGCGATGTCTTCACCCAGCGCCAGGTCGATTAGCCGTTCCAGGCCATAGAACATGCTTTTTCTCCCAAGCAGGTTTTTCAGAACCCGTAAGGTGCGGCCGCTGTTAACCGTCCGCAGCCAAGGCTTCGATGCGTTCCAGATGAGACATCAGGGCCTTGTGCTTATCGGAAAAGTCGGCGTGTTGGCGCTTTACTTTGGCAACGACGCTTTCCGGCGCCTTTTCCAGAAAATCGGCATTGCTGAGCTTCTTGTCCAGTTTTCCAAGCTCCGTATCCGCTTTGCCAATCTCCTTGCGCAGCCGTGCGGCCTCCTGCTGAAAGTCGATAATGCCCTCCAGCGAGACGTAAAGCGTGGCCTTGTCGATAACGGCGGTGGCCGAGGCTTTCGGTTTGGCCCCCGTGGACGTGACCTCCAGATCTTCCAGACGGGCCAGGTTGATCACCAGATCACGGTGGTCGGCAACCACGCCACGGATGTCGTTGTCATCGGACTGCAGAATCACGCTCAGCTTCATCGATGGTCCGATGTTCATCTCCCCGCGAATGTTGCGAATGCCGGTGATGACCTGCATCAAGGTCGCCGTGGCCGCTTCCGCTTCAGGGTCGGCCGTCAGGGTCGGAAGACGCTCATTGTCGCCGGGAAAGGGGGCCCGCATGATCGAATCCTCGGCCCCCGGCAGTTGGTGCCAGATTTCTTCGGTAACGAAGGGTGTCAACGGGTGCAGCAGAATCAGCATGTCGTGCAGCACCCGCCAGAGAACACCGCGGGTGGCCCGGGCCCGGTTTTCTCCCTGGTTGCCGTACAGTGCGGGTTTGCTCATCTCCACGTACCAGTCGCAGAATTCATGCCAGACGAATTGGTAGAGCTGGGCGGCGGCGTCGTTGAAACGGTATTCGTCGATGGCCGCGGCGGTTTCTTCCACGACCGTTCGGGTCCGGGAGAGAATCCAGCGATCCGGCACCGTAAGCTGGTCGTTCGTCGGCAGGTCTTCGGGCGTCTCCAGGTGCATGAGCGCGAAGCGGGCCGCGTTCCACAGCTTGTTGATGAAATGGCGGTAGCCTTCCACCCGTTTCTCGGACATCTTGATGTCGCGTCCCTGGGCCGCGAAAGCCGTCAGGGTGAACCTGAAGGCGTCGGTGCCGTAGGCTTCGATCACGTTCAAGGGATCGATCACATTGCCTTTGGACTTGCTCATTTTCTTGCCGTGTTCGTCGCGCACCAGGGCGTGCACATACACATCGCGGAAAGGGACGTCGTCCATGAACTGCAATCCCATCATCATCATGCGGGCCACCCAGAAGAAAAGGATATCAAATCCGGTGACCAGGGTGGAGGTGGGATAGAACGTTTTGAGCAGCTTGGTTTGATCGGGCCAGCCCATGGTGGAAAACGGCCATAGGGCCGAGCTGAACCAGGTGTCCAGCACGTCGGTTTCGCGCGCCAGCCGGGCACCGCTGCAGGCCCGGCAGGTCGTGGGTTCTTCCATGGCCACGATGACTTCGCCGCAGTCCTCGCAGGTCCAGGCCGGTATGCGGTGGCCCCACCAGATCTGGCGGGAAATGCACCAGTCACGGATGTTGTACATCCAGTCGTAGTAGGTCTGGGTCCAGTTGGGTGGAATGATCTTCGTGCGGCCGGCTTCGACGGCGTCGATGGCCTTGGCGGCCAGCGGTTTGACCTTGACGAACCACTGGGTGGAGAGGTTGGGTTCGACCACCGTCTTGCAGCGGTAGCAATGCCCAACGCTATGGTTGAGATCCTCGATCTTGATGAGCAGCCCCTGTGCCTTAAGGGCTTCGACGACATTCCGGCGGCAGCCAAAGCGATCCTGGCCTTCAAAGGCGCCGGCTTCGGCGGTCATCAGACCATCGTCACCGATGACCTTGACGCTGGGCAGTTCGTGGCGGCGGCCGATCTCGAAATCGTTGGGGTCGTGGGCCGGCGTAACCTTGAGGGCCCCGGTGCCGAATTCCAGATCAACGTAGCTGTCGCGGATGATCGGTATTTCGCGTGCCATCAGTGGCAGAACGACATGGGTGGCGTTCAAGCCCCTGTAGCGCTCGTCATCAGGGTTTACGGCCACGGCCGTGTCACCCAGCATGGTTTCCGGCCGTGTGGTGGCCACCACCAGACCATCATCACTGCCGGGGAAGGGATAGCGGATATGATAGAGATGGCCGTCGATCTCTTCATGCTCCACCTCCAGGTCCGCCAGGGCTGTATGGCAACGGTGGCACCAGTTGATGATATAGTCGCCCCGATAGATCAGGCCTTCTTCATACAACTGCACAAAAACCTTGCGCACGGCCCGGGAAAGGCCTTCATCCATGGTAAAACGTTCGCGCTGCCAGTCGCAGGAGGCCCCCAGTCGTTTGAGCTGGTTGATGATGGCACTGCCGTATTCCGCGCGCCAATCCCAGACGGCCTCGATAAACTTCTCGCGGCCCAGGGCATGCCGATCCGTCTTTTGCTCGGCCAGTTTGCGTTCGACCACGTTCTGGGTGGCAATGCCGGCATGATCCGTTCCCGGCATCCACAATACATTGTCTCCCCGCGAACGGCGGTAGCGGCAAAGGATGTCCTGCAGGGTGACATTGAGTGCATGACCCATGTGCAGCACGCCGGTGACGTTCGGTGGCGGGATGACGATGGCGTAGGGTTGGGCCTGATTTTCTTCCAGGGCATCGAACAGCCCCTCTTCTTCCCAGTAGCGATACCACTTCTTCTCGACATCGTGGGGCTCATAGCCCTTGGCCAGCAGATTCGAACCCATGCAACCGACTCCTCCTAAAATTGAAAAAGGGGATTAGACCTAATCCCCGCTGACAGCTATTTTGATTAGAACCTATCTTAAAAGTAATCTAAGTTTCCCTGGCGGTGTTTCCCGCGTTGCGGGATTCCTCGCCAGTTGTATAGCTGGTGGTGAGTCCCCGCGTTGCGGGATTCAGCATCGGATATTATAATAATGCGGTGCATCCTGAGCCGGCTCTTGGCAGAACCGTAGGGTCCCTGCCCTACGAACCTGCATACATACTGCGTGTATGCTCCGCTTTCTCACCGTCTCACGCCTTGCCAGGAACCCTAAGCTTAATTTTGAGATTGGTTCTCTCCGCCGGGGTATGGCGCCCCGGGGGTGATATGTAAACGCCACGCTTTGGAAACCACCCCGCCAATCTGATGCCTGGGGGGAAGCGATCGATCCCTGCGGATCGTATTCGCGTTATTCTTCGGTTGAATCTTTTAGCAGCTGGTTTTTCAGGTGCTCGATTTCGGCGGTCACATTTTTTTCGATGGCCGCGTTGATCAGCATGTCGATTTTTTCCGCAAACATTTTGCGAATGACGTTCTCCAGCGCGCTCTCGAGCTGGGCCTCCGAAACCGTCGTCGGGAGTGCCGCCGCTGGGGCGGTATCCGCCGGCGTGTCAAGCGGTGGTTCCTCGGCCAGTTTGGCATCCAGCAGGTCGATGGCGTCCGACAGTTCCTGGGTGCTCAAATTGAAATCCAGATCGCTGCCGGCCTCGCTTTCCTGCAACTCGGGTTCGAGCTTCATGCCCAGCGAATCAAAAAGATCTTCTTCTTTGTTTTCTTCGATATCCAGATCCATGGGGGCAAAGTCCAGATCGTCGTCCCCGTCGGCTTCGCCCGAATCCGCCGTTTCCGATTTTTCCGGCGCCGTATCCGCGAATAGATCGAAGGCGGCACCTTCGGGTTCTTCCGATTTGACCTCGGCCAGATCTTCTTCCAGCAGGCCCACCTGTTCCGCTTCGGTTTCCGCAGGCCCTTCGGCATCCGTCACGGCCGCTGCATCTATGGCCGCGGCATCATCTATCGGGCCCGCTTCGACCACATCCACCAGGTCCAGAATTTCTTCTTCGGCCGGGGGCGTATCGACGACATCGGTCAATTCGATGACTTCTTCATCTTCGAGGGATTTGGAGGGGGCTGGGGATGCCACGACTTCGGTCAGCTCGATGATGTCCTCATCACCAGCCGCGGAAGGCTCGACCACCTCGGTCAATTCAATGATCGGTTCTTCATCCGGAGGGCGCTGCTCCGTCATAGGATCCTCATTCTTTTCAATGGATTAAGGCCTAAAAACCGCATGCTTCAAATTTCTCGAAAGCTATCATAGGGATACACCAGTGTCAAGGCGGGCAGTGCGGCGACAGATGGTGGTTCACGAACAATATCCTATAGTTAGTGTAGGGTCGCATGCGCTAAAAAAGCCGCGCGGCGTTTGCTGCCAGCCATGCCGGACGCGAGAAGAAGACCGCAGCCCGTTGGGGCAATAAAGCATTTACAGCCGGGCATTGGTGCGCCTATAGAAGTCGGATGCGATCCTTTTTTGTCGAACCGGACGAAATCCACCATAGTGTGGCCGTCATCGGCGGACCCGACGCCAGGCATATTCGCAAGGTGCTGCGGCTGCGTCCGGGGGCGCGTGTGCGTGTGACTGACGGCCGGGGGCAGACCGCTGACGCCTGCATCCAGACGGTTGAAAAAGAGCGTGTGCTGGTCGAGATCCTGGGGGATTTGACCTCATCCACTGCGGGCGGGTCTGAACTGACGGTTGCCCAGGCCATGCTCAAGGATCGCAAGATGGACGGGTTGATAAGGGCGCTCACCGAGTTGGGGATAACCGCCTGGATGCCCTTTGTTTCCGCGCGTTCGGTGGCCCAGCCCGACCACCGGCGCCTTCAGGGTCGCCAGGCGCGTTGGGCGCGTATTGCCCGGGAGGCCGTCAAGCAATGTGGCCGCCGGCGCCAGCCGCAAATTCAAATCGCCGGGGGACTGGCCGATATTATCGCCGCCGCCGAGGGTTTTGATCGCAGGATCATGTTCTGGGAAGATGCCGCCGATCTGCCGGTCCGACCGCAGGGGGAATCCAGCCCGACCGGTGGCGCCAATACCTTTCTGATCATCGGTCCCGAGGGCGGTTTCACCGCGGAGGAGGCCGAAGCCGCCCGGCGTGCCGGTTTCCAGCTGGCTTCACTGGGACCCCGAATTCTCAGGGCGGAAACGGCGACCCTGGCCGCGGTAACGCTGGTCCAGTACCTATACGGCGACTGGCGGCCCGGAAGTCATGATGGAGACGGCCGCTGAATCAGGCGCCGACAGCTGTCCCGTTTTGCCGTCATCCGGGAGGGCGCTCTGACGCGCATGTTGGGGCGTCACGCGCCGTGCGCATGACGGGCTGCAATACGGGATAGAAGGCGGGTGAACACCCTTGGGAGAGCGCCTGAATTTGCTTGACAGATGGTTTGCGCTATGCAATAAGCGATTCCACTTTTCACTGCCGGATTGACGAATCTTCAACGATATCGGGATGGTGGTGAGATGCAACCCATCGCGAGACCGTGCCGAGGTAGCTCAGGCGGTAGAGCAGGGGACTGAAAATCCCCGTGTCGGCAGTTCGACTCTGTCCCTCGGCACCAATCAGATCAAGGGTTTATGGCTTCGGCTGTAAACCCTTTTTCAGTTTGGTTGCGGCGCGACCAAGCTGGTGGGATACAACGGTGATGTTATAGCCGGTCGAGATCCGGATGGTTGCACAGGCGTGGCTGAGGTCGTGAATCCGAAAACACCTTAACGCTGCCTTCGCGCATGCCTTGCAATGGCCCCTGGCCCTCTGGTCGCCTCCGTCCAGTGGATTCCCCACGTTATTGATGAATACCCCATCCGGAACAAACTTCCATCTTTTCTACAGCGCCTGCCTTTTTCGCTGACTGCGCAGCCCCCTTCAAGATTGCGCCTCTGTTCTTTAGAACCTGAACAACATCAATGACAGCAGGTCGCTTCGATCTGGAATGGATCGATCAGCTCGAACGTTTCGAGAAGATTTTCAATTGATATGATTTCGATGACGTCGGGCAAAAAGGCTCGACATCAGTTGCCAAGCGACAGGGCTGAATCCACCGCCATCCATTATACTCGGGTTCAAATTGGATTGATATTTTCGGGATTACATCCCGAGAATTAGCCCCAGGAATGAGTGTAAAAAACATTGAGAATTAAGTAAGCGGAAATGCAGATGACAATCTCAACGCGTGAAAGGAAATACATCCGTATAGCCCGCGATATCCGTGAACAAAAGCACCAGGAAGACGATCAGTACAGCGACGACGATCGTCTCCAGAGCACCCCCTCCAGCGGGCATCTGATTCATGCGGGCGGAAAGGGTTTCCAACTCATGGGGGGACAGGGTATCGACACGGGCGCGTGCTTCCTGTGGATCGACGCCCCAGGCTTCAAGCTGAGCTTGGACATCCGCCCGATCGAACAGGACATGCAGTTCAGACCTGATTTGCTCCGTATCTTTTGCGGAAACAGCTTGGGCCGTTGATACCAAGGCGGCCTTGGCCGGCGGCAATATTACACTGAACACGCTAAAAACAATGATCAACAGGTACACTGTCGGTTTGATGACGGGAGAATAGATTTTAGACATTATCACCCCTTCAATACACTTGTGAGCTATTGATTAGAAAAGCACCATCTCGTGATGTGAAATTAACAATAACGATATTTGTCATGCTTGTGCGGTAACGTCAAGAATCCTGCTGTAAGGTCGTCCCCAAAGTATACGGAATCGCTTTAGAACGATGTGGACTTCGATATTTTGAAAGAGCGATGGATGCGTCACTGATCCCGGGGCGATGCTGTCCCTGTGGGCGGAATCTTCGATGCTGGTGCTATAGATGGTATAGCATTGCTCGAAGCAGACGTACGGCGACTCAAAGGGGAAAAAGAAGTACGGTAGGAACAAAGCTTGGAGAAATCGCGACGGTCAACGCGGTCACCTTGCTTGTGCCATGGGGAAGCGCTGGTTATTAAATTAAATGGGGTCATCGAACAAATCAACGCACGATCGCTTCCGGAGGCGCGGCATGCTGACCACCGATCAAATCATTAAAACCATCAGCCAAATGCCACCCATTTCGCCGGCAGCCCACCGCATTACCGAGCTGCTGGCCCAACCGCGGCAGTCGGTTAAGGAACTGGCCGAAGCGGTGCAGATCGATCCCGTGGTGACAGCCCAGATCCTTAAAGTCTGCAACTCCGCCTATTTCAGCCTGCCGGTCAAAGTGGTTTCCGTGCCCCATGCGATCAACATGCTGGGGGCCCATCGCCTGGTGGATATCGTTTTGCTGGGCAGCTCGCGGGCGTTGATGAAACGCAATCTCAAAGGCTATGGCCTGGCCGGTGGTGATCTGTGGGAACAATCTCTGGCCACCGCATTGATTGCCCGGGCGCTTGCTTTACGCTGCCAGATGAAACGTACTTCGCTGCTGTTCACGGCCGGCTTGCTCAAGGACCTGGGTAAAATCGTTCTCGATCGTTATATCGCCAAGGCCGCCCGGCAGATCAATGACCGGATGGTGACCACCGGCTGCAGTCATGCCGAGGCGGAAAGGACCGTTCTGGGATTCGATTTTCTCGATGTCAGTGTCATGATCGCTGAAAAGTGGCAATTTCCTGAAAGTCTGGTGGCCATCATCCGCAACTGCCGTGTTAGCGATGCCGTCGACTTCAGGGATCCCGGCCCTGCAGCGGTCTATCTGGCGAGTGCCCTCGTCCAGATGCAAGCCGCCGCCGATGAGATCAGGGTTCGCGATTGGCGTTACCACCAGGCCGCGCAGGAGTATCTGAAGCTGGAAACGGCAGCGCTGGAAGAAATCAACCGCGGTTCACGCGAGGCGGTCAAGAACTATCGTGCCATGCTGGCGGGGGCTTAATCCGTCCAGGGGCGTGTCTGCCCGCAGTTTACCCCTCAGACCGGCATCGATCGTAACGCGCCGATCTTCCCCTCACAAGACACCCGGGCAAGCATCCTATTCCGCTAAAGAAACCCACCCGAAAGCCGATAAACCCCCTGCACCCTGCTGGGTTGTGGGACCCATAGGCCCATTGCGCGTGAGGTGCCATGCACCTTTGGCGGTTGTCGTCCCGCATGGAGGCCGGGCAGCGGTTGAGCGGCCCTTTTAATAATTGAACATCAGGCAGACGTAAGAACACCCTGATCGCAGCAATAGGCTGCGCGATAAGTTATTGCCCGGAGGCATTCAATGGTTTTGGAACCATCCCGCATCAAGATTCTGCTGGTAGAAGATACGGCTGTCATGCGCAAGATTGAAAAAAAGACCCTGACAGCGCTGGGTTTCGAATCCATCTGCGAAGCGGTGGACGGCAAAGAGGCCGTAAAAATGCTTCAGGCGGATCCTGCGGTCGATCTCGTCATCAGTGACTGGAACATGCCCGAAATGGACGGTTACGAGCTGCTCTGCTGGATTCGATCGAGCGCCGCGCATGCGGATCTTCCCTTTCTGATGGCCACGGGCCAGGGGGATAAAGCTCAGGAAAAGAAAGCGGTGGATGCCGGCGTAAACGCCTTTGTGGCCAAGCCCTTCAACGAAGAGGAGTTGAAACAGAAGATCGAGGAGGCCATGGGATGGATCGAGGCCGCGACCGGTCAGAGCGATAAGGTCGTGGGGCCGCGTGAAACCGTCAACGGGCGGGTCAAGCTGAAAGTGGCCCATATCCAGATTACAGATCACATCATTCTGGGGGTGTTGAAACATCTGATTGCAAAAGGGGAACTGCAGCCGCAGCATTTCGAGCTGGAGACCGTCTGCATGCCCGGTTGGAATCCGGTGCAGAACGCGCTCGAAAAAGGCGAGGTTGACGGCGCCTTCGTGCTGGCACCGATTGCGATGGATCTCTACAGTTTCGGAACCCCCATCAAACTGGTGCTGCTGGCCCACAAGAACGGCAGCATATGCGTGCGCGGCAGCCGAGAGGGCTTTGAAGAACCCTATGCGGATTTCTTCCGTGGCAAGTCGTTTTACCTGCCCCACAAGATGTCGGTCCACCACATGCTGGCGCATCTTTTCTTCAGCACGATCGGCTTGAATCCCGGCATGGTCGGTGAAGGGCAGAGCGACGTCAATTTCGAGATTGTGGCCCCCATCAAAATGCAGGAATTTCTGCAAAACAATGCCAATTCCTCCGGTTTTCTGGTGGCGGAGCCACTGGGCACCAAGGCGATCGCCTCGGGCGCCGCCCAACTGCAGTTTCTCAGCAGCGAACTCTGGGAAAACCATCCCTGCTGCGTGGTGACGCTGCGGGACGACTTTATCGAACCTCACACTGAAGCGGCTTACGAATTCACGGAAATGCTGGTGCAGGCGGGCAAATTCGTGGCCCAGAAACCAGAGATGGCGGCGGAGATCGGGGTCCGGTTCCTGGACCCCAACAAGAATCTGGGGCTCAAGGTGCCCGTGCTTAAAAACGTGCTGACCGAGGAGATGGGGATTAAAACCGCCGATCTCTATCCCGACGTGGCCGACCTCAAGACCATGAACGACTACATGGTCAAACGCATGCGTATCGGTGCGGCCGTTGACATGGAAACCTTTGTGGATACGCGCTTTGCCGATGCCGCCATCGACGATCGCGTTGCCAGCAACCGGCCTTCCTATCTGCACATTGCCGACCAGCGGGCCGAAGAACTGCTGCTGCGCGGTGCCGGGGAAGCCCTGGAAGACAAATCGATGCTCAACCTGGAGGGTAAATACCTGACCTTCGAACTGGCGGATCTGCAGTTCGGTATCGACATTCTCAAAATACGCGAGATCATCGGTATGCAGACCATCCACGCGGTCCCCCAGGCGCCCGCGCACATCCGCGGGGTGATCAATCTGCGCGGCAAGGTAATCCCGGTAATGGATCTGCGTGCCAAATTCGGTATGGGCGCCATGCCCGCCAGCGAACGCAACTGCATCGTCGTGCTGGAATCGATGGCCAACGACACCGCCGTCTGCATGGGGATCGCCGTCGATTCCGTTTCGGAGGTTCTTACGATCAAGTCAGCCGACATCGAAGCCACGCCCGATTTCGGGACCCGCATCGATACACGCCACGTGCTGGCCATGGCCAAATCGGGCCAGAGCGTGAAACAACTGCTCGATATCGACCATGTCCTGCAAGACGACGAGCGTTTAGGGCCGTGGACGTCGGTAATGCCCGAAGCCGACGCCGCCTGACCGCATGCGGGCTTTCAAAGAGCGGCAAGACCAGCGCGGCATGACGCCGATCGATGCGATCTTCGCGGATATGATCCGCCTGTTCGGGGTGGATGGTCTCGAGATTCCGGCGGGTTTCGTCAAATTATTCACGAATGCGGAAACCATCCCGGAAATTGTAAGGACCTGCGCCCCGTATGAGGAAACCCTGACCGTATGCCAGGCCCTGCGGCACGCCATGCTGGGACAGACAGTGCTTCTCAATCGCGATAATATCGGGTGCATCGCCGCGGCCATCAGCCTCGGGCTGGTCGACGCGCAGCAGCCCGAAGCCCTGAACTCGCCCCCACGCACCTATATACAGCACATGGCCAGTCAGTCGGGCCAGGGAGACCAATTTCAACCACCCGCACCGCAGGATTTTACCAATGGTACGGCCTATGCGTGCCATGACGCCGGCCGCCCTGAGTTCGGACTATTCGGTCCTGATGACAGCGGGCGTTTCGACTCTGTCGCCACGGCCCGCAAGGCCATTAGCGCCATGGACGCCATCCAGCCGCCGACTATTCAGGGGATTTTCTTCTATTCCCTCGGCTTCGAAGGCGGGGACCTTAGCCCGGATGTCGTCATTTTAAATGTCCGGCCGGTGGAACTGACCAAACTCCTGCAGAGTTATCAATATGTCACCGGACGGCCCATTACAGCTCACATGAACCCGCTGCGGGCTGTGGATGCCGACCTGATTGCCCGCCCTTATCTGACCGGCGAGATCAATATTTCCTCTTACTGCCTGGGGGCCCGCACGCTGGCGCGTTTTGACGGCGACCGCATGGGCATCGGCATACCAATGGCGGCCTTCGAGCGGCTGATCGAGGGCATGGCCGCGTCGGCGACGGGGTATCCGTATCCCGGCTACCAAGACGCCTGATGGCGGGCCTGAAGGGGCATCTTCCCGCCCCGGGCGGCGTTCTCGCCTCCCGCCGGTCCTCGACGTAGCGTAGGCTACGCCTGCGGGCGTCGGTCGGCTGCGGCCTTGCCCGGAACGGG
The DNA here is from genome assembly GCA_030066135.1 of Desulfobacterales bacterium. Taxonomy (GTDB): domain Bacteria; phylum Desulfobacterota; class Desulfobacteria; order Desulfobacterales; family UBA5852; genus JABZFP01. The sequence goes on along the minus strand of JASJCD010000084.1, from coordinate 723 downwards.
AATCTACCCCTTCAGGCCCGCCATCGGAGTCAGGGGGCATCTTCCCGTCCCGGGCGGTGTTCTCGCCGTTTGCCCGTCCTCGACGCAGCGTAGGCTACGCCTGCGGGCGTCGGTCGGCTGTGGCCTTGCCCGGAACGGGAATCTACCCCTTCAGGCCCGCCATCGGGATCATGCGGGCATCCTCCCGGATCCGGGTGGCGTTCTCGCGCGCAGCCGTTTCCGGCATCTTGGGCGGGCCGATTCAATGCGACCCTTCCCCGTCCAGCGGCTTGACCCCGGCATTAATCCAGCCAATCTTAATTTTGTCTTTCTGGGGAGACTTGGAATTGATTAAAAAAAGCGCCGTTTGCCCTACAATCTAAAACCAGAGGTGAAAGCCATGCAAACCATCCGCGAGACGTTCGAGCTAGACGCTGTGCAGTCCGGGGCCTATAGTGGGGAATGGCTGGCCTGCAACGGCCTTGTTGCCGCTTGCCGCTCGCCGATCGATGGCCGTGAGATCGGCCGCATCCGTACGGCAACGCGTGATGAATATGAAGAGGTCCTGCGTCGGTCCGTGGCCGCTTTCCGGGAGTGGCGTGCCTGGCCGGCGCCGCGGCGCGGCGAGGTCGTGCGCCGCATGGGGATGGCGCTGCGGGCCTACAAGACCGAGCTGGGTGCCCTGGTAAGCCGCGAAGTGGGCAAGATCCGGGCCGAGGGGGAAGGCGAGGTCCAGGAGATGAT
>JASJCD010000083.1 GCA_030066135.1 Desulfobacterales bacterium | reverse complement strand
GTCGTCTATGTGTCCGTTCCGGATCTGGGAAGCGGTAGTCTGGCAGCGGGTTTCAATCAACGCGACGGAATTTCCGCCGAAGGAACCTTTAACTTCGACAGTGAATTATTCGACCGCGCCTCAGCCACGCTCTGGTACCGCAACCAGGCATTTGGTGGAGAAGGCACCTTAGGTATCGATAACCCTGATAAGATCAGGGGCATTCGCTCGGCGGAAATTACGGTCGGATTCGGTGAAGGTCGTTTTACGGCCGATGGTAGCGTCAGCCCAGATATCCCGGGAGTCGAAGAGGCCGGCCTGAGTGTTGAATATAGTGAAGAAGAAGGTCTGCTCATTGGCGGCAATCTGGCGTTAAACAGCGATACACCCGGGATTCAATCAGGAAGCGTCGAAGTCACCCTGCGCAAACTAGAAGGCGGATGGAAAGTTGCGGCGACAGGTACAGCCGTGCCCGATATTCCGGGGATCGATTCGGAACTCCAGGTCGACTACAACGATGGCGCGTTTACGGCTGAAGTCCAGGCCCAGTACGCGCGCGGCATGCTGTCCGGGCAGATCCAGGCCGGCGTCACCAATCGCGGTGTCGACGCCGAAACAGGTGAATTGAACGAGACGGCCGAGCCTAACAATCCGCTGATCGTCTACGGCGGCGGTGAATTGACGATACAGATTGCCCCCTGGCTGCAGGGCACGGCCGGCGTGCGCTTTGCACCGGACGGCGAAATCACGGTCAGCGGCGCGATCGGGCTTCCCGGGGCCCTCGAAATTTTTCCGCGCCGGGAAATCGACAAGTCCATCTTCAACATTGCCGTACAGGCGCCCATTTTCCCGGGCATCGTGGCTGAGATCGGCGGCGGACTTGGGGCCACGGCCGGCATCGGGCCGGGCGTCATCGATCAGCTCGAGCTCGGCATCACCTATAATCCCGCCCGCGAGGAGGACACGACCATTACCGGCGACGCCCACCTCCGGGTTCCGGCCGATGCCGGATTGCGGCTTTCCGTGCGGGCCGGTATCGGGCTGGGGATTACCGGTGCGAGCGCGACCGGCGGCCTGGAGGTCGGTGGTACGTTGGGCATCGAGGGCGCCGCCGAAGCGGGCGTGCACGTGGACTGGACGCCGCGTCGCGGGCTCGATTTACATGCCACGGTGGCCGTCTATGCGCAGCCGGCCTTTACCTTCGATATTTCGGGCTACGTCAGCGTGCGGGCTTTAGGCTTCAGTGTCTATGACCAGACTTGGGAATTGGCTTCATTCCGATACGGTTCGGATTATCGGTTTGGCATCCGGTTGCCGATTCATTATCGGGAAGGCGAACCATTCGACGTTTCCCTGGACGATGTCCAATTTGAGGTGCCGGAAATCGACACCGATCGGATGTTAAGGGGATTGATAGCGAGGATAGCATGATGAACACAGCGATCGAACATATCGAACAGGGGGTCAAAGCCCATTTGACCGGAAATCTGGCGGAAGCGGAATCGGCCTACAAGGCTGCACTCGCCTTGGATAGCGAAAACGCAACCGCACACAACAATATCGGGTTTATCTACGGTCAGCAGGCCCGCTGGCCGAGGGCCCTGAAGCATTTGAAAGCGGCGCTGCAGATCAATCCGGATATGGACATGGCGTACAGCAACCTGGGCCAGGTTCTGATGAATACCGGAAAACCGCAGGAGGGCCTAAAGCAGCTCGAGCGGGCCGTTGAATTAAATCCGCGCAATATCCAGGCCTGGGACAACCTGGGACGTGTGCGGTTGCATATCGGAGATTTCCAAGGGGCGGAATACGCCTGGATGCGGGGCGCAGAGCTGGCGCCCGGCGATTCACGTCTGCTCACACGCCTGGGTACGGCTGTTGCTGCCCAGCGCCGGTTCAGGGAGGCCGTCGCTCTCTTGGAACGGGCGATCGAAAGGGCGCCCGATTTTGCCGATGCCTGGGCGCAGCTCGGCGTGGTCCATTTCCTGTGCGAAGATTTTGGGAGTGCCATCCAGGCCCTGAACCAGGCGTTGCTGATCAATCCCCGGGATACCGTCGCCATGCGCCACCTGGCCCTGATCAATCTGGCCCGCGGCAGGAAATACGAAGCGATTGAAATCTTCCAGCGCGTCGTCGCCCTTGCGCCCGCGGATGAAACCTCCCGGCTGGATCTGGCTGTGGTCCTGCTGTCCAGGCATCGAGGTTCTGATGCGCTTGACCACTTGGACGCGCTCACGAAGGTGTATCCCGACAATGAGCGGGTGATGTTCTACCGGGGCCTGGCTTTGCGGCAGACCGACAAGGCTCGACAGGGCAATGCGCAGCTCGAAAAGGTTGTCCGCCTGGAGGGGGCGTATGCAGACCGTGCCAGGGAAGTATTGGCGGCGGTTTAGTTGAACGCCGCTTTGCGAGGTCCGGGTGCCCGGGCGGACTTCTTCCACCCCTTTGGTGACTGATTATCCACGCCCGCGAGTAATTACACAGTTGTACTTCCGTGAGTTGTGGCAGCGCCCCCTGTTTCCTATTTAGATACTCTACCAAACGACACTCTTGTAACGCAAACGGGAGAGCGTCATGGAATTGAACATCGCAGTTTATAATATGGAATGGATGGGCAAGCTGTTTGATAAAAACGGCAGCTTGAAAACGGATGCGAAATCGCTACAGCGTGCGGGAGACCTGGCTGAGGTCGTAAAAAAAATAGACCCCGATATCCTCGGCATCGTTGAGGGGCCGGATACTACCAAAAGTGCAAGTAAGACCGCCTCCAAACAAATCAAAGCATGGGCCAATCATTTCGGACTGGCAGCGGAATATAAAGCCGTGCACGGTTTTCCTTCCAGGGGGACACAGGAACTGTGTGCGCTCTATAAAAGTTCCAAGGTCACGCTAGCCCACAAACCGACCAAAGCCCAAAATAAAAATCCTTTTAATCAACCGTTTCTGATCGATACGAACGAGGAACTGATCAAGGAGTCCTACGCGCATTATCGACCGCCGCTCGAACTTTCCGTCAAATCTGCCGCGGGTGGTGATGAACTGGCACGCATTATTGTCGCGCATGCCAAATCAAAGGGCATATTCGATCGGGTCGACTTTGCCCGGTATGAACAGCTCTCGGAGCGCAACCGGCGTAAACTATTTGCCGAATGTGCGTCTATTCGGGAGCGTTGTGACCAATGGCTGAAGGATAAACCGGAACGTCACGTCATTGTCATGGGGGATATCAATGATGGCTTCGGCAAGGACTATTATGAACAACGCTTCAATCGCAGTGCCGTTGAAATTCTTTTAGGCGATGTCTGGCATCCCGAATTGATACTGAAATCGGTGATAAAGGATAAGCCCAAAGTCGGTAAATACGGCTGGACACCGTCCACCAGCCGATATACCGACAAGTTGACCGATGACAAGCTCAATGTACTAATTGATCACATCCTGGTGAGCCAGGGGGTGGCAGTGGTGGATACCACCATTTGGAATCCCTATCTTGATCAGGAGACGGAAGAGAAAACGGAAGCGGTCAACGAAATTAAAGACGAACTTAAGCGCGCGGCTGACCATTATCCCGTTTCAGCCGTGCTGGAATTGCCTTGAAACTATAGTTCGAACAAGTTCATTCCATTCCTCTTCTTGAATTATTTCAGGCTTGTTTGTTAATGCCTTCAGGGGCGATCAAGAAATCGATCGTCCTTTTTTATTCAGCCTAAGCGCGATGCATTTATTTGCACCTGCTTGTCTTTAGGCGCTATCGTAAATAAAATGGCCTGTCAGCCGCTTCGCTTGCGAACGTTCCCCCCCCACCGAAAGGAGAATGTCATCGACCTTTCCTTCCGCCAGCGAATATCCATTCTGATCGGCCTGCTCATTGCCGGGCTGGCTGGGCTTTTTTTTCTGGACCCCATTGCCCAGGATCCGGCCTACCACTTGTTTGCCGATACCCGCACGATTCTGGGAATTCCCAATTTCAGCGACGTCCTCTCGAACGTGGGCCTGGGCATCGTCGGTGTTTTAGGCGTCGTGACCGTGATGGGCCCCCGGGGCAAAGTGATATTTCACCAACCCTCGGATGCCAGGCCCTATTTGTTTTTCTTCGCGGGTGTGGCCCTGATCAGTCTGGGCTCGGCCTACTACCACTGGGCGCCTTCCAACTTTGGGCTGCTCTGGGACCGCCTGCCCATGGCGGTCGCCTTCATGGCTTTCTGCGCGGCGATCATTGCCGATCGCATCGACGCCGATGCGGGCAATGGCTGGTTGCTGGCCCTGTTGATCGGACTGGGCATCCTGAGCCTGGTCTACTGGTACTGGACCGAATCCCAGGGGCGTGGTGACCTGCGGTTGTACGGGCTTGTGCAGTTTTATCCGATGGTGGCGATGCCGATCGCCTGTGCCCTGTTTCCCGCACACCGCTATACCGGAGGTCGCTACATCTTCGGTGTGATTGCCCTGTACGGCCTGGCGAAAGTCTTCGAGTGGTTCGATGGCGAGATCTTCGAAATCCTGGGAGGCACCGCCAGCGGCCACACACTCAAGCACCTGGTTGCCGCCGTTGCCATCTTTTTCGTTTTGCGGATGCTGACGGCGCCGCGAAGGGGACGTCTCTGATTCTCCAAGCCTTAATCACAGGCGGTTTGGTGTCTGGAAACGGATATCGGAGGCCTGTCAGGGTTGGGGTTTCAGGTTTCAGTGTTCAGGATTGTTTGGGGCTTTCAGTGTTCAGGTTTCAGGGGTTAGGGACCTTGGATTATCGGATTCTGAATTCTGACTTCTGACTACTGTTTCCTGCAACCCCGAACCCAGAACCTAGAACTCAGAACCTTTACTTAACCTTGACACCAAACGCCTCGAGCCCTTCGATGATCTGATCCGCTAAGGCTTCGATCTTGATATAGCGGCTGATCAGCAGGCGGCCGCGCTCTTGGAAGTCGGGTTTGGCCGCCATGAGATTTGCAATGTGTTTCTGGCCCTCTTCGATCCTTCCCAAGTGGCCGCAGACGGAAGCTTTCAGCATCGGTTCCCAGAACAGTTCAGGCATCATGAAATCGATACTTTCCCGGTAAGCCTTTTCGTAATCCCCGAGGCGGAAAAAGTTGAAAAACAGACCGTGACGGATCCAGGGGCGGTAATAGGGACTGGAACTGATGGCTTTGCGGATGCAATCGACGCCGCGCTCCCACTGGCCCGTAAGACACATCAGCCAGCCCAGCACATCCAGATAAATAGACGAGCATTGATTCTGGTCATACGCCGCGTCGACTTCGCAGCGTGCCTCCAGGAGTCTGCCTTCCAGCAGCCTGACGTAGGCCAGGGTCGAGTGGGCGCGGCGGCTGGTGGGCTCCAGACTGACCCCTTTCTGGGCGAATACCACGGCTTTTTCCAGGGGTGTGGGAAGATCGACGATTTCCAGGCCGTGGTTGTCGGCATAAAGCCTGGCAAGCATTGTCCAGAGTTGCCCGCATCCGGGTTCCCGGGCCACAGCGCGCTCAAGTGCTTCGATGGCGCGGACATAGCTTGTGCGCGTGCGTTGAGCATCGCAGGCCCAGAAGCGCAGCATAGCCTCGTAGGTCGATAATTCGTTCGTCGGCTTGTAGGCACTCAAAGCTGCCAGATACCTTGCTATCTCGGCATAGCCGCCGGATAGGCGGAAAGCGATTTCAGCGGCCTTCTCCTCCTGAAATGAGAGCCTGGCAGCCTCTTCATATTTGCCGCGGTAACTACCGGACCAGATTTGAAGACCCTTCCGGGCGTCGTGCAACCGGACTGATATCACCATCGTATCAGCGTCGCATCGGAGATTGCCGTCGATGATAAAATCGCCTTCCCTCCTCAAAGGTACCGGTACCGGATTCCCGGGGCGGGACTCGATAACCCGCAGTTCCGTATAGCGTCCCAGTGCATGAGTCAGTTCCGCCGTAAAACCGGCCGCCAAATAATCGTTTTCAGAATCGGCCGTGAGGTTGACCAGAGGCTGCACCTGAACGGTCGGCCAACGTTCCCTGACGCTGACCGCGGGGGGCTTTTCGATGGCAGCAGGCGAACGCAGGGGACATTGATCGGTGAAAACAGGGATATAACTTCCCTTGGGCACGTCGATCCGCAGGGGGTCATTTTTCCCGGCCCCGTCATAGTAGCGCGCAAGCGCCCTCCGCAGTCGGCCCGCCTGGATACTGACGATCGGGTCGATGTTCTGGTCGAAATCCTCCTTACGGCCGAAAACCTCGGTGGCCACCGTGTAACCTTTGATCCGCTCAGCCTTGCCGGCCATCGTCTGGCCGACGATATATCTCAGTAAAGCCGTCTGCTGCGGCGTTGCCGTAAAATCGGGGCTGGCGATCATGAATTCAAGCTGATGATTGATATCATCTTGTGATGGCAATGATTGAGAGCTTTTGGCGGTCATCATGGCGCACACTTTCTGAATGGAGGTTAAACGCTGATGATTTGGATATCAGGACAAGAAATATTTGTTCCGGTTCCAATCTGCATAGTCTCTATACTTTGAGTTTTCGATGAGCAATTCGATGAACGGAGAAGCACCGCGAATTCTCGCACCCTCGTCACGGATTGCTCGAATGATGTCGATGCCCTTTTGGTCGGCAAACTTCAGGCTGGAAAGGTCAATGATAAAGTTGGCTTCGATCGTATCGCAGACTGTCTTCAACTGCGCCACCGCATCGCCGGAAAGCCTTCCGGCAATATTGACGACGGTTTCGGTACTCGAACGAATATAATCGATGCGGATGGCCATAATATATATTGCCTAACAATAAGCGTGCCGACTCTACGAAAAGATTGCCAAGAAATGGTAGTATGTCGATATCATTTCATTTATACCTAAATTTAGGGTGATTGCCGCCTGTGAAATTCAATTTAAATGACGAAATTTCGGCCACATGGACCCTTTTTTCGGCCCTTACGGTTGACATTTCGGCCGTCAGACTTTAGTCCCTAATTTAAGGTGCCGTTGTGAATCGGCGCATATATTCATATTTTGACCTATCTCGCTTAGGTCAAGCGATATCTATATAGTCCCACTATGGCATGGCAAAAGGAATTCGGCCGCAGCCTATTAAGGGACTACCCCGCAATTGCCAAGAGGGCCTGCGACACTCGATTTCCTGTGACATAATCCCAAATGCAAATACAGTTGAAATCGGATGGAGGGTTTCGAAAGAAATTCGAGATATGGCTTTTGAATCCCGAGGAATGAAGCCACCTGGAGTACGCTGCCATAAAGAGGGCTACGCGTAACGACGATATTTATCCGCCTCGGGTGAATCGGGCATTTTGCGAGACCGTGAAATCAGAAAGCAATACGGCATATTTATGAACACCCTGACGAAATGCATGGCCATTGTCTCCCTGGCCGTTTTAGTCACATTCTCGGCATCCAAGATTGAAACAGCCTGTGCACAAAATACAAGCGCCGGGAAAAATACGGTAGCCGTGTTGACCGACGAGGAAAGGGCCTGGATCAGGGCGCATCCCGTGATCCGTGTCGGGGTGGACCACTATCCGCCTATCGAAATTGTCGACGGCAAGGGCGGCTACGAGGGTCTGGGTGCGGATTACCTGCGCCGCGTCGGAGAAAATACCGGTCTGAAATTCAAGATCCTCACCGGACTGACTTGGAAACAGGTTCAGGAAGGGGCCAAAAACGGCTCGGTCGACCTGATTCCGGTGATTTCCGATACCCTTGAGAGGCGCAAGTTCCTGCGCTTCACTAAGGGGCATTTGCATCAACGCCAGGTGGTCATTACGCGTCTCGACCACCCCGCCGTCACGGGGATGGCGGATCTCAGAGGAAAGACCATGGCCGTTTCGGAGGGGGATTCCGAAATCGAGGACCTGAACCGGGATTTTCCCTCCATCAAACAGGTAGTGGTGCGCAATCCCCTCCAAGAGTTGAACCTGGTCGTTTCGGGCAAGGCCGATGCCTGCCAGGGGAATTTGGCTGTTCTCAGCTATTATATCCGCAAACACAATCTGGGCAATCTAAAGGTGGCCGGGCCCTCGGATATCGGCGGCAGCGGTGTCATGGCCATGGGCAGTCGCAGGGATTGGCCCATTTTGCAATCGATCCTCCAGAAAGGGCTCAACGCGATCGGCGAAGCCGAAAGGATCGCCATCTCGCGGAAATGGACGCCTGACCTGAGTGATGCGATGCAGGCTACAGTTGAATTGACATCTAAGGAGAAGGCCTGGCTGGCGGATCATAATGAGATTACGATAGGTTATATTCCGGGTTGGCCCCCATACAGTTTTTTGGATTCATCCGGGCAGCCGGCGGGTATCTCGATCGACTTTTTCGAACTGGTGGCGAAAAAGGTCGGATTGAAGTTCAAAATTAATTCAGATGCCTGGCATAAAATCTATGAGCGAGGGCAGGACAAAGAGATTGATGTCGTTGCTTCGATGACGATCAAACCTTACAGGAAACAGTGGTTTCTCTTCCCACGCCACTATTTGGCCCTGCCCGTCTATATTGTTACCCGCAAAGACGATGAGCGTATTCGGGTTAACGATGACCTGAAGGGGAAAGTCATCTCGCAGGATACAGGCTCATGGTACGTCGAGGATATCCGCGCAAAATTCCCCACAGCAACGCTTAAATTAGTGGATCGTCCTGAAAATGCATTACGGGATGTTTCGACTGGAAAAGCGGATGCGACCCTTGCCGGATCAGTAATTGCTCGGCATGCCATAGAGAATGAAGGGCTCTACAACCTGCATCTGGCAGGCGAATATTCTGAAAGTGAGGTCGACCGGATCACATTCGGTGTCCGTAACGACTACCCCGAGTTGGCTTCAATTATCGACAAGGGACTTGCAGCGATCACTGAGGTGGAAAGGCTGGAGATTTTAAGCAAGTGGGTACTTGGGGCTGGGGAGCCAAGAGTAAAAGCCAAACTCACAGCGGAGGAAAAAAAATGGCTGGCCGACCATCCGATCATGCGGTTGGGCGTTGATGCGAACTGGGCCCCGGTGGAATTTTTCGATGCCGAAGGCAAGCTGGCCGGGATTACCGCCGATCATATCCGCATTCTGACCGAAAAAATGGGCACCCGTTTTGAAACGGCCGGCGAGCTTTCCTGGGGCGAGGTGCTGCAGAAGGCCCGGAAGGGCCAACTCGATATCATCTCGGCGGTCGTCAAAAGCGATGAGCGGGCCGAGTACCTGCTGTTCACCGAACCCTATCTCCGGCTGCCGATGGTCATCGTCACGCGCGACGACGCCCCGGTCATCGAAGGGATCCGGGATCTGAAAGGCTGGACTATTGCTTTAATCGAGGGCTTCATCACGCATGCCTACTTGAAGCGGGATTACCCGGATCAGGAACTGCTGCTTTTCAAGAACCTCGACGAGGCCATGCAGGCGGTCGACGACGGCACCGCCGATGCGCTGATCGAGAATGCCGCTTCATTCAATCTGGCCAAAAACAGGCTTGGGCTTTCAAGGCTTAAGGTCGCCGCTCCTACGTCCTATGCCTACGAGCTGTCCATCGGGGTGCGCAAGGACTGGCCCGAACTCGTTCCAATCCTGGAAAAAATACTGACTTCCATCACGCCGCGTGAAAAAGAGATCATCAAGGAGAAATGGGGCGATATTCGCTTTCAAAAGCAGACCGACTGGCGGTTGGTCGTCTGGATCTGCTCGGCCATCCTTCTGCTTGCTGGCGGTGTTGTGGGGGTATTTCATTTTTCGAATCGCCGGCTGCTAAAAGAAGTGGCGCAACGCCGGGAGGCCGAGGCGGCCTTAGCCGACGCCAAGGATACTGCCGAGGCTGTCAACCGGGAGCTAACCTTTACCAAATTTGCCTTTGACAATGCACCGGATGCCATCCAGTGGTTGAGTGCCGAGAGCGCTGAGATGGTCTATGTCAACCAACTTTCCGGTAATATGCTTGGTTACAGCCGGGAAGAGTTGATGAAATTATCGGTTTTCGACTTTGACCCGGTCTATAGCCGAAACGCCTGGCGGGGATTTCGCCAAGACTTGCGACAGAAGGGGCAGATGACCTTTGAATCCTTGTGGCAGGGAAAAGACGGTTCCCAGTTTCCCGTGGAGGTTTCCGCCCGGTCGCTGACCTATGAGGGTACAGAGTATTTCCTCGCTTTCATCCGGGATATCCGCGAGCAAAAAAAAGCCCAACAGGAGTTGCAGGCGGCCAAGGAGGCGGCCGAATTTGCCAATCAGGCCAAAAGCATTTTTCTGGCCAACATGAGCCATGAATTACGCACGCCGCTGAACGCCATCCTTGGTTTTTCCTCCATGCTGGGCCAGGATGCCGTCGTCACGCCCGAGCAGAAGGAGAAGGTGGCGGTGATCAATCGTTCCGGGGAACACCTGCTCGCCATGATCAACGACATTCTGGATTTTTCGAAGATCGAGGCGGGTCACATCGAGCTTGAGGAGACCCCCTTCGACATGGTGGCCCTGCTCGGGGAAGTCAGCGCCATGTTCCAGTCGCGAGCGGGGGCCAAGGGGCTCGAATTTATGCTGCAAACTGAAATGATAACTTTCCCCCACTTGAGCGCCGACGCAGGGAAGATCCGCCAGATTCTCATCAATTTGCTGGGCAATGCCGTCAAGTTCACTGTCGACGGCCAAGTAAAACTGCAGGCGTCCACCGAACCGCTTCCGGAAACGAAGGAACACTGTCGGATCGTGCTGGAAATCGAGGACACTGGGCCGGGCATCGAACCCGACCGGCTGGCGAATATCTTCGAGCCGTTCGTGCAGGCGCAAGGCCAATCGGCCCGGACTGGCACTGGCCTCGGTCTTTCTATATGTAAGAACCTGGCCGAACGCATGGATGGTTCGATCGAGGTGGAGAGCACACCTGGAGAAGGCGCCCTGTTCCGGTTGAAGCTGCCGGCGGGCATCGTCGAAGCTGCGGATGTCGTGATGCCCGAAGGCAAACCGCGGGTCGTCGGCCTGGCCCCGGGCCAGAGGTCCCGGCGTGTTTTGATCGCCGACGACCATCCGGATAACCGTCTCGTGCTGAAGAGCCTTCTGGATGGCGCCGGCTTTGAAACCACCGAGGCGGCAAACGGTCAGGAGGCACTGGAAACATTCATCCAGGCCCCGCCCGACTTTATTTGGATGGACATGCGCATGCCGGTCATGGACGGCTATGAGGCCGTGCAACAGATCCGGCAGCAACCTGGCGGACAAAAAATACCAATCGTGGCCATCACAGCCAGCGTTTTCAAGAGCCAGCGCCAGGGAATTCTGGCGGCGGGCTGCAACGACATGGTCTTCAAACCGTTCCAGGAGCATGAGATCTTCGAGACCATGGCCCGGTTCCTGGGTGTCGAATACCTTTATGCTGAACCCGACGCTGCCCAAGCTGCTCCGGAAACGGTCGAACTCAATGCGGCCATGCTGGCCGAACTGCCCCCGGAGTTGCACCAGGAACTGGACCAGACCATACTAGTGGCCAACCGGAAGGCCATCCTGGAGGTGGTTGATCGCATCGGGAAACATGCGCCCGAGACGGCCACTTGCTTGCGGATGCTCGTCGAGAACTTCGAGATCGAGCGCATCCGCGACCTGCTGGATGAAGTGCAGTAATGCACTTCATCAGGTTCTAGGTTAATTGAGGTTTCAGTGTTCAGTGCCCAGGTTTCAGGAAAGGAGTCCACCACCATCTTTCGGCTTACTGAAACTTGAAACCCCAGACTCCAACACCCAGTTCCTGACCCAGTGGCAAAGGAGACGCTGTGACCAGAAAGACTTACATGGATGTGGAGGACCTCGAAGTCTACAAGAAACTATGCCGTCTTCATATCGAGGTCTGTGACTTGACCCGCACCTGGCCCCAGGAAGAGAAGTACGAGCTGGGAAGCCAGGTAAGGCGTTCGTCCAACAGCTCTCCTGCTCAACTGGCCGAGAAGAATGATGATCGACATATCAGGAATAAGATTGAAGGCGTTAATCGCAGCAGGGGAGAAGCGGCAGAAACCATCCACCATCTTTTTATGGCCCAACTTAAAGGATATCTTACCGAAGAAGATTATCTCGCCTTCAAAGATCGTTTTAGAGAATGTATTCGGATGCTTAACGGCCTGGAGAAGACATTGGAACAAAAAATTCCAGAAAGAAAACGCCGATGGCAAGTGAAGGAGGAATCGGCTGTGTATGGCCCGGATGATGACGGACATCCACGTGGTTGGCCGGATTAATAATAGAGGTTTAAAGTTTCAGTTTCCATGCCTTTTCTGACACCTGACACCCGACACCTGAAACCTAAAAACAATAACCCCGAACCTATAACCCAATAACCCCGAACCCCAAACGGAAACCCCCATGCCCGACAACACCATCAACCTCGAAAGCGACATCCTTCTCGTCGATGATGAGGTCTCCAATCTGAAGTTGCTGACCCAGGTTCTCTCCGAGGCCGGTTATACGTCCCTGCGATCGGCCCGGCGGCCGAAGCTTGCAATCGATTCGGCCCTGGTGCAACCGCCGAATCTGATCCTGCTCGATGTGCGCATGCCGGAAATGGACGGATTCGAGGTCTGCCGGCGCCTGAAGCAGGAGGAGCGGACGCGAGATATCCCCATTATTTTCGTGAGCGCCCTGCAAAACATGGAGGACAGGGTCCAGGGCTTCGAGGCCGGCGGGGTGGATTTCATTGCCAAGCCTTTTCAAGCGAAGGAAGTGCTGGCCCGGGTGCGGACCCATTTAATCCTGCGCAACCTACAGTTGAGCCTGGAGGATCTTGTTGACCAGCGCACTTCTGAACTGGCGGTTGAAGTTACGGAACGAAAAAACGCAGAGGAAATCCTGGCCCAAAGCGAAGAACGGCTGCGAACGCTGTTCGAGCACGCCAACGATGGTATTTTAACCCTGGAGGGCGACCGTATCACCGACTGCAACCAAAGAGCGCTTGAGATTTTGAAACGCCCGCGAGAAGAAATCGTCGGACACGACCCGAGCGCCTTTTCTCCCACCCGGCAGCCTGACGGAAAACCTTCCGCCGCGAAAGTGCAGGTATTGGTCAAAAGGGCTTACGACGGGGAGCCCCTTATTTTTGATTGGGTTTGCATTCGCGGCGACGGTGCCAAAGTGGATCTCGAAGTCAGCCTGAACAAAGTCGATATCGGCCAAAAGCCAACACTTCTGGCTTTATGGCGTGATATCACTCGTCGTAAATACATGGAGGCCGAACGCCGGCGTGCGAATCTCGAACTCAAGCAGGCCTACGATGAGATTAGGCAGCTCAAGGACCGTCTCGAAGTGGAGAACCTGACGTTGCGCGAGGAAATCAAGGTCTCCGTCAAACAGAACGAACTCGTCGGCAAGAGCCATGGTATCCGGACGGTCCTCCAGCAGGTGGAGCATGTCGCTCCGACGGATTCGACAGTTCTCATCCTGGGCGAAACCGGAACCGGCAAAGGGCTGATCGCCCGGCAGATCCATGAATTGAGCGCCCGCCGTGATCGCCCCTTGGTCAACGTGAACTGTGCCGCGCTGCCCGCAACACTGATCGAGAGCGAATTTTTCGGCCACGAAAAGGGGGCCTTCACCGGTGCGATCGACCATAAGATTGGCCGCTTCGAAATGGCCGACGGCGGAACGATCTTTCTCGATGAGATCGGTGATCTGCCCATCGAACTGCAGGCCAAGCTGCTGCGGGTCCTGCATGACCAGGAGTTCGAACGGATCGGATCGTCACAAACGAAAACCGTGGACACCCGCGTGATCGCCGCCACCAACCGGGACCTGGACTTGCTGATCGAGCAGGGAGCCTTCCGGGCGGATCTCTACTACCGTCTGGGGGTGTTTCCGATCCGCATTCCCCCGCTGCGGGAGCGCCG
>JASJCD010000082.1 GCA_030066135.1 Desulfobacterales bacterium | reverse complement strand
ATCCCAGGTTTCAAACGGCCCCATTTCGAAATTGTAACCCCACTTCATGGCGTTGTCGATTTCGACCACCGTGTCGGAGATCTCGGGGATGCGGTTGGCGGAATAGATCAGCTGGTCGGCCACGGCCTTCCAGGCAAAAACCGCGCCCTTGTCGTCGCCGTAGACGATGGCCTGCAGCTTTTCGGCCAGGGTCTTGGCCTTTTTGGCCGCCGCCAGGCAGGGAAACTCGGCTTTCTGCCAGTCTTCATACGCCATCGTGGCCGGGTTGAGCACCTTGCGGATCTTCTTCCACTCCGGCGTCAGCTCGGTCTTGTAGAACCCGCCCTGGGTCTTTTTGCCCAGCATCTTCTTCTCGATCATCTGATCGAAGAAATCCGGGAGGATGAAGTCCTGCTTCTCGTTGGCGTCATCGACCAGTTCGTAGCTGTTGCGGGCGACGTGGCCCAGCGTATCCAGGCCCACCAGGTCGGCGGTCTTGAACATGGCCGTTTTGGGCCGCCCCATGGCCGGACCGAAAAGGGCGTCGACCTCGGTCACGGTGAGACCTTCGGAGACCATCAACTGCATGGACTTGACCATGCCCTGCACGCCGATGCGGTTGCCCACGAAATTGGGGGTGTCCTTGGCCCAGACGATGCCCTTGCCCATGATGCGCTCGCCGAAGTCGGCCATGTAGGCCAGGATCTCGGGATCGGTTTCCTGCCCGGGGATGATTTCCAGCAGGTGCATGTAGCGCACCGGGTTGAAAAAGTGGGTCCCCAGAAAATGTTTGCGGAAATCCTCGCTCAGCCCTTCGCTCATGGCCTTGAGGGGAATCCCCGACGTGTTGGAGGAAACGATCGATCCCGGCCGGCGGACCTTGTCGATGCGGGCAAAAAGGTCCTGTTTGATCTTCAGGTTTTCGACCACCACCTCGACGATCCAGTCGCAGTCGGCAAGTTGGTCGAAATCGTCTTCGAGATTGCCGATGGATATCAGGTCGATATCCTTGGGCTGCATGAGCAGGGCCGGCTGGATCATCATCAGGTTGTCATAACCGGCCTTGACCATCCGGTTGCGGGCTGTGGGATCCTTTTTTTCCTCGTCGGACAGGTCGAAGGGCACGATGTCCAGCATCACTGTC
Organism: Desulfobacterales bacterium; assembly: GCA_030066135.1. Classification (GTDB taxonomy): domain Bacteria; phylum Desulfobacterota; class Desulfobacteria; order Desulfobacterales; family UBA5852; genus JABZFP01. The sequence goes on along the minus strand of JASJCD010000082.1, from coordinate 12,555 downwards.
TTGATCCCGGCACTGGCCAGTAAAGCGGCGATGCCCCCGCCCATGACACCGGAACCGACCACGGCCGCCTTTCTGATCTTTCTAACCATGATTACCTCCCTCAGGGTATTGAAGAATGTGCAATATGAATGAGTATTCACTACAAGTATATGGCCGCGATCCATCTGTCAAGCCAAAAAATAAATTCGAACCGCCGAGGCTTTTATTTTAAATTATATATATTTTCAATTGATTATGTTGTTTTATTGATACGGACGCACAAGGTTGATTAGAAAAACAAAAAAAATGAGCACTTATTCATTAATGAATAATTATTCACCTCGCAGATGCACCCTGTGGTCAGCCCATAGTTAAAAACAATATTCATTTTAGTATCTTATGAGATATCACCAAATTCTAATAGCTTGAATTTTCACCCAGTCCGAGCAAGCGGGCGTGTGACTCGCGGCGGGCCGCAGACGATCGCAACCGTCAAGGGTCCCTGGGCGGTTGTCGCTCATCGGCGCAGGGTCAATCCATGTCTGGGGTTCATCCCCACCGCCGACCGCTGCGTCATCCGGGATGGCTAGGGCGGGATGGCATCCTGAGCAGAACGGTGTGTCAGCCGGTCGGCGGCTTGCCCCCGGTCAGGGCGGCGGAGTGGCGTCGCGGCTTGGGTCTGAAATGATGCCACAGCCGATCGAGATAGACCGCCGCAATGGCGGCGGCCAGCCGGGGGGCCCAAAGCCAGATAGCCGGAATCCCCATCGCCAGGAACAGCAGCGGGTCTTCCAGCATGGCATGATTGATGCCGATCGAAAGGTGCAGACGGCGGATGTCGGCCGCTTCAAAATCGCCGTTCCGGGTTTCCTCCACGATGACGGCCGCCCCGTAGGACAGGCCGAAAATCGCCGCCGTCAACCACAGGAAGCCCACCGAACGGCTGAGACCCAGCAGCCGCAGAAAAGGGCTCAGAATACGTGCCAGCACCGGAATGAAATCAATCGCCTGCAGCCAGGCCAGCAATGTCATCATGGCGGTGATGATCACCAGGATTTTGAGACTCAGCCGAACGGTATCCCCGAACCAGGCGGCGAGTAGATCCGCCCAGGCCGCCGGGCTCTGGGCGGTGGGAGCGACGACCACCCGTGTCGGATCGTCCGTGGGCAGAAGCTGGGCCAGCGCCAGGGTGGTCAGAAAGGATGCCGCCAGGCGGACCACGGTCGCCCGGCCGAAAGGCATACCGGAACGTGCCTGCACCAGGCTCTCCTGGGGCAGGGCATGCGAAATCAGAAGAAAAACGGCCATCAGGATCGATTCCGTCAGGCTGAAATCCAGAACGCTCATGGCGGCGATGGCGCCGTAGATGCCGGTCAGCAGCCCGGCCAGCAAAGGCAGGGCCGCCGTCGCCGGGAGGTCCAAAAGGGCCATCACCGGCGTCACCAGCGGCTCGCAGCGGGCCAGAAGCCCGCTGGTGTCGATCAGAAAGGTGGCCAGCGAGACCGGCACCAGGATCTTCAGGATCCACAGGCTGCCGCGCATACCTTTCTGCAACCCCGCTTTTATGATCCCCATGGTTCGACTTGCATTCGCCATATCAACCTGATCCTGCCCCGGATAATGAAGCTGAGCCTTTCAGAACAAAAAGGGCTCCATATCACAACGCAGCGAGGAAACCATCTTTATTTTGCGTTGAATACGATCAGACCCAGCAGGCGATGCTGTCGTAGATCAGATTGATCAGTTTGCGGCGCAGGACCAGATAGGAAAAACATTTGGTGGCAATGGCATAGTTGCGATCCACCATGGCCTCACGTTGACGGGGATCATCGAGGACCGCGCAGGTCCGGTGAATGGCTTCGTCGGTCACGTAGCCGTCGATCTCGATCACATCGAAGCCCTTGGGTTTGATGTCCATCTGATAAATCGAATACGTGTTCACCACAATCGGTTTGCGGAAATAGACCGCCTCCAGGAAAGCATTGCCAAAGCCTTCGAAATTGGAGGGATAGGTCACCAGGTCCGCATGGGGGTATATATCCTCGAGGGTGTATATCTTGCGGCCGCCAGCGGTCCGCCCCCGCGCCTCGCCGATGATGTTGGCCACGAAGCGCGTATCCACGCCCATCATCCGGGAATAGGCGCGAATGCGCTTCTCATAGTCATAGCCCTCATCACCGGAGGCATGGGAGATCACCAGTTTGGCCTTGCGGTTGAGCCGGTGCACCAGCTCGATGGCGTGCTCGATCCCTTTGCGTTTGACGACGCGGGTCGGCTGCAGCACCAGGAGTTCGTCATCACCCACGCCCAGGCTGGCGCGCACATCCGCGGCATAGGCGTCCGTCGGAACAGGCGGATTTTCAAAATCCATCACGTTGGGAATGACGCTCGAAGAAATCCCGGTGCGCAGACTCAGCTGATTGTCGGCCGATGTATTGATGACCACGTGGTTGATGGCCGGCACGTGCGGCGGGAAGGCCATGTTTAGATATTCCCACACGGCATTGGTTAAAAAATGCTGCCGTTCCCAGAAGAAATCATGATGATGGGCAATTGTAGGGATATTGGTCTCGGAGATCAGCTCCGTCAGGGCCAGCCCCAGCGGGAGGTTAAGGGGGATCGTGAGGGCATTTTCGGGAACGAGCAGATGCAGATCGAATTGTTCGACAAAACGGTAGAGATGCTCTTTGAGAATCATCTTGTAGCGGTGGATTTTCTCGGTCACCTGAATGCTGCGTTTTTTGACGCCGAAACAGCTGTGGTAAATTTCAGCAATGGGAGGATGGTGAAAATGGGCTTCCGGAACGAGGTAACTGCGCTCGGGCGGGGTATCCAGCTCACCGGCCAGAAAAAAACATTTGAAACCTTCCTGTTGGAATACTTCCGCCCATTTCTCCGCCTCCAGCGAAACCCCGTCGGTGCCGGCCAGCCGGGTAGCCACGAAACCGACGTTGTGCACTTCACCGCAGTATGGGCAATCCCCCATCCGGAGCACCTTTAAGGACATTTTAGGAGGTTGCGGGAAAAAAGCCGGTAGCGCCCGGAGGCCTTCACATCAGGTAGAAACCGATGGCCTTGTCCGATGGATTGCCGGTTTCAAGCGAAAGGAACTGGACCCCCAGATCAACCCCTTCGATCTTGCGGATCACCACCTCTTTCTGGATCTGTGATTTCTTGGGGTCGTCCAGATGGAAGATGACTTCAAGCGTATCCCCGGAGTTCAGGCGGTGGGCATCGGGCACGCGGATCTTGAGACCGGTGCGGGATACATCCTTGACGACCATCGTACCGCTGCCCATCACGCGACCGTTGACAAGCCGCGTATAGGTCCCGGGAAAGGCGACTTCACGGCGGAACTGACGCCGCTTTTCGATCGTCGCCGGGTAGCGGTGCCCGCAACCGCAGCGAACTCTGACCTTGACGGCCTTGTCTAGCCCCGCGTAATCGGTTATGTTCACCGTTCGCATTTTTTTGCAGCGGGGACAGGTGAATGTCACGGAGTTGTCACTGGAGATAAAAACACGCTGCATGGATATCGATCCTCGTGAATTTCTTCGCAGCCATCCACGTGATGCCCGGGCAGGGGACCTCTAATCGTAATCTGGTAAGCGACTGTGGTGGTACCAAGGGTGAACGTTCGCGTTCATCCAAGAAGCGGCTGCCGGCCTGAATAACAATTTATTGTTACCAATCAGTATATTACACAAGACCGTGAATTGCAATAACCCCAAAGCCCCAACCACGGCCAGATCGGAGCGGCATCCCAGTGGGCCCACTCATAGACGCTTATAACGCGGTCGGTTCCCCCGATTGGCGGACGCAGCTGCAGGGCAGCATTACTTCTGCCGATGCGTTGGCGGCGCATCTGCCGGTGGATCGGGATGCCGTGGCGGCGGTGGCCCGGGTCTACCCGCTGCGGATACCCCGCCCCTTTCTGCGGTTGATCCGCTCGCCGCAGGACAGCTTCTGGCGTCAGGCCGTGCCGGATCCGGCCGAACTGGCAGACAGCGGCGCAAGCCCGGATCCCAGCGAAGAAGATCGCCAGTCACCGGTAGACCACCTGGTTCACCGCTATCCGGACCGGGTGGTGCTGCTGATCTCCAACCGTTGCGCCCTTTACTGTCGGTTCTGTATGCGCAAGCGCCGTGTCGGCCGTCCTGTGAATATCGACTGGCCCCAGATCCGGCAGGCCGTCGCGTACATCGGTGCATGCCCCGGGGTCCGCGAAGTCATTCTTTCCGGCGGCGATCCCCTGCTGCGCAAAGACGAACAACTCGCGGAAACCCTGGCCGCCCTGCGGCGGCTGCCGCAAATCGAAATCATCCGGATTCACACCCGCATCCCGGCCGTACTGCCCGAACGCGTCACAGCCGCCCTGGTAGAGGTGCTGAAGCAATTCGGCCCCCTGTACGTCAACCTGCATTTCAATCATGCGGAGGAAATCACACCGGCCGCGGCCGCGGCCTGCAGTCGTCTGGCGGATGCCGGGATTCCGCTGGGCAGCCAGAGCGTGCTGTTAAAGGGGGTGAACAACCGGGTGGCAACGATGCGGGCGCTGATGCGGCGGCTGGCCGCCGTGCGCGTGAGGCCCTATGCCCTGCACCACCCGGACCCGGTGGCCGGAACGACGCACTTCCGGGTGCCGCTCGCACAGGGGTTGCAGATTATGCGGTCGCTGCGGGGGCACATCTCCGGCCTGTGCGTGCCGCATTACATGGCAGATCTTCCGGCCGGCGGCGGGAAAGTGCCGCTGCTGCCGGACTACTGGCGGCGGCAGGGTGGCCACGTCGAGGTCATGAACTACGAGGGGCGGCTTTTCCAGTATCCTGACGTGTAAAACCCTGCCGCGGCATGACAACGGACGTTCGCCTTATCCGTTTCGCTGCTCAAAGGTCCGCATATAATCCACCAAGGCCTCGACCGCGGCCATTTCGCTGGCGTTGTAGATCGAAGCGCGGCAGCCCCCGACCGAACGGTGGCCCTTGAGTCCACCCAGTCCGTTTTCCAGGGCCTGGGCCACAAACCGCTGCTCCAGGTCTTCGGAGGGCAGGCGGAAGGTCACATTCATGAGGGAGCGGCTGTCCGCATCGGCGGTTCCCCGGTAGAATTCGCTTTGCTCCACAAGGTCGTAGATCAACCCTGCTTTGCGCCGGTTCAGGGCGTCCATTTGGGCCAGCCCGCCAACGGTCTCCTCCAGCCACTTGAGCACCAGCTGCACCACATAAATCGCAAAACAGGGCGGCGTATTGTACATCGAATTCTTATCGGCATAGGTATTGTAGTTCAGCATGGTGGGAATATCGGCAGGGCTCCGCGCCAGGAGATCATCCCGGACGATCACCATACAGACCCCAGACGGGCCGATGTTCTTCTGCGCGCCGGCATAGATCAACCCGAAGGGCGCCGCGTCGAAGGGGCGGCTCATGATGTCCGAGGACATGTCGGCGATCAGCGGGACGCCGGCCGTATCCGGGAAGGCCGCCCACTGGGTGCCCTTGATGGTGTTGTTGGAGGTGATGTGGACATAGGCCGCATCTGGAGTCAGGTCGAGTTCGCGGGGAATGTAAGCGAAATTGCGATCCTCGGACGAAGCGGCCACGTTGACGGTCTTGCCCTGAATCTCGGCCTCCTTGATGGCCTTGGTGGACCAGGTGCCGGTATTGATGTAGTCCACGGTCTGACCCGCCGCGGCAAAATTCATGGGGGCCATGGCAAACTGCATGCTGGCGCCGCCCTGCAGGAAGAGAACCTTGAAGCGCTGATCAATCCCCAGCAGCCGGCGGGTGCGCGCGATGGCATCCTCGATGACCGCATCAAACCACTTGGACCGGTGGCTGACTTCGGTAATCGACATCCCGGAACCGCTGAAATTGAGGAATGAGGACTGGATTTCTTCGAGAACGGGAAGCGGCAACGCCGCCGGACCGGGATTGAAATTGTGAATACGGGCATGCATGACAGGCGACCTCCAATCATGGGCAGCGGGTTGAGGGGCATGCGCTGCGCTCCGCTGGCGTGGCAGCATGCCCTTGAAAGAAGCCGTAATTCATCAAATCGCTGCCGCCTTGTCAATCCCCCTGTCGGTCGGCGCGGCCGACAAGATCATTGACAACCACCGCCGCCCATGCTTATCCCTACCCCGTCCCATGCCTGGCGGCCGCTACGGTTTCAGGCACAATCCCTGCGGGAGACGCCCATGCTCACAATTCACCGCTACCCTTCTACGGCGGCCAAGCGCAAATTGAATGCCATTGCCCGGCGAAGCCTTTCCTTCCGTCAGAAGGATACCCGCGAAGTGGCCCGGATCATCGCCCGGGTTCAGAAAGAAGGGGATCAGGCCCTGGTCGCATACACCCGGCGTTTCGATGCCCCTCGGCTGAAGGCCGACCAGATCAGGATACCACCGGCTGAAATCAAGCAGGCCGTAAAAACCGTCGATCGGCGCTTCAAACGGGCCCTCAAGCGAGCCATCCGCCAGATCGAGGCATTTCACCGCCAGCAGTTTCGCAAATCCTGGATCGATACGGCCCGTGAGGGCGTGCTGCTGGGGCAGCTCTTTCGCCCGGTGGATTCAGCCGGCATCTATGTACCCGGTGGACAGGGAGGGCTTACACCGCTGGTATCGTCGGTGCTGATGGGCGCCCTGCCGGCCAAAATCGCGGGGGTCGCGCGCCTGGTCATGACCACCCCCCCCACCCGTAGCGGGGAGGTCAACCCCCACCTGCTGGCCGCGGCCGACGCCGTGGGCATCGACGCCGTCTACCGCGTCGGCAGCGCCTGGGCGATTGCCGCCCTGGCCCACGGCACCGCAACCATCGATCCCGTCGATGTCATCGTGGGACCGGGCAACCTGTATGTCACCCTGGCCAAGAAGCTGGTGGCCGGAACGGTGGGCATCGACATGGTGGCCGGTCCCAGCGAAATTCTGATCATCGCCGATCAGAGCGCCGATCCCGCATATGCGGCCGCCGATATGCTCTCCCAGGCCGAACACGACGCCCTGGCCTCGGCCATCCTGTTGACGGATAGCGCCGCTGTGGCCCGCAAGACGGCCCGCGAACTGGAGCAGCAATTGGCCGCACTGACGCGCCGTGAAATTGCGGCGGCTTCCCTGCGGCAGTTCGGCGCCATCATCCAGGTCGCCGACCTGGATACGGCCATCGCCCTGGCCAACCGCATTGCCCCGGAACACTTGGAACTGCTGACGGCAACCCCCATGGATCTGGTCGGTCGCATCCGCAATGCCGGCGCCGTTTTCCTGGGGGCCCACACGCCTGAACCGGTGGGTGACTATATTGCCGGCCCCAATCACGTTCTGCCCACAGTCGGCACCGCCCGTTTTTCTTCGGCCCTGTCGGTCGACAACTTCATCAAGAAAACCAGCCTGATCCGCTACACGGCCGAAGCCCTCAAAAAGGAAGCCGCCGACATCCTCTGCCTGGCCGAAATCGAAGGCCTCGATGCCCACGCCAGCGCTGTGCGGTTGCGCCTGAAAAGCTGAATTCGAGCCCTTTTTCTTCCCTCGGGGGTCTTTCCTCCGCCCCGTTGCCGGGGAGCAGCGGGGCGGGCGGACATGCCTTCGCGGTCATCCCCTTGTAAGCCCTACCACGCCCCCCTGCGGTGCAACGCCCTGACGCCACAAGGTTGAAAACCAGCAGCATTAATGGCAAAAAAATAATTGGTATTCATGTTTTTGACGGGGCCGCCGATAAGACAACCGCATTCAGAGCTAAATCAGGCCGGATTCAAAGGAGGGACAGGATGGCACGCAAAATCGGCATCGTCACAGACAGTACCGCGGATGTACCGCAGCACTTTCAGCATGCCCTGGGCATTACGGTTGTTCCCGTGAGCATCATCATCGACGGCCAACGCTTCCGCGATGGCGTCGACATGCAGGTTCAGGACTTCTACCGCAATTTCAGCCAGTATGGTGAAATGTATTCCGAACCGGTGAGTTATGAAGACTACGCCCTGGCGTATAAAAAGCTGACGTACGAATATGATGACTTGATCTGTATCCACTGCTCCAGCAAGGTAAGCGCCACCTACCAGAACGCGGTGGACGTTCACAATGATTTCAACTCCAGCCACGACTGCCGCGTGGCCATCGTGGACTCCATGCAATGCAGCATGGGCGTCGGCATACCCGTCATGGCGGCCGCACGTATGGCCCAAACGGGCAAGGATTTCGATACCATCGTCGCGCAGATCGATCTGATGCGGGGCAACATGTCGACCTTCTTCGGGGTTACGAACCTCAAACACCTGCGCAAGGGAAAGAAGATCAGCGGGCTAAAGTCGCTGGTGGGCATGGCCATGAAAGTCAAGCCGGTGCTGTCCTTCGAAGACGGCCAGATCATGGTCAAGACCAAACTCTTCGGCGAACAGCAGCACATGATTCTTGAAATGATTGATATGATCCGTGAGGACATCGGCGGGCGACCGATCACGCTGGCCATCATGCAGACGGCCGCCGACGCGGCCATCATCCAGCGGTTGCGATCCGTCTTCGAAAGCGAATTCGACTGCAAAGACGTTTTCGATGCCTACGTGAGCCCTTCCATCGGGTTGAACACGGGGCCCGACTCGACCGGCGTTATCTACTACAAGCACCCCATGGGCGCTTAAAGCCGGAAGGGGCCGGCCGCAGACGCAGCCTGTGGCCGGCGCCCGTCATTTTCAAATTTACCGTTAGACGGCGCCGCGCCGACGCCTTTAACAAACGGTTAAGACGTGCGCCCCTCCAGAACCGCATCCCGCAGATAGACCCAGACATCAGCACCGGCAGCGTCGGCTTCGGCCTCTCCGGCGGCCATCTTCTGGTATTGCCCCACGGCCGCTTGGTCCTTGAGCACCACCACGGTCTCAATCAGCTTGAGGGTCAGATGCATGCGATTGAAAAGAACCGCAGGCCCGTAGGCCGTACCGGGTGGCGCCGACGGCCGGCCGATGATCATGCAGTGCGCCTGACGTAAAACCGCCGGCGGGGCAACCCAGCCCAGCAATTCGGCAAAGATCTGCAGGGCTTCCTCCACCCCTTCGGCGTATTTGCTTTCGATCGAAGCACGACCGTCGTTATAGATCCCCTCGATATCGGCGGCCTCGAAGTGAAGGTCCAGGCCGGCGATGATCTCCTCCCGTATCGTCCGGATGGATTCATCTTTTTTGGACAGCAGGACATCGGCATCGTTCAGAATTCTGAGAATATTGCGGATATTGAGCATTTCCTTGACGATGGGACTTTTGCGCAAGGCCACGTCCGCGGGCGTGGTGGCGTAGATCGGCAGATCGTTGTCCAGCACCAGAATCCGTTCTTTATTCTCCCGGGGCGTCAGACGGTAGAGTTCCAGATCGCGTTCGATGATTTTTTCATAACCGGCCTCGGCCAAAAAAGCCCGTGCCAGCGCCTTGTCAATGCGGCGTCCGCTGTCCGGCGTTCCCATGGACGCCGCGATTTTGTCCGCGGTGCGGTCAATTTCCATTTTTTTTAGAAGATTTTCCTTAAACCCCATACCGTCGCCTCCATTTCTGATAGGCCCAAAGGGCTTCGGCCAATCGCATCCGAATCGACATTTCATCGGGGGACACCCGCCGATCCGGCGCCTGTCATCGCCGGTTCGCCCGGCGCGGATGTCGCCCGCGCCAGGCGGGTGCCCCTAAGAAGCAGGCTGAAAGCCTCAATCTATTTAACACAGGCGGCTCCGGGGTGTAAACGCATGGCCCCACGCGCCAGCGCGTGGCGGTCCGCCCAAAAAAATGATTGACCTTCATCGGGCTTTTAGCGAATATTATTAGATTATTCGTACTGCCTCGGCGACCGCCCCGCCTGACATTGCTCGTTCTTCCCGGCGTCAACCGCCATTATTCGCATATTTGCGCATCGCCGGTCGGACACCCGCTACTGCGTCTCGAAACCGCTATCGGAAAGGGATTACCATCGTCATGTCGGAAACAGCCAAATTGACCTACGCTGGAAAAACCTATGAACTTCCCATCATTGAAGGCGCCGAGGGCGAACGCGCCGTCGATATTTCGCGCCTGCGCGCCGAATCGGGTCTGATCACGCTGGATATCGGCTATGCCAATACGGGCAGCTGCACCAGCACCATCACCTTCATGGACGGTGAGCAAGGCATCCTTCGTTATCGCGGCATTCCGGTTGAACAGCTGGCGGAACATTCTAGTTTCGTGGAAACCGCTTATCTCCTGATTCATGGCGCGCTTCCGAGCCAGCGCGAGCTTAACCGTTTTTCGATTCTGCTGAACGATGCTTCCCTGGTCCACGAAGACCTCAAGATTTTTTATTCCAACTTCCCGCGCCTTTCGCATCCGATGGGCATTCTGTCATCGATGGTCAACGCCCTGCGAAGCTTCTACCCCGAACTGCAGACACTTGAAGAAGAGATCGACATGACCGTCACCCGTCTGCTCAGCAAGGTGCGCACCATGGCGGCCATGTCCTACAAGATGTCCCGCGGGCACACCGTGGTCTACCCCCGCCCGGACCTGTCCTATTGCGCCAATTTTCTCAACATGATGTTCGACTCCCCGGTGCGCCCCTATGAAGTGGACGAAGTTCTGTCCGAGGCCCTGAATATCTTCTGGATTCTGCATGCCGATCATGAGCAGAACTGCTCGACATCGGCGGTGCGCATGGTGGGCTCCGGGCGCGTCAATCTTTACGCCGCCATATCCGCCGGTATTGCGGCCCTCTGGGGACCGCTGCATGGCGGCGCCAACCAGGCCGTGGTTGAAATGCTCCAGGAGATCGACGCGAGCGGGCGCGGATTTCGGCACTATGTCGACCGGGCCAAGGACCGCAAAGACCCCTTCCGGCTGATGGGCTTCGGCCACCGGGTCTACAAAGCCTACGATCCGCGCGCCAAGATCATCAAGGCCATGTGCGACCGTGTCCTGGTCAAGCTCAAGATATCCGACCCGCTCCTGGATCTGGCCAAGGAACTCGAGGCGGTGGCGCTGCAAGATGCCTATTTTATCGACCACAACCTCTATCCCAACGTCGACTTTTACAGCGGCATTATCCTGCGGGCCATGGGCATCCCCACCAACATGTTTACGGTCATGTTCGCCATTGGGCGGCTGCCCGGCTGGATTGCCCAGTGGAAGGAAAGCATGGACGACCCCAACTGGCGGCTGTGCCGGCCGCGGCAGATCTATACCGGCCCCCGCGAGACAGACTACATCCCCATTGAAGAGCGGCAGTAGGTCATGATTGTTCCGATTACCGGTCAGCTCAGCTGGCGCAACCCGCCGATTGTCACGCTGGCGCTCATTCTCGCCAACATCGTCGTTTTCTTCGGTCTGCAATCCAGGGACCAGGCCTACCTGCAGGAGGCCTGGCAGCACTATATCGAATCCGGTCTGGTGCGCATCGAGTTGGAATACTACCTGCGCAGCCAAGGTGAAGATCCCGCCATCATCCAGACGGCGGAAGAAGAAGAGGATGCCGAAACCCTCAACGCCTATCTCGAAGAGATGTTTGCCGATGCCGACTTTCAGCGCCGACTCGAACAGGGTGAGGTGGTCGTGCCGGGGGATCCCGACTATGCCGAGTGGCGGCGGCTGCGCCAGGAATGCGAAGCCAAAAAGCAGCGCAGCAGCACCTACAAATGGGGGTTCAAGGCGGCCAGCTGGCAACCGTTGAGCCTCCTGGTGTACATGTTCTTGCACGGGGGCATCGGCCACCTCCTGGGCAACATGCTCTTCCTGTGGCTCTTCGGCTGCATGCTCGAACCAGGGATGGGCCGCCTGCGCTTTCTGGGCCTCTATCTTGCCAGCGGCGTCGGCGGAGGCCTGTTTTTCGCACTTTTCAACCTGCAGTCCCTGGTGCCTCTGGTTGGCGCCTCCGGTGCCATCGCCGGCCTCATGGGCGCGCTGCCCGTCCTTTACGGCCGCCGCCGGGTCAGCTTTTTCTGCTATTTCGGATTTTATTTCAGTGTCCTCCGGATCCCGGCCCTGGCGTTGCTGCCCTTCTGGCTGGGAAAGGAAATCTGGTCGGAAATCTCGAGCGGGGATGCCAGCTCGGTGGCGTTTATGGCCCATGCCGGTGGCATCATCGCCGGCGCAATCCTGGCCTGGATCTTCAGGCGCTTCGACGGGTTGGCCGATGCCGCGGCCTTCAAGACCCCACCCCAGGACGAAATCTCCCCGCTGGTGGAGAAGGCCATGCAGCGTCTGGGAGAACTGGAATTCGACCAGGCCCGTGACCTGTTCAATCAGGTTTTGGAGCAGGATCCCGCCCACGAGATCGCGATCACACAGTTATACAATATCGCCAAACAACAGCCCACCTCACCGGTTTTTCATCAGTCCGCGGCGCGCTATCTGGATTATCTCCTCCACCACCCGCCGGCGTGGGACAGAATTCCGGGCCTCTACCAGGAATATCTTAAACTGGCCGGAACGCCGCGTCTGCCACTGACCATTTACCCTCTCCTGGCGGGCATTCTGGCCGACAAGGGCCACCCGGATGCCGCCGGGCGCATCGTCACGGCGGTGATCAAAAAGCAGCCCCTTCTGGACGGCCTGCCGGCGGCCCTGCTCAAATTAGCC
>JASJCD010000081.1 GCA_030066135.1 Desulfobacterales bacterium | reverse complement strand
CCATGAACAGCGGCGCCGAAGCCGTCGAGACGGTTATCAAGGCGGTGCGCAAATGGGGTTACACGGTCAAGGGTGTACCCGAAGACAAGGCCGAAATCATCGTGTGCGCCGATAATTTCCACGGCCGCACGATCACCATTGTGGGATTCAGCACGGATGATGGCTCGCGCCAGGGATTCGGTCCTTTCACACCCGGTTTCAAGGTTATTCCCTATGGCGATGCCGAAGCCCTCGCCCAGGCGATCACGCCGCATACGGTCGGTTTTCTGGTCGAGCCGATCCAGGGCGAAGCCGGGGTCATCATTCCCCCGCAAGGTTATCTACGGCAGGCCAAGGCCCTTTGCGAAAACCATAATATCGTTCTGATCCTGGATGAAATCCAGACCGGTCTGGGACGCACAGGCAGGCTCCTGGCCGAAGAGCACGAGGGCATCGAAGCGGATCTGACACTGGTGGGCAAGGCGCTTTCGGGCGGCTTCTATCCGGTTTCCGCGGTGCTGTCCAACAAGGAGGTCATGGACGTCCTGCGCCCGGGTGAGCATGGCAGCACCTTTGGCGGCAATCCACTGGCTTGCGCCGTGGCCCGCACGGCGTTGCGGGTACTGGTGGAGGAAGACCTCGTTGCCAACGCCGCCGCCATGGGGAATTATTTTTTGACCGAACTCGAAAAGCTTAAAACACCGCAAATCAAGGAAATCCGCGGCCGGGGGCTCATGATCGGGATTGAGTTTCATCCCGAAGCCGGTGGTGCGCGACCCTATTGTATGCGGCTTATGGAAGAAGGCATGCTCTGCAAGGAGACCCACGAGCATATCGTGCGCATCGCTCCCCCGCTGGTCATCAAAAAGGACGATATCAACTGGGCCCTGGAAAAACTAGCCAAGGTCTTGAAGGCGGGCTGAAGCCGGAGGCAGCCTTCCGTACAGGTTTTCAGGATCCCCGGGGGCAGTAAAATGCTGCCGCGGCTGCGGCCATAACCAGAAAACAGCGAGGCCTACGTGAAACGCGATTTTATCCATGTGGACGACCTGACCCCTGACGAAATCCATCAGGTTTTGGATCTGGCCCGGGAGGTCAAAACAAAATTCAAACGCCGCGAGATCTTTCAACCGTTCGCCAACCAGAGCCTGGCCATGATTTTCGCCAAGCCCTCTGCGCGCACGCGGATTTCCTTCGAGACCGGTTTTACGCGTATGGGCGGCCATGCGATCTACCTCAGTCCCCAGGATATCGAGATCGGTAAACGCGAAGCCGTCAAGGATGTGGCCCGGGTCATCAGCCGCTACAACGACCTGATCATGGCACGTCTGTTCGCCCACGCGCACATCCGCGAGTTGGCCGCCCACGCCACCGTACCGGTGATCAATGCCCTGACGGACTACAATCATCCCTGCCAAATCATGGCTGATATCTTCACTGTCCAGGAGGCGCGCAGCCACCTGGACAATCTCAAGATCGTCTACGTCGGCGACGGCAACAATATCGTGCACTCCTGGCTGCGTTTGGCCGCACGCCTGCCGTTGCATTTCGTCTGCGCCTGCCCGCCGGCCTACGCACCTGAAGCGGCCACCCTTGAACTGGCCCGCGAAGCGGGTCTTTCCACCATTGAGATCATCCATGATCCCATGGCGGCGGTACAGGATGCCGACGTGGTCTACACCGATGTTTGGGCCTCGATGGGTCAGAAACATGAAATGGAAGAACGCAAGAAGCACTTCCAGGGCTTTCAGGTGGATACCCGCATGATGGACGCCGCCCGGGCGGGCGCCCTTTTCATGCACTGCCTGCCGGCCATGCGCGGCCTGGAGGTGTCCGACGAAGTCATGGAATCGCCGGCCTCGATCGTATTCACCCAAGCCGAAAACCGGATGCACGTCCAGAACGCGATCATGCTGTTTTTGACGGGCCAGGGCTAACAAGGGGGGAGCCCGAGCGCTTCACTACCGTTTTAAAAAATCTGCCGGCAGCGCGACCGCCACGCGGCCCCTGCCGGCGCAATGGCTTAACACGCGAAACCGTTCTAGCAGGAAGGAATCAGGCATGATCGAAAACGTCATCATCATGGGGGCGGCCGGAAGAGATTTTCACAATTTCAACATCTATTTCCGCGATAACGGCCGCTACCGCGTCAAGGCTTTTACCGCCACCCAGATCCCCGATATTGAGGGGCGCCGCTATCCTGCGGCGCTAGCCGGCAACCTCTACCCCGAAGGCATCCCCATCTTGCACGAAGATGAACTGCCCGCATTGATCCGCGAGCATAGAATCGACCTGGTGGCCTTCTCCTACAGTGACGTACCCCACACCGAAGTGATGCACAAGGCTTCGCTGGCCATGGCCGAGGGCGCCGATTTCACCCTGATCGGCGCCACCTACACCATGCTGCGGGCCAGCAAACCGGTGGTGGCCGTTTGTGCGGTGCGCACCGGCTGCGGTAAATCCCAGACCACCCGCAAAGTCTGCCAGATCATGCGGGACAAAGGTCAGCGTGTGGTGGCCGTTCGTCACCCCATGCCCTACGGGGATCTGACGCAGCAGGAGGTCCAGCGTTTCGCCTCCTATGAAGACTTCGACCGCCACCAGTGTACCATCGAAGAACGCGAAGAGTACGAACCGCTGGTGGCCCAGGGCATCGTGGTCTACGCCGGCATCGACTATAAGAAAATCCTGGAGGCGGCCCAACGGGAGGCCGATGTCATCGTCTGGGACGGCGGCAACAACGACACCCCGTTTTACTACCCGGATGTCCACATCGTCGTCTTCGATCCCCACCGCGCAGGGCACGAATGCAACTACTACCCGGGGGAAACCAACATGATCATGGCCGATATCGCCGTCATCAACAAAGTGGACAGTGCCGCTGCTGAAGCAATCGAGAGGGTGCGCAGCAATATCGCCACCCACGCCCCCGAGGCCGACATCGTCATGGCCGAATCCGCCATCCTGGTAGAAGATCCCGAAGTGATCCGCGGTAAAAAAGTGCTGGTGGTGGAAGACGGCCCCACCCTGACCCATGGCGATATGGCCTTCGGCGCCGGCGCCATTGCCGCCCGCCGCTTCGGTGCCGAGGCGCTGGTGGACGCCTCTTTGTCGGCCGTGGGCAGCATTCGCGAAACCTACGCACGTTATCCCAATCTTAGCGGCGTTCTACCGGCCATGGGCTACAGCCGTGAACAGATCAGGGATCTGGAGGAATCCATCAACCGTTCGGACTGCGACCTGGTGCTCTGCGCAACGCCCATCGATCTTCCCAAGCTGGTCAAGATCGACAAGCCCACACTGCGGGTGCGCTACGAATACAAGGACCGGCCTGAAGGCCCGCAACTGGAAAACGTGTTGTTGAAGCGCCTTTCCATCTAAACCCGGGGATGCCGCCACACGCGGAAAGGAAAACCAGACGGATGGCCCGCAAGACCCTTTTGATCGCCCTGGGCGGTAACGCTTTGATCCGCAAACATCAGCGCGGCTCGATTCGCGAGCAGTTCGCCAATCTGAAAATCCCCATGCAGCAGGTCGCTCGGCTTTCACAGCGCTACCGGGTCATCATCACCCATGGCAACGGCCCCCAGGTCGGCAATCTCCTCATGCAGCAGGAATGCTGCGACAGCGTCCCCAAACTGCCCCTGGAAATCCTGGTGGCCCAGACCCAGGGGCAGATCGGCTACATGATCGAGTCGACACTCGATACGGCCCTCATGGAAATGGGCATTCATTTCAAACAGCCGTTTATCACCCTCATCAGCTACGTCGTGGTCGATGAGAACGACCCGGCCCTGGCAGCGCCCACCAAACCGATCGGACCCGTGTTGAACGCATCACCAGCGGACTACCCTTTCCCCACCCGCACTACGGCCAAAGGGCTGCGCCGCGTCGTGGCCTCACCCCGCCCACTCACCGTGGTCGAAAAACGGGAGATAAAAAAACTCATCGAGATGGGGTTTATCGTGATTTGCTGCGGGGGCGGGGGCATTCCGGTGATTCGGGAAGGCCGGCGCTTCCACGGCGTCGACGCCGTCATCGACAAGGACCTGGTGAGTGCCCGCCTGGCCAAGGACATTGGCATCGATCATTTCATCATCGCCACCGATGTGCCCGGTCTGGCCGTCGATTATGGGACGCCCGGGGAGCGCTTTCTCGAAACCGTAAACGTGGAAGAACTCGGGGCCCTGGCCCAGGCCGGTCACTTCCCGCCGGGTACCGTGGGCCCCAAGGTCGAGGCCGTATCCGCCTTCATTCGCAGCGGCGGGCGGAATGCCGTCGTCTGCGCGCTGGAGGACATCGAAGCGGCTGCCGCCGGGCGTGCCGGCACCCGCATCGTACCCGCCTGACGCCGACAGCCGCCGGCCGAAGTCCATACGCTAGCGCGTCTGTTCCCGCAGAGCAGCAGCCCCCATGCAGCCCCCGGAGGGGGGCTTATCATTCGGTTGGGTTTCCGTTTATATCACTTTGTAGGCACCGGCGATGCGGGCGGAAAAAGTGCGCGGACCTGTTTGGGTGAAGCGTGTTTCCTATCGCCGGTATCTATCATTCGGTGTCGGTATCGCTATCGGTATCGGAATCGTGCCTTTAGTGTGCCGGCCATTTCTCGAGTGCCGATACCGATGCCGACCCCGACGGGGATCCTGCGTCTTCCTATGGTTGCTTTTCCACGTGGAAGAAAATGAACTAACCTGAAAAAAACTTACCCCGGATCGGTCAAACCTAGCCGGGTCCTCCACCACAAATGGCGGGTTTAGATTAGAACTAAAGGGAAGGGTTCATACTCTCGCGGTAGTGCTGAGGATAGGGCGCAATGCTGGCATCGTCGTCGCGCACCGCCATCACCAGAATGGGCTGACCGGGATAGAAGAAGACACCGTGGGAGCGGCCCAGCACGATGCCCTCGTAGCCCGAGCGGATCACGCCGTTGCCGGTGGGCCGCCCCCAGACATCCCGCAGTTCGGCCACGACATCCCCCTTGCCCACCCGATCGCCCGCCTTGACCAGGTGACGCACCACACAGGCCTCCGACACCCGCGGGGTGCGCATGCGCCTCACGGGATAACCCGGCCGGATGACACGTACGTTCTCGATGGCCTCGGCACGGTCGTCCAGCATACCGGCCCAGCGAAAGACGTTCCGCGTACCGGCACAGGCCGCTTTGATGATGTCCGGATCCGGGGCAAGCCCCGTTCCCAGCTCGGCCGTAAAGGCCAGGATGCGGCCTTTCTGCAAAACAGCGCCGGACGTCGTCCGGTGCAAATTTTCCTTGAGATAGGTTTCGGCCGGGTATTCCGTTACGACCGTGTGGCCGTAAGCCTTGAGCATGTCGTCGAGATGATCGGAAAGGGCCTGGGCCTTGGCCTTGTCCTGGGCATCGTCACCGCGATAGAGAATACGATCCCGCAGGGCGAAGGAGAGGGAGCCGATCCAGGCGTTATGGTAGTCGATCAGGTAATCGGCACTTTGGGTCATCTCCACGTACAATCGCTGATAGGCCCGCTCCAGCGAGGTGGGCGGATCGAAATCCGGGTGATCCGCCCGGTCGGATTTCTCCTCCGGCCAGAGACGGTTGGGGTCGACCTTGGCATGGTAAGGGTCCCGGGTTCGTGTTCGAAGTCCGGCCGGGTTCAGGGCCGGTATGGCCACCACGCTACCCTTGAGGCGATCCACCAGGTCCTGGGTGAGCAGTTCGTAGAGTACCAGCGGCCCGGCCTGCTCCGACCCGTGTACGCCGGCCGTGAGCCAGAAACATGGACCAGCATGGCGTCCCCGGGCGACGATCAGCGGGAAGAATTCCACGTGGCCGGTGGGATGCGTCAGTGCCTCCCAGCGCCCGTAGCAAATCTCGCCTGGAACTGCAGTGACATCCCCAATTTTGAGTTCGGTCGTCAAATTTTGAGTTCTTCCGGCTGGCAGCCCTGTTCTTCCCCGGCATCGTCCGCCGGTGTCGGCGGCGGCCGGCGGCGTTCAGATATCGATACCGTAGCGGCCAATCTTATTCAGCAGCCCCTGGCGTGTGAGCCCCAGGGTGCGGGCCGCCTGGGAGCGATTGCCGCGCGATTTGCGCAAGGCGTCGACGATCATTTTCTTTTCAATGCGCTGGACGGTTTTCTGAAGGGTAAGATCGGCGCCGCTCTCGAAGGACTCGTCCTGGGCCACGGCTGTTATCTTTTCCGAGAGGCAGTCGATTCCGATTTCCTTGTCCGGACCTGCCAGGCAGACCGCTCTTTCGACCTCGTTTTGCAGTTCGCGAATGTTGCCGGGCCAGTTGAAGCGTGCAAACATGTCGAGGGTGGTGGGGGTGAAGCGGCTCACCGGAGCTTTGAACTTGCGGGCGCAGTTTTCGAGGAAATGGGCAGCCAGAGCCGGGATATCCTCCTTGCGTTCGCGAAGCGGCGGTAGAATGATGGGAAACACCTGGATGCGGTAATAAAGATCGTCGCGGAAACGACCTTTCTCTACCTCCTGGTAAAGATCACGATTGGACGAAGCGATCAGGCGGAAATCAACCTCCACAATTTCCGAGCTGCCGACCGGCCGCACCTGTCCCTCCTGCAGCACGCGCAGCAGCTTGATCTGCATGGCCGGCGGCATATCGGCAATTTCATCCAGAAAGACAGTGCCCCCGTCGGCCATTTCGAAAAGGCCCTTCTTATCCGTCACGGCGCCCGTGAACGCCCCCTTGACATGCCCGAAGAGCTCACTCTCCAACAGGTTTTCCGAGAGGGCCCCGCAGTTTTCAGCCACAAAGGGCTTATCCCTCAGGGGACCGCCGTAATGGATCACACGGGCGATAAGTTCCTTGCCGGTACCGGTCTCCCCCTGGATCAGCACCGATGTGGTGGTGTTGATCACTTTTTCCACCAGGCTGAACACCTTTTCCATGGCGGGGCTGGCACCGATGACCCCGTGCAGATCGAAACGGCTCTGCACCTCGGACTTCAACCGTTGGTTTTCGATTTCGAGGGCATCCGCGTGCTGGCGCAACTCGCCGTAAAGACGAGCATTTTCGATTGAAATCGCAATCGGACCGGCCAGAATTTCGAGCAGACGGGCTTCGCGGTCACCGAACTGGCCCTTAATCTTGTTGAGCACGTAGAGAACGCCGATGCGGTCCTTGCGTGTGGCCAGGGGGACGCAGATCATGGAGCGTGTCG
The DNA here is from genome assembly GCA_030066135.1 of Desulfobacterales bacterium. GTDB lineage: Bacteria > Desulfobacterota > Desulfobacteria > Desulfobacterales > UBA5852 > JABZFP01. The sequence continues at coordinate 6,561 of JASJCD010000081.1, read as the reverse complement.
TAAAATTTTGTTGAAGATTGAGCTGGTTGGAAAACCGTTCATCCTTCTCGACATCCGGAATGACCACCGTCTGGTTCTCTCGGAAAACCCATCCGGCCACGCCGAAATCGTCCGGAAAACGCATCTGGGGTGCGTCTTCCGGATCACGCTGGTCTTCTTCCTCCACCGTACGGATAAAAAAGAATTCCTTGCGCGACGGGTCGTGCAGCGCGATGGAGACCCCTTCGATCTTGAAGACCCCTTTAATCTTCTTCAGGATAAAGCGCAACAGCTCATTCAGATCGGAGAAGGCCTGAATCGATGCGGACACATCGTGGAGAAGGGCCACTTCACGGTTCGAAAATGCAAATTCCTGCAAGGCGAACTCCCTGACGGTTTTTAACGGTCCCGAGACGGAATCGGGAAATTCCCGATCTAACCCAGGGGCGGCAGACCTGTTGACCGCAGGTCAACCCCCCAACAGGATGGGTGTTCGGGTCTGAGCGGATCGAAAGGATACGAATGATGATTTGTCTACTTCATTTACAGTATTCTGCTATATATATCAACGACGTTTACAAATTTTCGATGCCCACCTTCGCCCCCATCAGGAGGGGCAAGGCGTCACTGCTCAAAATTATTACAATATTTTGATGCAGTTAGCCCGACACACCCCCGACCCGGCACAGAATACCCTACATGGCACTGATCCTGCTATGTTTCAGCACCAGAATTCAATTGAGTCCCTCCTGAAGGATGCGCCCAAACCTCTCCGCGTATTCTTCTTCCCCGCCTGTCATCAGCCGGCTGTGACGGGCGGGGTTTTTTTGCGAAGCAGTTCACCGGTCATCCTGCCAGTTGCCCCCCTTCGCGTCTTCGAACGTGGCTTGTATGCAACGCCGGCCCCGTGAACATTGGGCGCCCCGCCTGTGAAATTGATTTCCCTGCGCTCCAGCAATTTCGCCAATAATGGGTAAGCAGCCACCATATCGCCATTGGCAATCGCCTCTTCGATCGCTGCCGATGAAGACAGAACGTGAGGTTGGGGGGGTCACCGGAAACAGGCACAGGATTTGCTAAACAAGGATTCAAGGTCGCTTATTCGACCGGAAAGGAGTTCCGCATGGGACGTGCTTTGGACAGTTTCGATGTGATCGGGATCATTATTGCCGTCTCCGCCCTTGTGCGTTTGACCATCGCTTAGGGGCGGAACCGCCGGCATCGCTTTGCCCTGGCTTGTTCCACCAACGCCAGGCATCATCCCCTCCCCCGACCGCTTCGGTTATTCATTCCTATCCTACAATGCCCCCAGCACGTCATTACGCTCGTATGCACATCGCTGAAGATCTGCCTGCCGTTGCCCCGCGCCATTGACGATAGCCCGCTTATCTGCCAAATACCTTTTTTGAGCCGCACCCCTGAAGTCCTCAAACGATAAAAACCTGGTCATGCCGAGCTGCCTCCAAATGGCGGAGAGGATCCATGCCGGAACTGCCCGAAGTGCAAACCATCGTAGACGATCTCATCGACGCCGGCCTGGTCGGACGGCGCATCTGCGCCGTGGCCGTACGCTGGCCCGGCGTGATCGACGGCATGGCAGCCAGTGCCTTCCGGCGGCAATTGACCGGAAGCTGCATCCAGGCCATATTCCGCCGGGCCAAGTTCATCGTCTGGCAAATGGAGGAGCAGAAACACTTGCTGGTGCATCTACGCATGACCGGCCGTTTCCATTTTGCCGCACCCGGAAGCCGCTATGCCAGGCACGAGCACATTGCCTTCCGTCTGGATGACGGGCGGCAGCTGCGCTTTCACGATACGCGCAAGTTCGGCCGTTTTTATCTGCCAGCCGACCCCGATGCCGTCCTGTCCCGCCTGGGCCCGGAACCCCTGGCGCCCGGGTTCAGCGCCAAACACCTGGAACGCCGCCTTCGAGGCCGCCGACGGATGCTCAAACCGCTTCTGCTGGACCAGCGGTTCATCGCCGGACTCGGCAACATCTACGTGGACGAGGCGCTTTGGGACGCCGGTCTGCATCCCATGCGCACGACGGACACCCTCGGGCAAGCGGATATTCGCCGTCTTCACCGGGCCATCCGTAAAGTGCTGCGGCGGGGATTAAAAAACCTGGGCACGACCCTGGGCACCGGCGCCACCACGTTCTACTCCGTGGCACGCAGCCGGGGACGCAACAGGGATCAGCTCAAAGTCTTTCGCCGCACCGGTGCGCCCTGCCCCCGCTGCCGCCGGCCGATCGAACGTCTGGTGGTGGGGCAGCGCAGCACGCATATCTGCACCACCTGCCAGCCCCTTTAAAAGGCCGACCGTGGGGGCGTTAGGAGGTCCCATGAACCCGATGATCCCGGATCCGGAATCTTATTTCAGCCGCCTGCTGCCCAGGCGCAGCACCCTGCTCGAAAGGCTTGAAAAAGAAGCGGCGCTCGAAGAGATTCCCATTGTCGGGCCGGTGGTGGGCGAACTGCTCTACCTGCTGGCCCGCATCAGCCGTGCCCGCAGGATACTCGAACTGGGAACGGCCAGCGGCTATTCGACCCTTTTTCTGGCGGAAGCCTGCCGTGAGGTCCTGGGCCGCGTCGTAAGCCTGGAGTACGACCCCGATCTGGCCCGCAAGGCCAAATTAAACCTGGCCGAAGCGGGACTTGAGGACGCCGCCGAAATCGTTTGTGCCGATGCCCTCACCTGGCTGGCACAGACAACCGATGATTTTGATCTCGTCTTCATCGACATCGAGAAGGAAGATTACGTCAAAGCGCTGCCGCTGCTCCATAAAACCCTTGTTCCGGGCGGCCTGCTGGTGGCCGACAATGTGGGCTTCCTGGATGCCGATAGCTTCAATCGCGCCATGGCGGCAGATCCCGCCTGGCGTTCGGTCAGCCTGTATGCCCTTTTGCCCGGCCACTCGCCGCGCTTCGACGGTCTCTGCCTGGCCGTGCGCACCGCTTGAACACGGTAGACATACCGTCGGCGTTGAAAACTTATCGCGAAAGCATAATTTTTACCATTTAAGGCCTTTAATCTTAAGAACCTTTTTCCAGCCCACCGGGAGCACTAAAGCATGGACCAGGAACTCGCCCGCAAGGCCGCCCAACTGAATGCAAACAGCTTTGTCGTCGATGCCCATTTCGACCTGCCCTGGGATGTGGCCAACCAGCGGGAGCGCGGCCACAAGGACGTTCTTGCCGGCCAGTATCTCGATCGCTTCCGCGAAGGGGGATTCAACTTGATCGTGGCTGCTATTTTCATCGAAAACTTTTTCCTGCCCGAAATGGGGCTGCGCCGGGCCCTCGATCAGATCAGTTATCTGGCAGAAGAGGTCGAAGCCCTTTCCGGATCGGTCCGCCTCTGCCGCCGCCTGGAAGATATCCGCCAATTGGAAACCAATGGGCAGTTCGGCTTGCTGCTCTCCCTTGAGGGGGCCGATCCGCTCCAGAACGACCTGCAGTTGTTGCGCATCTTCTACGATCTGGGGGTACGTGCGCTGGGTCTTACCTGGAGCCGGCGCAACTACGCTGCCGACGGGTGCGCCTTTTCCACCGCGGCGGAGGATCGCGGCAATGGATTGACCGCCTTTGGACGTTCGCTGGTGGCCAAAGCCGAGGAGCTGGGCATGCTGATCGATGTCAGCCACGTGAACGAAGCGGGTTTTTGGGATGTGATCGAAATTGCCCGCAAACCCATCGTCGCGTCACACTCCAATTGCCGTGCCCTGGCCGACACGCCCCGCAATCTCAAAGACACGCAGATCGAAGCCCTGGCCGAAAGGAACGGCGTCATGGGCATAAACGCCATCAGCGCTTTCGTGGGCGACGGATCGCAACAACGCGGGGTGGACGATCTGCTGGATCACGTGGACCACGTGGTGAAGATCGCCGGCATCCGCCATGTGGGCATTGGCTTCGACTTCTGCAGCGGCTTTAAGAATTATTTGACCCTTGACCACGCTCTGGCAACCTACGACGTGCTTCCGGGCCATCATCACCTGAAGGATTTCACGGCCGGCCTGATTGAACGCGGATACAGTGAAGATGATACCCGTCTGATTCTGGGAGGTAATTTTCTGCGGGTCTATGATGAAATCCTGCGGTGAATTCCTGGTCGGCTATCCGGCACCATGTCGCCCATATACTCGTGACGGAGCTAACAGGCTGTGGCGGTTGGCGTTTACATTCAGCGATAGACAGGCTTGGTGCTTTTAGCGGTATTTAAAAATGGGTTTTGAGATGAACAAGAGAGAAATGATTCAAGAATTGGAAAAGCTCCGCAACAGCGAAAAGCACTATCGACGCTTACTGGATGAATCCGGGGATCCAACATTTTCTTTTTATGCCGATGGGACATATCGATATGTAAATAAAGCTTTTGCCCAAGGTGTCGGCAAGCACAGGGACGACATAATTGGTCGTAAAATCTGGGATCTCTTTGAAAATGATGAGGCCGAGAAAAGATTTGCGATTGTGAAAAAGGTATTTGCGGATGGCCAAACCGAGGAGATCGAGGTTCGCGTACCGCTGCCATCCGGTGATACGTATTATTTAACAACGGCGAAACCCATCGTTAATACGTGGGGTGAAGTTGAAGCCGTGATCTGCACTTCGAAAAATATCACCAAGCGCAAACTGGCGGAAGACGCGCTACGGGAAGAGCACAACAAACTGTTGGCGGCATTGAAAGAAATAAAAATACTCTCCGGGCTCCTGCCTATTTGTGCCGCCTGTAAGAAAATACGTGACGACAAGGGGTACTGGAATCAGATTGAATCGTATATCAACGAACACTCTGAAGCCGAATTCAGCCACAGCATCTGCCCTGATTGTGCGCAGAATCTGTATCCCAATCTGGGTCTTTGATCGGCGACTTATATTTTGAACCCCATTGTCAAGCCCGCGCGGAGGAATCGGCTTCCCAGGGGCTTGGCAGTGGCCACAGCATGAAACGAGGATGAATCGTCCCCCCCTCGAGATAACCGCCCGGGAAAGGATCATGGCTTGCGCGCGTCCGGCTGATAGCGGCAGCCGCAAAGACCCCGTCACCGGTCCGCTGTCGGAAGCTCGCCCGGGCGAACAATGATCTAATGAACAGCCCGTAGACAAATTAGGTTTGTAAGATCATCGGAATTGGGGGTATCATCTGCCGACGGGCGAAAAGGGGATACACGCCAGTGACCACCAAAAGCATTCAGCTGGCCATTCGCAGCCGCCTGGAGAATGTACCGCAGATTGCGGCGGCCCTTCGGGGGCTGTGCCGGGCGGCGCAACTCCCGCTCGAAGACTGTCGGGCCATCGAGCTCTGTGTCACCGAAGCCGTGGTCAACAGCATCGAGCACGCCTACGGCCGGGACACCGAAGAGGAGGTCGGCGTGACGATCAGCGACGACGGGACAAGCATCACGATTGCGGTGCGGGATACCGGTACGCCCATGGCCGCCGACACGCTGGCACGCAAAAAGCAGGAAGCCATCGCCTTTGACCCTGCCGACGTCGGCCGCATTCCGACTACCGGCCGGGGCTTGGCCATCATCCAGAGCTACATGGATACCGTCGACTACCGCATCGAACCCGACGGCAATTTCCTGGTGATGCGCAAAGAAAAGCATCCCCCCGAGGAGTAACGCCATGGAACTGCACATCGAAGCCATCGATGACGTAAATGTCATTGAGATCATCGGACGCCTGGAAGCTGCCAATCGCGACGCGCTCAAGAAAGCCGTCGAGGCGCGTCTGGCCGAGGCGCAAACCAAGTTTTTGCTTGACCTGGGCCAGTTGGATTTCATCGACAGCTCGGGGCTGGGATGCCTGGTGTCATGCCTTCGCAGCGCCGACAGGGCGGGGGGCGCACTCAAGATCGTGGCCTTGCAGGACTATGTGGCCAAACTCTTTGAAACGACCCGGCTGGACCGCGTGTTCGAGGTCTTTGCGGAGCGTTCCCAGGCGCTTAAGACTTTTTAAAGAACGTCTCCAATGCCGGAAGGCACGTTGACCTTAACCTCCTATCAGATTCATCCGACGGTGAGCGCAAATGACGATCTGGAATCGCAAACAGCCCTCCTTTGGTTTTGTATCCACCCGTTTTGCCGGTACCGACGGCGTTTCGCTGGAAACCCAGAAATGGGTGGATGTGCTGTCCAACAAGGGCTGCCGGTTCTTTTATATGGCCGGTGAACTGGACACCGATCCCGCCATATCACACCTGGCACCCAAAGCCTTTTTTCATCACCCGGATATTCTGGACATTCAACACGCCCTGTTCGACGAAAAAAAACGCACGCGCGCAGTCACCCAGGCCATCTATGCCCTCAAGGAAGAACTGCGCGATCAGTTGGAGGAATTCTACCGGCGTTTTCCGTTCGATATACTCGTCGTGCAAAATGCCCTGGCCATCCCCGTCAACATTCCGCTGGGCATCGCCCTGACAGAATTCATCGTTGAAACCGGCATACCGACCATTGCCCACCACCACGACTTCTTTTGGGAGCGGCAGCGGTTTCACAGCTATGCGGCCATGGACTACCTGCGCTACGCCTTTCCGCCGGTGCAGCCCAATATCCAGCACGTGGTCATCAACTCC
>JASJCD010000080.1 GCA_030066135.1 Desulfobacterales bacterium | reverse complement strand
TCGGCAAGCAGGTCGACAAATCCAAGCAAACTCGAGGCCGAAGACAGGCTATGGCCGCCATAGACATAGATCGGCCGCACGGCCGCGAGGGTCCCCAGGACCAGCACGACGGCCAAGACGGCCGTGCGGGCCCGGACCGCTCGAAGGCGGACGACGGCCGCGGTAGACAACCAGGCCAGAAGATAACAGATTCCGGCGCCGATCAGTGCCAGGACGACCACCAGCGCCCCAAAGCCCAGGGCCCCGCTTTCCGTTGAAAACAGGCCCGCGAGGCCGACCGCCAGAAAAACAACGGGCGGGGCCAGGCCGGCGACAACGAAAAAATACCACGGGACCGGAAGAAGATTGAAAAGGAGGAGGAACAGAAAAACACGGATGGCACCGCGATTGGCATGTGGCGCCCTGTGATCAAGGTCAGACATTGGCCCACCCTGCGGGATAAACGTGAAGGGTCTACGCTTTGTGACCTATCCTACCAGCTTTGGCCGCATAATCAAATGCAGCGCCCATCGGATCTGCAACCAGGTCCCCATTCTGTAGCCGCATGCGGATGCATGCGCCAACGGCCGACGGGTTGCGAAGATAAGCCTCTTTGGAAATCCCGCAGAAGGCCGGTTGACGGACAGACGCCGAACCGTTATAGCCACATCATGCCAACCGTCGCGTATAAATGTCCGCGCTGCCGCCGAGAATTCGCGCGGACCGCGTTTCTGGGGGAGGAGCATACCCCGGCGGCCTGCCCCCAGTGCGGGGAGCCGCAGGTAAAGCCCCCATCGGGCCCCGACAGGTTGTTCGACGGGATTGCGCCGTTCAGCCTTCTCAGCACGGATACCAACTGAACGCGCTGACAAGGCGGCAGGTTCTGCCGCCTGGCGCCAGAAGGTGACACCCATTAAGCAATTTGACCCGCTCGGCATGGTCGCCCCGACACAACCGGCCGGGGGAGCGATCTTTCCGGCGAGCGGGACACATCGCCGCCGTTTGAACCACACTTGCCGACCACCCCGTCGGCAAAGAAAGTTTAGCCCTTGAAGGATTTACTGGAATCCGCCAGCGCGCGGGCCATCCGCTATCTGGAAGATCTTGACGCCCGCGCCGTTGCCCCCGATCCCGGTGCGCTCGATGATATCCCGCGCTTGGATGAGCCGCTGCCTGAAGACACCACCGATCCGGAAAAGACGCTCCAGATGCTGGATGCCATCGGGTCGCCGGCATCCATGGCCATGGCCGGCCCCCGGTTTTACGGGTTCGTGACCGGCGGGTCGCTGCCGGTGACCCTGGCGGCCAACTGGCTGGCCGGGGCCTGGGACCAGAATTGCGTTTTCCATCGGGTCACCCCGGCCACCGCGACCCTGGAGACCGTGGCCTTGAAATGGCTGCTCGACATTCTGCACCTGCCGGCCGGAAGCGGCGGCGCCTTTGTCACCGGCGCGACGGTGGCCAATTTCACGGCCCTTGCCGCCGCGCGCCATAAAGTACTTGCACAGGCTGGCTGGCAGGTCGAAGCCGATGGCTTGTTCGGCGCCCCACCCATTACCGTCATCGTGAGTGAAGAGGCCCACCCCTCGCTTTTCAAATCCCTGGGCATGCTCGGGCTGGGACGCAATCGCGTGGTCCGGGTGCCGGTGGACGCCCAGGGGCGCATGCGGGCCGAAGCCTTGCCGGCCATCGCCGGGCCCACCATTGTCTGCACCCAGGCGGGTAATGTGAACACGGGCGCCTTCGATCCCACAGGCGCCATCTGCGAAAAGGCCCGCGCGGCCGGGGCATGGGTGCACGTGGATGGCGCCTTCGGGCTGTGGGCGGCGGCCGCGCCCCAGCGGGTCCACCTTGCCGAGGGGATGGCAATGGCGGATTCCTGGGCCACAGATGCCCACAAATGGCTCAACGTGCCCTACGACAGCGGGGTGGCCATCGTGCGCGAACCCGATGCCCTGCGGGCCGCCATGTCGATCACGGCCGAATACCTGCCCACGGATACGACATACCGCAATCCGTCCGACTACACCCCCGAACTCTCCCGCCGGGCACGGGGGGTTGAAATCTGGGCGGCCTTGCGGCATCTTGGCCGGGCCGGCGTGGCCCGCCTCGTCGAGCGCTGCTGCCGGCACGCCAGGCGCTTTGCGGACGAACTCGGCCGGACCGGCTACACGATTCTCAACGACGTGGTGCTCAACCAGGTTCTGGTGTCGTTTGGCGATGCGGCGACGACCGCAAAGGTCGTGGCGGCCGTCCAGGCGGATGGCACCTGCTGGTGCGGCGACACCGTGTGGCAGGGGCAAAGCGCCATGCGCATCAGCGTTTCATCCTGGGCCACGGCGGAGGCGGACGTCGAGCGCAGTATAGCGGCCATCCTGCGTGTGGCCGGCGACATTGCACGCTGAAACCAATTTGCGCCGGGAAATTCGGGCCCCGATGCCGATAGGGTCCGCTGCCCGGCAGACAATCGCTCCATACCCTTATTCTCTTTAACCACTATGCAAAGGAGGTTAGGAAATGACCACAGGCGAAGCCACCACCAACAAGCCCCTCTGGCTATCAATTGAAGAGGCCTTTCTCGGGCTCGCACCCGAGGATCTTTCCGGGGCAAGCCTCGAGGCCACGGTTCAGAGCATTGCCGCTAAGCTCGACGAAGCAGGCTACAATGTTTCCAAACACGGCGGCAACCTCGTTGATTTGAGATTGGCCCTGGCGGAAATGTCCCAAGCCGGCAGGCCCTTGATGAAGGATCTGAATACCGCGATTGCGGCCTTCAGTCTGGATGACGTTGCGGCACCGTTCGCGACCGCCGACAAGTTGATCAACGAGATCGCCGCGACATGGCCCAGCTTTAAAAACTCCCGATGCCGTCCCGAAGTGATCCGGATGGTCGAGGAGCGCAAACTGGAACTCCTCATCGAGAAGGCGCGCGGCCTGTCCGGCGACGAGGGGATCGAACTGCTCCTCAATGAAGGCGTGGATCACGAGGTGATCACCAGCGCCATGGAAATAACCGAAGAGAAGCTCAAGGAAGTGATCGACGCCATTGCCAAGCGCAAGGCCGAGCGGGAACGCGTGATGGGGTTGCTTGAAAAGGTGGGCGACAAGTCCGATGTCGAAAAGGTGAAATTCCTTATTGAAAACGACGTCGCCGAAGCGTTGATTCTCGAATTGGCGGGGGTCGACCAGGGCGCGCTCGACGGCGCCAAAAAGGCCATGGAAGAGGAGCTCAAGGAGAAGCAGCGCCTGGCCGAAGAGGAGGCCGCCCGCAAGAAGGCCGAGGCCGAAGGCCCGTCCTTGGACGCCATGTCGCCCGAGGAGATGCTCGAGCACATCGAGGCCGTTCGCGAGATTATGGAGTTCAGTGACAAGGAAAACGAGATCCGGACCATGTGCGAACAAAGTGGTCTTCCCAAGGCCATCGTGGATATCGCCGTTTCGGATCCCGACAAGCTCGACGAGCTCGAAAAGCAAGCGGGGGGATGACCACAAGGCTTGCATGAAGACGGCGGGGTCGGGCCTGCATGTGCGGCAGGCCGAGAACAGCAGGCTTGGCCCCCCTTGCTTTGGTTGTCCCCAGGCGGGTAGCAAAGATGAGGCAAGACATCCATCTTACCGCGTTGAAAGCGATGCAGACCATTATCTTGAGCCTGGCCTTTGTATTGTTTTGCAGCCCGGCTTATGGTGATCGACAACTGTTGATCCCGACAGAAGAGTGGCCGCCCTACAACTTCATGAAGGACGGTGAAGTCGTGGGGCTGAGCACTGATTTGGTAAAAAAAGCCGTGCTAGCCCGGGCGGAAATCAATTGCCGTCTGGAGGTATGGCCCAGGAAGCGCGCCTATACGACAACTTTGAAACAACCCTATACCCTTCTGTATACCACCAGCCGCACCGCCCAGCGCGAGCATTTGTTCAAGTGGATTGGCCCTTTGTATCCCCGGCAACTGCACCTGTTTAAGTTGAAGAGCAGAAAAGAAATCCGGATCGATGGCTGGGGGGTTTAAAAAAATATAAAATCGGTGTGCTGCGAGGCGGTTCTGTCGAGGCGCTTTTGAAATCCAAGGGGTTCGAAGCCGAAAATCATTATTGGCCTGTTTCAGAGGTCGAGCAGAATCTGCGCAAAATTTTCCTTCAAAGAATCGATCTGGTTTTCGGATCAGACATGACCTTAGCTTTTCGCCTGAAAAACAGCATCCATAAGTTTTCCGATCTGGAAAAGGTGTTTTTACTCGCTGACCAGGAGGGGTATTACATTGCAGTCAACAAAGATACCCCGGATAGGCTCATCACGAAATTGCAGATGGCTTTTGATGCTTTAATCCAAGAGGGGCTCAGAGAACAGATCCAAAGCCGTTATCTGCAATAGACGGCCCAGCCAGCGCCCGCCGGGCGCAAACCCTGTTCTGGGTGGATCTCCCCTTGCGGCCAGCGCATAAGTTCCATTTAACGTCTCCGCATCAGGAAGAAATACCGATCTGAGGATAGCCGTAACAGATAGCCGCCAATCAACAGGCACCCGGCCGCACCGACCTTGTGCAGGGTCGATCGATAATGTGCTCGAGATGCGCTTCAGCGGCCGGAAGTCTGTTTGGCGATGATTGGGGAAAAGGGCCAATGAAAGTCATTCATTTTGACCGTGCAGAAAGCTATGAACCGGAGAAGGACTGGAAACGCATAAGCCTGTGCAACCAGGCCGAAATCTCCATCGAGCATTTTGTCAAGCCGCCCGGGCATTCATCGCCCCGGCACGAGCACCCCAACGCCCAGGTATTGATCGTGCTCAAAGGGAAACTGGTGATCACGACGGATGACGACGAGCAGGCGCTCGCTGAAAACGATGCCGTTTTCATCCCCGGCGACGAGCCGCATATCGTGACCAATCCCCTGAACGAAACCTCGGTGGGCATCGACATCTTCGTCCCCGGGCGCAGTTTCGACTTCTGGCTCAAGCGCGTCAAGTCTTAACAGCACATACTCATAATATATCTCTATAGTTCACACACATATCGTCAGCTACCCGATAGCCGAGCTCCCGATAGGCCTCGAACTGTCTCTCGTCAAAGAATTGATCGGAGGTCGGCTGATCCGGAAAGTCCGGGTGGTTGGCGCGGTAGCTGTACAGATCAGCAGGCAGATTGGGGGTCATGGTTGTTTTAAGCAGAATAATCCGCCCGGTAAACCGGGCGTGATGCACGGTGGCGGGATAGATAATCTTGCCGAGGATATATCCCTTCTCCGCAAGATTATCCAGGAGTTCGACGGCCTTGGTTGCATTATCCTTCTGGGCTGATCCGGGAAGTAAAGCGTGCAGCGCAATATCTTCGGGTGCAAAACGTATTGAAACGCCAAAATCCGTTCTAACTTTTTCAATGGCGTTTGCCAAATCGCCGAACTTGAAATGCTTATCGACGCCCGCGTCCGAAACAATTATCGTACCGACCCGCCGCCTGATCAGTTCATACAACCCTAGGTTCTCGAAATGCCCGCCATCGGTCAACTCCAAATAGCGCGAGGTCTCTTTGTGCCCGAAGAGGAACAGGCTGCCTATACCCGGTGAGATATAGTTCATCAATAGATTCAAGAGTCGATTTTGTTTGCTCGGATTCGTCACCCAGGAACCGAGGCGAAGATTGAACATGGTCATTAGAATCGACACGAGCGCACCTCGCGTCGGTCCCTTGCCGCCAACGCCTGTATGCGGATTGGCCGCCGCGCCTGAAATGGCCATCGCGTTGGCCAGTTTGAGGCCGCTGTTCTTCTGAAATAAGAATTTTAAAAAGGCGCTCGTGCAGATAAATCGCGTCGAATCCGCGCCGCAGTAAAGCGGCGAAAGCAGAAAACTGTCACCGCCGCGGCGGCGAAATTTCTTCTGGTTTGAATTCCCCAGAATAACATTGGTGTTGATCAAATGGAGGGGTTTCCGGATTCGGCCGCCTTTCTCCCGGCACATATTCTCGAGAAGCTCCCGGTTGGCCCGCCTTGCCGGTCGCCATCGATTATCCGCGACGGCGCTTTCATCGGGCAGGAAGGTTTCCATCAAGCGGTCGCGGTACATGCGCCCTAAGGACGCGTAATTGATATTCACGACCAGTGCAAACGCTAACGCGCCCCCCCCAATCCACCACAGATAATGCCAGACGGACGCATCGATAGGCATCATTGCGCAGGTGGGAATGCCAATCAACAGGGCCACACGATAGAAAACGACCGCCATGCCGAAAAGAAACAAGAGGGCGCCCAACCCAAAAAAACGCTCCCCTATCCAGGGCACCTTATTGAAGAGGCCTGTTTTGCCCAGGAAGGTTCTGAACTTAGAGAAGGCTGCCCAGGCCCCGCTAACCGTGCCGGCTGTGCCAACGGCCAATATCGTCTTGAGCTCATTTTCGCTAGCCGCCAGCCATCTGGTTAAATATTCGTTGGCAGCGGGCAGCGCCGCTAAAAATGAAAAACAGATCACGAGTTTCAGGAAAATACCGCTCCCCACCTGGAATGCATTGCGGTTCCCATAGCTGGAAAAGCTATGACGACCTTCACAAAACGGCGTAAAGAAGGTCGAGATGGAAAAATAAAGTCCGTGTCCGACAAGGATGGCAACGAAAACTAGCCCGAAGAGCATATTGATCTGGAAGAATGAGTGTGAAGCCCATTCAGCCTGATCGATCGAACCCAATGCTAGCAAATAATCCACCGCGTTGTGGACCGATTTGGGAAGAAAATTGGCGATGTAATGCTCGGCAATCATCAACAATGAGAGCAGAAAAACCAGCAGGGCGGAGTAAATCAAGAGCGAAATCACAAGATTTCTTATAGCCACGCTGACGGCCGATAGAATACCCAGGAGACGATTAGGATTGAGATAATTGGAATGCTGACGCAGATACGACAGAAAATTGGGCTTGTCGCTGCTGCGGACCCCCTTGCCTTTTTCGCCGAAAGGATCGGCATCATTGAAAAAACCCCCGGATGCGGAAGTGATGCCGCTGCCGGCGTTGAATTTGCGGAACCAGGTCAGGGCTGCGCCGATGTAGCCGCCGCCAGAGACCGTCGACAGGTAGTCGATCCTTCCCATAACCCTGTGTTCCAGCAGGGCTTGAATCACGCCCAGGCCGAACGAGGCGCTGCGAATGCCCCCGCCGGAAAGGGCCAAACCCCTTGCGGCATGCGGGTCTTCAATATCCAGCAAGGTTCGCTCTTCCTCCCAAACCTTCTCGAAAGATTCCACGTCTGACTTTCGGAATATCTCACGCCACGTCTGTTTCATTATGGGGCCTCTCCAATGCCGGAAATATCCGTTGGGATAGCCGCCCTGAAAGGCGGGGCCTTGCGAAAGCGGCCGCTGCGTGCGGGATGCAAGCGTCGTATGGACGCCAGTAGGGGGTGGATAACATACGATGCCGAATCAGAACGAAGAAGAATGTTTGCCGCTCAAAGTCCAGGGTCAAGCGCTCTGCCGCAAAAAAACAGGCTATTCGACCCTCATCATACGCGACTTGCTCCGCTTTGCCTCCGAGGGCGGGATTTATTCTCAGGTAACAAGTTTTGCGATTATCCTCAAGTGCTCAACCTGTCGGCACCCTGGAAGACGGTCACCACCCTGCGGATGTCGTTACCGACCGATCAGCAAAGGGGTGATGATGCCAGCGCCATGTCAATGTGCCGTCTGCCTGCAGAGGCCGTATCCCTACCCCTTGAGCAGGCCAATCGTCGACGATACCGCCGATGATACCTCTTGGGATTCAACTGTATGGCGCCACGGAGTGCGCGACGGGGTCGCGGCCCGCCCCCGTCCGCAGGAAAAGATCCCGCCGCCGGGATTGTAAATCCAACCGATATTAAGTCAGGATTGAAAGAAATGGTTAGCGTATATAGAAGAAAAAATATTCTTTTTACCTGGATAGGCTATGGCAATGAATTCTGGCTTGAAAATGATATCCCTGAAATAAAAGGCGTCGATTATGATCTGTTTCCAACATACCAAGAATTAGATCGGAAACTGGGAGGTATTTCAGTTGAATCCGTTGAAATACCGCACGACTGTTCCATGGATTTAGGTGTGCATATAAGTAGAGACCCGAGGCTTATCTAGATCCACGGTAAGAAAAGCCATATCGACCTTCTCGCGTATACCCCATATTCAATCTAGATTGGATAATTTACACTACGAAATTTATAGTGGCGCATGGCATAAAAAACATGCCCATCTGCTTGCGATGGAGAGTTTGGATTCAGGATATGGCTGGTCGTTTATGAGAAACCAAGCGCCTGACACGGCCTGTTCAGCCAACGCAAAAAGCTGCGCAGCTGAATAGGAGCACTATGGCCGATCACGATGACGCCGCCCAGGGGCATATTATCCCCCTGGGCGCCCGCAACCGAGGTGCGCCGCATCTATTCGGGAAGCCTCATTAACACAATGCAGAAACATCGCCAGCACACCATCGGGGTGCCGACGTGGCGGCCACGCCGAGGTATTCTTATACCCCAAGAACGCAACGGGCCTGCAGACGAGGCGGCCTTCTTCGGTGCGCGGCGCGCTTTCACGGCCGCCCGCCGCCAGGCCGGTGCAGTTGCATTTAGTTTTGCGACCAGAAAATCGGTTGCCCAGCCAGCGCAAGGGGTTCGAAGACTGGACCAAAGATTGGCGAATTCAATTTGGCGCGGGTCATGGTTCATGATCGACTCCTTTCCGCAGGTAAGCAGCGGTCATTTGAACGGTGGGGGATGGTGGCCGGCCTCAACAACAATCAGGGCTTGCTTTTGGGGGAAATATAGGTTAGCGATAATCATAAGGCAAATGAATAGTTCTTATAAAATACATAAAGATTTCTTATGAATGTCGAGTTTTCCATCGGTCTGCTGCGGACCTTTTCGGCCGTATCCGAAACCGGCAGCTTCACCCGTGCCGGAGAGACCCTGCACATCACCCAGTCCGCCGTGAGCATGCAGATGAAGCGCCTGGAGGAGGCTGTCGGGCGGCCCCTGTTCCAGAAAAAGGGCCGCGCTTTCAACCTGACCCCCGCCGGTGAGACCCTGAGGGAACACGCCCTGCGCATTCTATCGGCCCACAACGAAGCGGTTGCATCCTTTTCCCGGCCGGATCTTTTTGGCAGGCTCAGCTTCGGTTGCGCCGAAGATTATGCCTCCCGCCTGCTCCCCGCCGTTCTATCCGGTTTCAGGGAAGTCTATCCCCGCATCCGTGTCGATATCCTCAGCGCCCCCGGGCCTGAGCTTCTCGAATTGCTGCGACGGGACGAGCTGGACCTGTGTCTTTTGGAGGGTGTTGCCGCAGGCGGCCAGGTGGTGCACAGGGAACCGGTGGTCTGGGCGACGGCGCGCATCGGCGCCGCCCACCAGGTGGAACCTTTGCCACTGGCCACTTACGCCGAGGGATGCGCCTATCGAAAATGGGCCCTGGAAGCGCTACGCCAGGCGGGGAAAAAGTATTGGGTGGCCTTTGTCAGCCCCAGCATCGCTGGCATTCTGGCGGCGGTGAAAGCCGGACTGGCCGTGGCGCCGATTGGCAGGGGGTCACTGGACGGTTCGCTCCGTGCGTTGGGACCGGAACAGGGGTTTCCCCTCCTGCCGGTCTCCGAAGTTAGTTTGCATCGCGCAGCCAATGCCGACAGCGAGCTGGTGAGCTGCTTTGCTGATTACGTGGCCGAGTCGTTTCAGCAAATAGGGGTGGCCGGGCAAGTGATCGGCCCGACCCACTGACGGTTTCCCCCGTCGCGATTTCAAGGGGCCCGCCTTAGTGCGCGGCGGCTTGGCGCCCTCCAACAGCTCAAGACGGTCCCTGCCTGGCGGTGTTGAACCGGGGACGCGGCGTGACGTCCGGCTTGAAGTTCGGAGGCGCCCAAAGCCGCCTTTTGTTGTTTTTTGGTTAATGCGCAAGATTCGGAATGACAGCAGGCCAACACCGTCTTAAGTTGGACCTACATGACCAGCAGAGGAGAGCGGAAGATGGATACCCGGACCGGCCTGAAAACGAAAATCCCTGAGCGACGCAGCACCCCGCGCATACCCTACCGCACCAGGGCGATCTACAAGAGTCCGAGGGTCAACGGCGCCGGCACCATTAAAGACCTGAGTTCGGACGGTATGTTTCTCGAAACCCCCATCCCCCTCATTGTCGGCGACCATGTCCACATCGTGTTCAAGCTGCGCAACTCACAGCGCCCCATGGACCTGAGCGGGGAAATAGCGCGGCGTACACCCGTCGGTGTCGGCGTCAGGTTTCTCTGGAACTGACGGCTTCCGTTCCGGATTCAAGAGGCAAGCCCGCGCCCCCGGTCCGCTGGCTGCCTACGCCTGGCGGCAAGGGCCGAACATCCAACCGCTAATACTGCATTCAATCACGCCTTAAGGATAGACCGATAGCGCGCAGCCGTTGCCCGGAAAGCCGCGACACACCGATTTTATGGGGCTCTCGCTTACAGGTTGAGATTTCCCGGGTAGCCTTCAGCAGACGGTCAGGCGGGTTTGAACCCGGCCCACGGAGCCTCCACGGCCGCGCCGGAACAGGTCACGAGAATGGCCACGACCTGCCAGCCGGTATGATGCGGGCCCGGAAAAGCCACGGGCGATGTGCTGGCATTCGTTATGTTCCAGGGGCCTGGGGTATCCGGGCCGGAAAAAGTACAGCCTCGGCCGGCTTGGAAAGGTGTCGGTCTTGCGTAGCCAGGTAGCGGCCCCAGTGAAAAATTGCAATTGCCGCCGGACCTTTTTCATGAAATAGTCAGAACAGTTCTCAGACCTTCGACCCTCAATCTGAACGCTCAGACAGGATGCTATCCCATGGATTCGCTAACCACAGGCATCGGCATCGTTATGGTGCTTTTCGGCATAGGCACGACGATCATCCGAACCCGTGCACCGGAAAAATTCGGCAAACTCAAAGCCATGCAGGACAGGTTTGGCAATGAAACGGGAATGATCATTCACATCACCGCCTATACCATTTTACCCTTTGTCGTCGGCTTTCTGTTGGCGTTTGCCGGACTTAACGGTTTGTCATTATTTAACTTTTGATGGGAACGCGCCACCCGGCGGCCCACGACGCGCCTTAGGGCAGATGCCGCCGGCCGCACCCCGACAGCATCACCACCGGAATCATCCCAACAACCTTTGCGCAGCGGCCCGCGCGTTGGGAATAGGGTTCCCACCTTGATTAAATCCGTAAAAATCTCTATAGATCTCAATGCACTACACGCGCGCAGCCGACTGGGCCCGGGTCACGACGCGGATCGTCGTCAAACCCGATCCGGGAGTCCTGCCGCTTTTCTTGTCTGATCATCGCTGAGGTTTAGGGGAGATTAACAACCATGGCCTGGCAAGTCGAATACCTGACCGCCCACAACATCGTTAAGGCCACCTACATCGGGCATGTGAGCGCCGACGATTTCAAGCAGGGCGTCACCCGGACCATTGAAGTCGCCCGGGAGAACAAGACCTTGCTGCTCATGATCGACGATTCCAAACTGGAAGCCGCGGTGTCGACCCCCGAGATCTACGAAATGCCATCGTTTTACGAGGAGATTAAGGGCAGCCGCAGGACCCGCATCGCGGTTATACTGCCGGCTGGCGGCCAGATCCTCGAAGACGTGAAGTTTTACGTGACGGTTTGCCGTAACCGGGGATGGCTCGTGGAGGCTTTCACCAACGAGCAGGAGGCCATCGACTGGCTTCGTTACACGGCAGCGGCCCCAAAACCGGTCACAGAACAGGCATAGCATCCAGCAGCCCGCCGCGCATTAACGTTTCTCTCCGGCCTCCCGGAAAGTCCGGCCCTTGAAATCCATCAGGGGCTATTTATGGTCTCAACATATTTTAGCCCCCGGCCGCGGTGCCAACGGATAATACCGTACGTCCACCGTGGGCCCGACCGTAAAAAATGACGGGCGTCAGCCCGATACAAGGAGTCAGCCATGACAACGCATTTGATTCGTGCCACCGCATTTGTCGTCGTGCTCTTGTTTCTCGTGGCGACGGCCTTTGCCGCCGGCAGCAGCCCGAAACCCAAAAAAGACCGCCGCCCCGGTGTTTCCGAATACAACGCCGGCGTGAAATTAATGCAAATGAGCAAGTACGACCAGGCCCAGGCCAAGTTTGAGGCTGCCCTGGTCAAAAATCCCAAAATGGCCGAAGCGCACAACAATCTCGGCTACAGTCTGCGGAAGCAGGGTGCGGCAAATTACGCCCGGGCGTTGAGCCACTACGACCAGGCCATCGAACTCAATCCCAAACTGGCCGAAGCCTATATGTATCGCGGTGTCCTGCACATGCTCATGGGCAACGAAGCCAAGGCGCTCGAGGACCACCGCGCCCTCACAGGGCTGAACCGCCGGCTGGCCGATGCGCTCCAGGCGGCCATCGCATCGGGCGAAGAGCCGGATGGCCTCGAGGGGCTCGCCCGGTCGTGGTAAAAAATGGCCCTTTGACTGCCGCCCTCCTGGTGGTGCTGCTCGCGGCGGCCGGCCATATCGCCGGGGCGCCGCAAGGCCGGACAACAGACAGCCCGCAGGCTGTTTTCATCTGGCAATTGCCGGAAGGCTTTCCCGTCCCCCGGGTACCGCCGGACAACCCCATGACGACTGATAAAATCGAACTTGGCCGCAGGCTCTTTCACGACCCGCGGCTCTCAGGTGACGGCACGATCGCATGTGCCAGCTGCCATCGGCCTGAAAAGGCCTACACCGACGGCCGCGGACAAGCGGAAGGCATCGGCGGCAGCATCCACCCCCGTTCGTCCATGTCGCTTACCAATGTGGCTTACAACGCTACCCTGGGGTGGGACGATCCGCAGCTGGTGCGCCTGGAAGATCAGGCCCTGATTCCGCTGCTCAATACAAGGCCGCCCGAGATGGGCGTAGCCGGCCGGGAAGCGGAAGTCCTGGGCCGCTTTGAAAAGGATGCCGCCTACCGCGCCCTTTTTCGCAAGGCTTTCCCGGGTGATGGGGCCCCGGTGAACTTGCGCAACGTGACCTATGCGCTGGCGGCCTTTCAACGAACGCTGATTTCCGGTAACACTCCCTATGACCGCTGGGCTTACGGTGGCGAGGTGGCGGCCCTGGATGCCGATCAGCGGGCCGGCGCACGCCTCTTTTTCTCGCAGCGATTGAGCTGCTTTCGCTGTCATGCCGGGTTTAATTTTTCGGGCCCTGTGGTCTATGCCGGTTCCGGGGATACACGACCGCGCTTTCACAATACCGCGCTCTACGACATCGACGGGCGCGGGACGTATCCGGCCTCCAATACGGGAGTCCACCGCCACACCGGCCGCCGCGCGGACATGGGCCGCTTCCGGGCACCCACCCTCCGCAACATCGCCCTGACCGCCCCCTACATGCACGACGGCAGCGTTCCCACACTCGAGGCCGTCCTCGACCACTACGCGGCCGGCGGTCGGTCGCGGGCGGCCCATCCCGACAACCCCGCTGTTGACCCCCTGATGACGGGGTTCGATCTAAACCCCGACGAGCGCCGGCAGCTGGTGGCCTTCCTGCACGCCCTCACCGATCCCGCCTTCGT
>JASJCD010000079.1 GCA_030066135.1 Desulfobacterales bacterium | reverse complement strand
GACGAATCCAGCAAAACATGCCAGCTGGCCGACAATATATCCAGAACGTATTCTCTCATAAGAGATCTACCGGCTTATGATCAGGGATTCATTTGGTCCCTTTGATGGACGGCCGCAACGACATCGACCGCGGATCATCGCTTTTATCCGTTTAATATTACCATAATCATGGTAAGCCATGCATCAAACCAGCCCTGACGCGACGTCGCAAAGCAAGTTCGGGTGCAGGCGCGCGAGGCCTCGCCAACCCGCCTCGCACCAGGCAAACCGGCCCTTCAGGTCGACCGCAACAAGCACCCCATTGGCCATACATCCTTATTTAGGCCCAAAACCGGGCCTTAAGGTTTAGCGCATTGAACCCATTTTAAATTTGTAATAAACTCAACGCAATACTGGCTAAGCTGCGAGCAAAAACCCGATTTTGGCCCGCTCGTTTCAGGGCGGCCTCAGGGACCGAATGCATGAAGCCCCGCAATGACCCCGCGGCATTCAAGGATGCCGGCGCTTTCGACTGCGAGTTGATCAATAACATCGCAACGGGCGTCTTCCGCATGACACCCGAAGGCAGGTTCCTTGCGCTCAATCC
Organism: Desulfobacterales bacterium; assembly: GCA_030066135.1. Classification (GTDB taxonomy): domain Bacteria; phylum Desulfobacterota; class Desulfobacteria; order Desulfobacterales; family UBA5852; genus JABZFP01. The sequence continues at coordinate 12,763 of JASJCD010000079.1, read as the reverse complement.
CGCCACCGCCGAACTCCTGGGCTACGACACCCTCCAGGCCGTGAAAGAACTGCCCGCAGGATCTTTCCTGGCCGACCCCACGACGTGGCCATCCCTGCTGGAACATCTACAGCAAGAAAAAGGGCCGATTGAACTGCGCATTAAACGACGTGAGGGATCGTCCCTCCGCTGCACGATTACGGCCAAAGCCAACCGGGACAGCAAGGGCGAACTCCGGTCGATTGACGGCACCATGGCACCCGCTCAAACCCGGCGACGCGGAAATGGGGAACTCGGCCGGCAGACCGATTACATGCGGGCGCTCCAGGATATCATGCTGGCCGTCGCCCACCGGACGGCACCGCTGGAAGTCCTCAAGACCCTGCTGCGACATACCCTGGCATTGATGCGCACCCGCCACGGTTTCTTTTTCCAGTACGAGGCGCCCAGCGACAGGCTGCAGCTCAAAGTCGGCTTCGGTCTCTACCGTCCCATCCTCGGCTACGCCATACCCAAAGGTGCCGGGCTGGTCGGCAAGGTTTGGCAGGGGCAGACACCGATTGTTGTCAATGACTACCAGACCTGGTCGGAGCGGCATCCCGATCCTGCCTGGGATGCGGTTTATTCCGTGGCCGGGGTCCCCCTCAAATCCAGGGATTCGCTGCTCGGTGTTATCGGCTTCCTGCACACCGAGGAAGGCCGGCGAATTGAAGACCATGAGTTTGAACTGCTGAATCGTTTTGCCGAACTGGCCGCAATCGCCATGGACAAGGCCAGGGTGGACGCCAAACTCGAAGACGAACTGGAGGAGCGCCGGCAGGCCGAAGAAGCCCTCGTCAAAAGCGAAGAGCGCTACCGATCCGTGGTGGAGGATCTGGCCGAATTTGTTCTACGCTGGACCCCGGAGGGCCGTGTCATTTTCGCCAATGACGCCTACTGCCGCTATAAGGGTAAAAGCAAGGCCAAAGTAATCGGCCGCAACATCGACGCCCTGTTTTCCAAACCGGCCTACGACCAGGCCCTGGAGATCATCGCCCGACTGGACCCCAAGCATCCCATGGAAGTCAACGATATTATGACACGGGGGCCTGACGGCCAGCCCATATGGGAAGAATGGACCGATCGCGGTATTTTCGACGCTGCCGGTCGACTGATCGAAATCCAGTCCATCGGCCGCAACATTACCGAGCGCAAGCTGGCTGAAAGAGCCGTGCGCGAGAGCGAATACCGTTTCCGTTCCTTTTTCAACTCCAACCCCGAGGGCATCCTGCTGGTGGACCTGGAGGGCAACATCCTGGACGCCAACCGGAGTCTTCTCAAGATCGCCGGATACCGCCTGGCGGCGATCCAGGGCAAAGCCTATCGCACCCTGGTGCATCCCCGCTACCATGCCAGCATCGACCGGAATATCGAGGCCCTGCTGAAAGGCCTGGTCATCGATGACACCATTGAAATCGAATACATCCGCAAAGACGGCACGACGATCCCGGTCGACGTCAGGGGATGGGTCATCACGGGAGAAGAAAGCCAGCCGCTGGCGCTGGGCGCTTTCATCCGGGACCTCACCAGAGAGAAGATGCTCGCCGCCGACAAGGCGGCCCTCGAGGGGCAATTGCAACAGACCCAGAAAATGGAGGCCATCGGCACCCTGGCCGGCGGCATTGCCCACGACTTCAACAATATTCTTTCGGGCATTCTCGGCTACGCCGAACTGGCCCTGATCGAGACAGGCGAAACCCAGGGCGTTTTGAAACACTACCTCACCGGTACACTTGACGCCTGCCACCGCGCCCGGTCCCTGGTGCAGCAAATTCTCAAGTTCAGCCGCCGGGACGATACGGATCTGGTCCCAATGGCCGTCAGACCACTTGTAAAAGAAGCCGTCAAGCTGCTGCGATCCACCCTGCCGGCAACGATCCGCATCGAGGAAAACATCACCGCCGAGGTGGACACGGTGGTCGCCGACGCCACCCAGCTTCACCAGGTCATCATGAATCTGGGCACCAACGCCTATCATGCCATGCGGGAGACCGGCGGGACATTGACCTTTGCGCTCCGGAATCGGCTGCTTGCCGAACCACGCTATGCCATGAGCCTGAGCATCCCGCCGGGCGAATACCTGAAAATGACCATTACCGACACCGGCCCCGGCATCTCGGAAGATTTACGCGACCGCATCTTCGAGCCTTATTTCACCACCAAGGAGAAACAGGAAGGCACGGGCCTGGGGCTCTCGGTAACCTTCGGCATCATCAAAAACCTGAACGGCCTGATTGAAATCGAACAGACCGAGGTGGGCGCAACCACCTTTGCAGTATACCTGCCGCTTGCGAGCAAGGCCGGGGTGCCCCGCCCGGTACCTCCCCACCAGCTTCCAAGGGGGCAAGACGAAAGAATCCTCTGCGTCGATGACGAGAGGATCTTTCTGGAAGTTGTTCAGAAGCATCTCGAAGGGCTGGGGTATCAGGTAACGTCATGCCAAAGCAGCGTTCAGGCGCTCAGGCAGCTGATGACGGCACCGGACGCGTTCGATCTGATCATTACCGACCAGACAATGCCGGAAATGACCGGGGTTCAGATGATCGCCGAAATCCGCAAGCGCAACCCCGGCCTGCCGATCGTCCTGTGCACGGGCTACAGCGAAGGGGTGACGGCCCAGACGGCCCGCGAACTGGGCATTGCCGCCTTCCTCATGAAGCCTGTCACGCGCAAAGAGCTGGCCAGAACAGTCCGGCGCGCCCTGGGAGGCCACCACCCCCGCGCCGGCAAAACCTGAAAGCGCATCCATACCTCCCCACAGGGTCGCGTGTCGGCCGCTCCCCGGGAGAGAATCCCCGGTGGCCGCAGCCGTTACCAGCCCTCATGATCCCCTTCCGGATACCCTTATTCACAAAGGCGCTTTGATCAGGCGGCGTTTTCCAGGGCCGCGATTTCCGCATCCGTGAGCACGCGGTCGATGTCCAGCAGGATCTTGACCGCCCCCTCCATGTTGGCCATGCCCAGGATGTAGCGCGTGTCCACACTGGCCCCGAATTCGGGTGCCGGCTCGATCTCATTATCCTGCACCGGCAGCACTTCGGTCACCGCATCCACCACGATGCCCATCTGCACGGTGCTCTCCTGCCCGGCAACCTCCACCACGATGATGCAGGTGCGGTCGTTGTAGTCGTTCTCCGGCATGTCGAAACGCAGTCTGAGATCGGTGACCGGGATCACCTTGCCGCGCAGGTTGATCACCCCTTTGACGAACGCGGGGGTGCGCGGAACACTCGTAATGGGCATCATACCGATAATCTCGCGCACCTTGAGAAGTGAGATGCCATAGTCCTCGTCGGCCAGCTTGAATGTCAGGTATTTACCCGCTTTGGAATCTTCCATCTGTAATTTCCTCTTTTTAGAAAAAGGTATAATCGGCCGGCGGCATGATTAAATACCGCCCGCCGGGAGAGAAATAGGGTTAGAAGTCGCCAAAGGTGTCCTTGCCGTCCAGCGGAATGACCTGGGCCGGGGCCGGAACGGCTTTGGCACTCGCATCTGCCGTGCGCGCGACCGGCGAAGTCTCATGGGTTCCGGATCGTTCGATCGGCCGGGTGGCCTTACGGTTTCCCTCTACGAGGACCACCAGGTCGCCCACGAATTCCTGCATCTGCTCGGCCTGGGCGCTCATTTCCTCGGAGGCGCTGGCGGATTCTTCGGCACTGGCGGCATTCTGCTGGGTCACCTGCCCCATTTCGGTCACCGCCTTGTTCACCTGGTCGATTCCCTGGGCCTGCTCGCTGGAGGCGGCCGCAATCTCGCTGACCAGCTCACCCACCTTGCGCGAGCTGTCGGCCACCTGCGCGAAGGCCGTGTTGGTCTCTGTCACCATGACCGAACCGTCACCGATCTTTTTGACGGTCGCCTCGATCAGTTCGGCCGTATCACGGGCTGCATCCGCCGCCCGCATGGCCAGGTTGCGGACCTCGTCGGCCACCACGGCGAAGCCGGCGCCGGCCTCGCCCGCCCGGGCCGCTTCCACGGCTGCGTTCAATGCCAGCAGATTGGTCTGGAAGGCGATCTCGTCGATGGTCTTGACGATCTTCTGGGTCTCTTCACTGGCTTTGGAAATCTCCTCCATCGAGGTGGTCAGCTGCCCCATGGCGCTGTTGGCCTGGTCGACCACCTGGTTGGCGTCGGTCATGAGGCCGTTGGCCTGGCCGGCGTTATCGGCATTCTGCTGGGTCATGGCCGCCATCTCCTCGAGCGAAGACGAAGTCTCTTCGATCGCCGCGGCCTGCTCGGAGGCACCTTCGGCCAGCTGCTGGCTGGAACCCGAGACCTGCGATGCGGCCGAAGCCACCTGGTCCGAACCATCGCGCAGCCCCGCGATGATGCGCGTAACCGGTTTGGTAATGGCCCGCACGGAGAAGAAGGACAGCAGCACGCCGATGATGAAGGTCACCACACTCAGACCCGAGACAAACCAGAAGGTCATATGCTTCAAGGATTCAACGTGGGCCTGCCGATCGGCGATGATACCGGCGACCGCCTTTCCGATTTTCTGTGAGGCCGTTTCAACTTCATGGGCCGCATTGCGCATGACCGGATACTGGGCCTCATAGGCAAACACATTCGCGGCCAGTTTGGCCAGCGTTTCCACGTAATTGGTCGCATGGGTGTAAATCGCGGCGTCATCCAGATCCTCGAAATTGGAGACCACCTTGCGGGCTTTCTCCACATATTTCTCGTCGTGGCGCAGAATGAAATCCTTCTCGTGGCGCCGCATCAGCAGGTAATCCACCATGAGCGCGTTCATGAGCATGGGCGACGGGGTTTCCTTGATGGCGCTCTCCATCTTGTGGGCGTAGCCACGCAAATCACCGCGGATCCCGGAGCTCTTGTCCCCCTGCGCCTGGATTAGGTCGGCGACTTTCTTGAAGGCTTGTTCATACGTCGCCCGACTGGTGCGCACCTTTGCGATCTCACCGGCGATGGTGGTGATCCCCAGGGACTTGGCGGATGACGCGACATGCGCGAGATGCTTGTCGAGGCGGGAAAGGGTTTCCTCCATGCGCTTCAAGTACTTGGGATCCTGGCGGGCGATAAAATCCTTCTCGTGCCGGCGCGCCGTGAGCAGTTCCAGATCGATGGCGGTCGCATCCTCGGCGATCGGATAGTATTTTTTCTCCGAGTCCAGCAATTCGGTGGTCGTGGATTCCAGTTCCACGAGCGCCACCCCGCTGGTGACCAGCATCAAAACCAGCAGCGTACCGAAAGCGAAATACAGCCGCTTGCTGATCGAAAATTGCTTTAAAAAACTAAATCTGCCTGTTTTATGGTTTGGCCCCATTTTGTTTCTCCCTGTTCTTTTTTTATAATTTCGGCCCGGCTTGATCGCCACCCGGCTTTTTCCAGCCGATCGCGTGCAAACCGGGCCATCAGCAACAATCGGGCACATCGCTTCCATCGAGGTGCCCCGAGGTCTTGGACCGCCCTAAGCACTGCCGGCGGATTTCGATTTGAAGCAAGCATTGCAAGACCTCTGGCCGAGAGTACCGGCCGTGCTTTGGTGTTATCGGCAGGGAAGCCAATCGCTTTAGGGACGCATCGTATGGCGCTGATTAAGCGCCCACCGGCGGTGGACGGTCAAGGAAAACGGGTAGGAAGGAAAGCAGGTTTTTCAGGCAGGAAAACTTGGTTTTGATATCTTGCGTCGGTGTACGCGACATTGAGCGCCAGGCCATACGCGCCCCGCAGATGGCACGAGTCCCAGATGAAGCAATTCCCTCAAGATCAGAGATAGCCCCTGAAGATTATGCCATCCCACGTGCGGGCATCTTCCCGTACGGACAGAGACCGACGCCCTGCCTAACGACCGATGGCGTAGGCCTGGCGCCGCGGGTCGGCCCCAGCCTGGAGCACGCCGTTCTCGCGGTCGATCATGATCACCTGGGAGGAGCCCATGATGGTGGCGTAGGGCGCCATCACGCGCACATCGTGCCCGCGGGCTTTAAGTCCGGCAATGGTGTGCGCCGGGAACCGGTTCTCGATCATGAGACTGCCGTCCGGGTTGGAGCGCCAGCGCGGGGCCTCGTTGGCCTGCTGGGCATCGGCCCCGAAGTCGATCAGGTCGACGGCGAGTTGAATATTGGTCTGGGTCTGGCCGTCGGCGCCCGGGCTGCCCAGCAGGATGTCGGGTTTCTCGTCCCTGAGGATCATGGCCGGGTGGAGGGTGTGGTAGGGCCGTTTGCCGGGCGCCAGTACATTGGGGTGCCCGGCCTCGAGGGTGAATCCCCGGGCCCGGTTATGGAGCATCATCCCGGTTGCGGGCACCATCAGGCAGGATCCGAAGGCTTCGTAAAGGGACTGGATCAGCACCACGGCGTTTCCTTCGGGGTCCACCACGGTGAGGTATACCGTGTCTTCGCCACCCCGGGTAAAGTCGCGGGGCATACAGTTTTCTGCCGCACGGTCGGGGTCGATCCGTGCGAGCTGGTCGGCCGCCCCGGCCTGGGCGAGCATGGCATCCACCGGCACCGGGTGGAAGGCCGGGTCGCAGACACGGGCATCGCGCTCGGCAAAGGCAAGCTTCTTGACTTCCACCATCAGGTGAACCAACTCGGCTGAATCCACGGTCATGGCTGTTAAATCGCTATGGGCCAGCATATTGGCCTGCATCAGCAGGGCAATGCCCTGGGAACTGGGCGGCGCGGTGGCGATCGTGAAACCGCGATAGGCGGTGGTGATCGGCGCCTGCCAGTCCACCGTGTGCCCGGCCAGGTCGGCCTCGTTGAAAAAGCCGCCCTCAGCTTCTGAAAGGGCCACCAGGGCCTCGCCCAGCCGGCCGCGGTAAAAGGCATCGGGGCCGTCTTCCATGAGGGCCAGGTAGGATTCGGCCAGGCGGGGCTGCACCAGCCGCTGCCCCACCCGGGGCATCCGACCGCCCGGCAGGTAGATTTCCCCGGCAGCGACGGAGGCCTGTAGATCGTCGCGGCGCTCCTGGATGAACTGGATCAGTTCGCTGTAAACCGGAAACCCGTCGCGCGCATAAGGCAGGGCCCGGGCGACGAGGGTGTCCAGCCCCAAGGTGCCGTGTTTTTCGAGAGCGGCCTGCCAGCCGGCAATCGCCCCTGGCACGGTGACGGCGTGGATGCCGGTATCGGGCACCTCTGCATATCCCATTTGGCGATAAGCCTCCCGGGTTGCCTGCGCCGGCGCACGACCGGAAGCGTTGAGCACCGCCAACTCTTGGCTGGCGGCCGTGTAGATCAGCATGAACAGGTCGCCCCCCAGTCCGCACATGTGGGGCCGAACCGTGGTCATCACCAGGTTGGCAGCCACGGCCGCATCCACGGCGTTGCCGCCGGCATCCAGAACACCGGCACCGGCCTGGGCGGCCAGGGGATGATCGGCGGTGACCATCCAGTGGGTGCCCATCACAAGGGGGCGATGGGTGGTAAAATGATCCGACATGCCGCATCCAATCTTTTTTTGAGTGGGGATCTTATTATTTACCTCATAAAAAGCACCCGGTTGATATTTGCGCGATAATGATAACATTATCACTAACAAAGTTTTGGGTTTAAGTATCAATCATAACAAAACGAGGAGATATTCCCATGAATAAATATGACTGTAAATCAGAGAAGGTATCAAGCCGTACAGTGGGATTTATAATGTTGGTCCTTGCCGTCATCCTCGGAGGGATCGGCGGCGTCATCATTCCGGTTCTCGGTTTCCTGTTCGCGGTTCCGCTGCTGGTGCTGTCCGGCCTGTTTTTCTTTGCCCCCGAAACCAAGGTCTGCAGGCTTATTCTGGATAAAGGTTGATGATGTGCCGTGCCTCACGGCGGACGATAACAATAGAAAAGATACATGCGGCTGGAGCAATGGCTCCAGCCGTTTTCTTTAGGACGCCCCCGATCTAAAAGGTAGGCGGCTTGCCCCCAAGAGAATCTGAAGGATTCTGCATCCAGACCTTGCCGGCATAATGAATGCCATCGCCGGTACCCCGCCAAAAAGCCCCTTGACAAGATAATTTAGTTAAACTTAATCTGTTTTCTCGAATATAACAGATTTGCCTGTCTAATTACGGCCTCCATGCAGGCCGTCCGCCATTCGGGCGCAAGCTTGTGCCCAGCCGGCTATATCTTTTTAGGCTTGAATGATGACGTGGACCCGCACCTGTTGGAACATGAGCGCTTGCCTGGATATCCAGGGAAAAGCCGCATCATTCACCTGGCCTTTAAAATAAAGTTATACTTAATTGCTGGCGACGGTTGACCGATCCATATGCCGTGCATCCGGGCGGCGCGCCCCGTACCATCCGCCGCCACCAGTCCGTTGCCAGCCGGCAGCGCCAGCAGGCTCTCCATACGAGCGGACGAGATCCGGCCGGTAAGCGCCGGCGCCTGACCCTGCTGATTTTTTAACCCCAAAGGAGGAGTACATGAACCTACAGAAAGCCAATGCCAACGACGCCCTGCTGACAAGAAACCGCTCCCGCGACATTGCCCCCCAGTCGGGGCTCTGCAGCCGCTGCCTGGATGGATGCAAGGGCAACTGCGACCTCTTCCAGGCCACCTTCCGCGGCCGGGAACTGCTCTATCCCCAGCCCTTCGGAAGCGTTACCGCGGGCGCCGACAAGGATTACCCCGTGGACTACTCCCACCTCAACATCATGGGCTATGCTTTAGGCGCCAAAGGGGTTGCCGAGGATCCGGACCAGGCCACCTTTCCCGCCGTCAGCACCGAGACTGTCTTTGGGACGACGAACAAAGTCAAGATGAAGGTGCCCATTTTCACCGGGGCCCTGGGCAGCACGGAAATCGCCCGGGTCAACTGGGAGCACTTCGCCATCGGGGCGGCCATCAGCGGCATCAGCCTGGTCTGCGGTGAAAACGTCTGCGGGATCGATCCGGAACTGGAGTTCGGACCCGACGGCAAGGTGGCTAAATCCCCTGAAATGGATCGCCGGGTGGAACTCTACCGCCGCTACCGCGAGGATTACGGCGACATTCTGGTGCAGCTCAATGTGGAAGACACCCGCAACGGCGTGGCCGAATACGTACTCGACAAATTGAACGTGGAAACCATCGAGCTCAAATGGGGCCAGGGCGCCAAATGCATCGGCGGCGAGATCAAGGTCAATTCCCTGAAACGCGCCATCGAACTGAAAAAACGCGGCTATATCGTCACGCCCGACCCGGAGGACGCGGCCAACCAGGCCGCCTTCAAGGCCGGCCCGCTGAAACAGTTCGAGCGGCACTCCCGGCTGGGCTTCATCGACCAGGAAGGATTCATGCGCGAGGTGGAGCGACTGCGCGCCCTGGGGGCCAAACGAGTGACACTTAAAACCGGCGCCTATCCCATTCGCGAGCTGGCCATGGCCATCCGCTGGTCGAGTGATGCGGGCATCGATCTCCTGACCATCGACGGGGCCCCCGGCGGCACCGGCATGAGCCCCTGGCGCATGATGACCGAGTGGGGCGTGCCGGCCCTGCACCTGCATTCCATGGCTTACGAGCTCTGTGCGCACCTGGAGGAAAAAGGCCTGCCCGTGCCGGACATCGCCTTTGCGGGCGGTTTTTCCGGCGAGGACCATGTATTCAAATCGCTGGCCCTGGGCGCCCCGTACTGCAAAGCGGTCTGCATGGGGCGCGCCCTGATGATTCCGGGAATGGTGGGCAAGAACGCCGAAAAATGGTTGCGCGGCGAAGACGGCGGCCTGCCCTCGACCGTCTCCAAACACGGGTTCACCAAGGAAGAAATTTTCATGAATTACGAAACCCTCAAAGAGAAATACGGGGCCGAGGTGGACAAGCTGCCCCTGGGCGCGATCGGCATCTACAATGTCGCCGATAAGATACGGGTGGGGCTCCAGCAACTGATGGCCGGCTCGCGCAGCTGGGGGGTCGAACACATCAGCCGCCGCGATCTGGCCTCGCTGACCGAGGAATGCGCCCAGATCACCGGCATTCCCTTCATTATGGATGCCTACCGGCAGGAGGCCCTGGAAATCATCGACGCCTGAGCAAATCGAATCCCAACCCGCGGGAGGTAAATCATGACGGATGTCGTCAAGTGGTTGAAAAACAGCGATCCGCAGGAAAACGAATTTCACCAGGCGGTCGACAAACTGATCGCCTGGGTACAGCCGGCGCTTGACCGCCGGCCCGATTTTGGCCAGCAGGCTATCCTCCAGCGCCTGGTCGAACCCGAACGCAGTGTGATTTTCCGGGTGCCCTGGATGGACGACAGCGGCCAGGTCCAGGTCAACCGCGGCTACCGCGTAGAGATGAGCAGTGTCCTCGGCCCGTTCAAGGGCGGACTGCGCTTCCATCCCTCGGTCAGCCTTTCGACCTTCAAGGCCCTGGCCCTGGAGCAGGTTTTTAAAAACGCCTTGACCATGCTACCCATCGGCGGCGCCCGGGGGGGCGCTGATTTTGAACCCAAGGGCAAGTCGGACAACGAAGTCATGCGCTTCTGCCAGAGTTTCATGGCCGAACTGGCCCATCACATCGGCCCCGATATCGATGTCCCCGGTGGCGGCATGGGGGTCGGGCTGCGCGAAATCGGCTACCTCTTCGGCGCCTATCGCAAACAAAGCGGCGAACATGCCGCCGTCATCACCGGCCGGGGGCTGGACTGGGGCGGCAGCCAGGTCCGCCTGCAGTCCACGGGCTACGGAGTGGTTTACTTCGCGGCCGAAGCCCTGGCCACGAAGAACCGCACCCTGGAGGGGAGACGCTGCCTGGTGTCCGGCGCGGGGAATGTGGCCCAGCACACGGTGGAAAAAATTATCGAAATGGGCGGTAAGGTGCTCACACTATCGGATTCTTCCGGTTTCATCTTCGACGAGGAAGGCATCGACAGCGGTAAGCTGGCCTTCATCAAGCGCCTGAAAAACATGAAGCGCGGCCGCATCCGTGAATACGTGGACAAGTACTCCGAAGCCCAGTATGTGGAAGCCGACCACAGCCTCGATCACAACCCCCTCTGGAATCACACCGCCGACTGCGCCTTTCCCTGCGCCGCCGAAAACGAAATCAACGCCAGGGACGCTGCCAACATGGTGGAGCGGGGCATACAGCTGGTTTGCGAAGGGGCCGACCTGCCGGCCGCCCCGGAAGCAATGGATGTCTTTCTGGACAGCGACATCCTCTATGCCCCCTGCACGGCCACCAATGCCGGCGGGGTGGCGATTGCGGCCCTGGAAATGTCCCAGAACCGCATGCTGCTCAACTGGTCGGCCCGGGAAGTCGACCACCGGCTCCGAACGGTGATGACCAACATCCACCGGCAGTGCCTGGAAACGGCGGAAGCATACGGCCAGCCGGGCAATTATGTGACGGGGGCCATCATCGCCGGTTTTACGCGGGTGGTCAACGCCATGTACGATCAGGGGCTGGTCTGATCACCGGCGCCGGGATGCCGACGGCAGACAGACTTCATTAGGAAAAAATCCGACAGGGGGGGAGCGTCTTGCGGCGCGCCCCCCTTTGCTTGGCGACCATCTCAGGGCGCGAGCGTCAGCCAGAGGAGACGGGCGGCCTCGCGGCTCGGGTTGGTCCAGTTCGTGGGTGTATCCACCGTCAGATAGACCGTATCACCGGCGACCAGCGCATGGGGTTGATCCTGGATGATCACCTCCAGGCGGCCGGACAACAGATAGCCGATCTCTTCCCCCTTGTGGGTCCGAAAATGGCGGTCGATGACCGCCGCGCCCTGGAAGGTGACCAGGTAGGCTTCCGCGCTGGCATTGAACTCCCGGGGCAGCAGCCGTTGCACGGCAACCTTTTCGGGGACCCTGTCGAGTGTGGATGTCGCCTGTGCCGGTGCCTTGAAAACCACCGGCCGCGGCCCACCAGCCTTCTCCTGAAAAAAAGCGCTCACGTCGACCGCCAGAATCTCCGCCATTTTGACCAGGGCCGGCAGGGAAGGATAGATAAGGTTGCCCTCGATCTGGGAGATGGTGCTGGGGGTCACGCCGATGCCCCGGGCCAGCACCTTCTGGCTGATACCCCGGTCCTGGCGCAGCGCTTTCAGGCGGGCGCTCAGGTCCAACTTACCGAGCCCTCTTTGCTCGCTCTCGAAATGCACCGCGTCGCCCTCGCTCCAGAAAAGCGCCGGTTTGTTCAGCGAGCGCGGGCTGCGCCCCTGCGCCTTGACGATGGTCAGCGTGGATTTGCCCCGCTTGATCGTCAGGTCCATGACCACCTGGGCAATCTTGTTGATGTTGGCCCGCAGGCGCGAGGTATGCGCCTCCCGCTCGATGATCCAGTAGGCGATGGTATCGAGCTCATACAGCCGGGGGCAGGCGCGGGAATAAAAGCGCAGCACCTGCGCTTCGCTGCCCCAGAGCTCCTGCATACCGGTGAGGCTCTCGAAAACCAGGCGCACGTCACCCGGCAGGGTTTGGTGAATCTCATAGACGGCCCGGATCACTTGCTCGGGCTTTTCAGGTTGCGACATCTTGACGATCCGGCATGCAGGCCGCTCTTCCATCTGGTCGTAAAACTGGTTGAAAAGCGTCGACCCCTCGCCTTTGCCATCGGTGAAACAGTCTACCACCGTTAGCAAAGGGCTGTCGGCCAGTGGACCCAGATCCTTGAGCAGCGTCTTGGGCGAACGATCGAAGCTGACATAGATCAGGGCCTGGCGCTCTTCCTGGGAGGCTTTCAGGAAATTGACGCTAAACGGCGGGACCAGACTGCCGGCCGCATCGTACCAGATGACATTGTCACCGATATAGAGCCCGCCCAGATGCTGATCCAGGGAGGGGATGCCGGTGGTGAAAGCAAGGT
>JASJCD010000078.1 GCA_030066135.1 Desulfobacterales bacterium | reverse complement strand
TTTCTGATTGCCCTCAGGATCGTGGGGCTCGACCTGCGCTTCCTGCTGGTGTTCGCCGGCGCCGTCGGTATTGGCGTGGGGCTGGGGCTGCAGAGCCTGGCGGCCAACATTATCAGCGGTTTCAGCATCATCTTCGGCGGCAAAGTTCGCAAGGGCGACTGGATCGAGGTGGGCGGCACCCTGGGGGAGGTGACCGACATCTATCTGGGCTCAGCCAAGATCCGCACCCGGGACAATGTCGAATACCTGATCCCCAATGCCGATCTGGTGACCAGCACCATCGTCAACTATTCGCTTTCCTCGTCCTTTATCCGGATGGACCTGCTGGTGGGCGTGGGCTACGACGCCGATCCGCGCGAAGTCGAAAAGATCCTGATGGACGTGGCCACGGCCGAACCGCTGGTCTCCGATTTTCGCGCCCCCGCCGTGCGCTTTGTGGAATACGGCGACAACAGCATCAATTTCGAATTGCTCTTCTGGATCGATGTGCGTAAGACGGCCCGGCGCCGTGTACGCAGCGAGCTGTATTTCGCCATTTTCGAAGCCCTCAAGGCGGCGGGCATCGAAATTCCCTTTCCCCAGCGGGATCTACACATCCGCAGCGGATTGGAATTGCCGGCGCCGGCAGCGGACTGATGGGCGGCGTTCGGCGCTACGAACGGTGACCCTGCGCGGTTAGGCATTGCGGCCGGTGGGCCTAAGCGGATATGCTGCGCGCACGCCAAAAACCAACCACCGGCTGCGGACCACGATCGGTCCGGGAACATATTGAAGGAGAAAAAATGACTAGCAACCCATCCGACAATGAGAAAAAAGCCGGTGCCAGGGGCCTCTCCCGGCGCGACTTTCTTCAAACGGCCGGGATGGCCACCCTGGCCATGGGATCGGGGGCCGTGTCGCTGCCAGCGCGCAAGGCGCAGGCCGCCGCGGCTTCCTCTGCTAAGCCCCAAAAGGCCGGGACGCTCAAACCCAAACCCTACAATGTACTCTTCCTGATCACCGATCAGGAACGCTACCAGCCCGAACTGCTGGGCAAGGGCCACTGGCCGGGGCGCGACCGCCTGGCGCGCATGGGAACGACCTTCGAGAACCATCAGATCTGCTCGGCGGTCTGCACGCCGTCGCGTTCGGTCATCTTTACCGGTCAGCACATTCAGCATACCCGCATGTTCGATAATACCAATTTCCCCTGGATTCAGGACATGGCTTACGACATCCCCACCATCGGGCACATGATGCGCGATGCCGGCTACTACACGACCTATCAGGGCAAATGGCATCTCAACAAACGCATCCATGAGCATTTTCCACCGGGCAAACCCCTCGCGCTTGTGGGGCACGATATCATGGAGAAATACGGTTTCGCTGATTTCACCGGTATCGGCGATGCCGTCGGTGATACGCGGGGAGGGTACAGCACCGATCAGGTCGTGACGGCAACGGCGCAGGCCTGGCTGCGGCGTAAAGGCAAGTCGCTCGAGGCCCAGGGACGACCATGGTTCTTGGGACTCAGTCTGGTCAATCCCCACGACGTCATGTTTCACGATACGGATGTGCCCGGCCAGAAGGTGCAGGGCGAGCCCCCGACGATAATGCCGATCGCCCCGGCGCCGGACGACGCGGTCTATCGAAAGAAATGGCCGCTGCCCCTGTCTCCCAGCCGCAAACAGACCTGGGACGAACCGGGGCGCCCCGCCGCGCACGTCGACTATGACCGGGCCATGGGGCTTCTCACCGGCCGTATTCCCAACGAAGACGAGCGCTGGCGCAAACGCCAGGATTATTATCTCAACTGTATCAGCGACAACGACCGCGCGGTGGTAACGATTCTGGCCGAACTCGAAAACCTGGGGCTGCTGGAGAACACCATTGTCATCTATACGGCCGATCATGGCGAACTCTGCGGGGCCCACGGCATGTCCGGCAAAGGCGCCACCGCCTACCGCGAGCAGAACCACGTTCCCCTGATCGTCTACCACCCGGATCTGGCCGGGGGGCAGAGATGCGGGGCGGTCACCTCGCATCTCGATCTCGTGCCGACCATTCTGGGCCTGACCGGTGCCGCCCGCCAGCAGAAGGCGGCGGTGGCCGACCGCCTGCGCGGCCATGACCTTTCCCCCCTGCTGGCCGCCCCCCGGCAGGCGGCTTACGATGCCGTCCGGGAAGGCGCCCTCTACTGCTACAGCATGTGGTCTTTCATGGACGCCGACTGGCTGCAGAAGGTTGCCCGGGCCGAGGCCGCCGGCAAGAAGATGACAACGGAGAACCTCCCACGGCCGGACACCCGCAAACGCTCCAACATCCGGACGGTTTACGACGGCCGCTACAAATACAGCCGCTACTTCAATTCCCAGGAGCACAACCGGCCCACTTCGATAGAAGAGATCTTCCAGCTCAATGACGTCGAGTTGTTCGACCTTGAAACCGATCCGCACGAAATGATCAACCTCGCGCTCGACAGCCAAAAACATGATCTCCTGCTGGTCATGAATGCGAAGCTCAATCGCCTGGTCGACAGCGAGGTCGGCCGGGACGACGGGTCTCACTTTCCCGACATCGCCGGCGTCAACTGGAATTTTGAGGCGTTCGATCCCTGATGCCCGGGGTTGTGGCGGCACGATGCACAGGATTCAATAAGGACGGGTGATGGTTTTTCAAGTCATGGCCAAGCCTTCGGGGGCATCCTGCAACCTGCGCTGTACGTACTGTTTCTACACCGAAAAGGAGCGTCTATACGGCGGAGCCACCCATCTGCAGATGTCTCCGGAGGTGCTCGAAAGCTTCATCCGCCAGTACATTGCTTCGCAGAACACACCGGAGGTCCAGTTCGCATGGCAGGGCGGTGAGCCCACCCTGCTGGGAATCGACTTCTTCAAGACCGCGCTCGCGCTGCAGGCCAGGTACGCCGCCGGAAAAAAAATTACCAACACGATCCAAACCAACGGCACCCTGCTTACGGAAGAATGGTGCCGCTTTTTTAAAGCCAACAACTTTCTGGTTGGGCTGAGTATCGACGGCCCCCAGGCATACCACGACCGCTACCGGAAGCAAGCGGGCGGGCGTCGGACCTTTGAGGCCGTCATGGCGGGCGTCGAGTGCCTGCGGAAGCATAAGGTGGCCTTCAACACCCTTACCGTGGTGAATGATCACAATGCACGGCGGCCGCTTGAAGTCTATCGCTTTTTAAAACAAATCGGTGACGGGCACATGCAATTCGTCCCGGCCGTGGAGCGCATGCCCGACGACGCCGCCGCAGAGATTGGGCTGGACCTGGCCATGCCGCCTTCGGGGGAGGCGCAGGCGGCTGAAGCGCCCGTCACACCATGGAGCGTGACACCCCAGCGGCTGGCCGAATTCTACATCAAGGTCTTCGACGAATGGGTACGGCACGATGTCGGCCGGGTGTTCGTGCAGTTTTTCGATGTGGCCCTGGGCAACTGGATGGGAGCGGGTGCGGGACTCTGCCATTTCGCCCCCACATGCGGGCGGGCGCTCGCCCTGGAACACAATGGCGACCTCTACGCCTGCGACCATTACGTCTATCCGCGCTACAGGTTGGGCAACATCATGGAAACGCCCCTGGTCGATCTCACGGCGTCGGATGCGCAGCGAAGTTTCGGGCAAGCCAAACAGGGCCGCCTGCCCCGTTTCTGCCGGCTGTGCGAGGTCCGGCCGGCCTGCCACGGCGACTGCCCCAAGCACCGTTTTGCCCTTTCACCGGAGGGCGAACCGGGGCTGAGTTACCTCTGCCCGGCCTACAAAGCGGTCTTCAGCCATATGGCACCCTATCTCAAAATCATGGCGGACCTGGTGCAGACAGGACAGCCCGCTTCCGACATCGTGCAAATCATGCAGCTCCAAAGAGGCCGCCGGGGTGCAACCACGCCGGGGCGAAACGCAGCCTGCCCCTGTGGCAGCGGGAAAAAGTTCAAACGCTGCTGCGGCGCTTGACCGAAACGCCTGCGACCGGGGCGATGACCGGATCAACATATCATGTGGGCACTACCGCTATGTTGGATACATCGCAATGTGAGGTGCGCGCATTTGTTCATCTACCGTTTTACCTCCGACAGGGCGCTTAGCGTTGCACGCAAAGCTTGAGACTGCCCGGGACCCAAGCGCTTCAAATACGCCTTGTTGGCTTGCACCATAATCAGATTGATTTTAGCGTGGGCCGTGACGCGGGGACAATCGCCGGTGTATACCGGAAACGGCTGGATCTTAAGGACCAATGTAGACAGTTCAATAATTTCAAAGCATTATAACATTCGACCGACGGGGCTGGAGGGCTCATCATATGAAGCCCCAACTGGATCAGGGCCTTGAGAACCGGATGCAGGGGCATACCCTGCCAGCATTTTCGGCCCCGACACCATTACGCCGCGTGACGACGCAGCCAATGGATCGTGTGACATATACGCAACACTATAACTTTGGAAATCAGGCCTGTGGTCGGCAACCGTATAGATCCGGAAAACATTCTTTCTTCAAGCGCAATCCTTCAGAAGATTGAGGCCGTCTGCAAGCGGCATTTCGCGGACGAAAACGAGCAGAACGGAAGCTTTGTTTTCATCATCGACAGCCTGAGGGCCGACAATTTCAGGCGGCTGCGGGCCTATAAGGGCAAGAGTCAGCTGACAACCTATATCTATTCTCTGGTCAACACCCTCATTGTCGACTACCGGCGCAAAATCTACGGCCGCAGACGTATACCCGCCGGTGTGACCAAACTCGGCAAGTGGGCCGAGGCGGTCTACCGTCTTGTCTGTTGGCAGAAATTTTCATTTGACGATGCCTATGATTTTTTGCAGGTCGAAGACTTGTTCGAAGGACCTTACGAACAGTACCTGAAAGCAATCCTTCCGATTCGCGAAGCCCCCTGCCGCGAAAACCCTGCCTTTCAGTCATTGGATAGGGAAACCACCGGCGCGTCTGAAAATCCGCACGACCCCGATGCCAATCCACTGGAAGCCCTGATCGATAAACTCGATCATGCCCGACGGGGGAAAGCGCTCAAGATCATTCGGGCGACCACCACAGCGCTTCCACAGGAAGATCAGCTGCTGATCAGATTGGTATATGCCTCCGAGCAGCCGGTCTCCTCAGTGGCCAAGATGATAGGACTGTCAGCATCCTCGGCAAGACGTCGGTTAAAGCGACTCTTGAACCAATACCGCGAACAATTGCTTGCCGAGGGCATTCGCGAACCCTGACGTGTCCGTCTAACCAGATAGAGGCCAATATGGGCAAATGGTTGCATAAAGCATTGAAGCCGACCGATACGGTGGAATCCGGACCCCATGCCAGCATGGAGGAACTGGCCTGCCTGATCGAAGGCAAGCTTGGCGGTGACGAACGCCAGAGATTGCTCCACCATCTCAACCGGTGTGGGCCATGCTATGAAATCCTGCAGGAAACGCTGAAGGACCTTCAATCCGAGGCCGCCGACGAACCAGATCCCGTTCCCTGGTGGAAAACGAGACCGATCCAGGCCCTGGCTGCCTCGCTTGTGCTGCTTGCTCTGATTGGCGGGCCGCTGGTCTATCAATATCAGACCCGGCAATCCTTGCTCACTTCGGTTGAACTTGTTTTGGATCAGGAGTTGAAGGATATCCTTCTGGTAAATACCAACCTGCAGTGGAATGATGACCAACGTGTCAGTCGGTTGATATCCATATTACAAAAAAAAGGTTATCGTCTGGAACCCTTCGATCGTGTTGTCCTTTCAAAACCCTACTATCAGTTGAAAAGCATATTCGGCCCGGAAGAAGTATTACACATCCGCATCGATGAGGATGTGGCCTATCTGGAAATCAAAGAAGCGCATTAGAACCTGTATCTCAAAAAAATCTTAGTGTCCCCGGCGGTGTTCTCCGCTTTGCTGGATTCCTCGCCTGTTCTTACACATGGCGGTGAGTCCCCGCGTTGCAGGATTCAGCATCGGATCTATTGATGATGCGGAGCATCGTGAGCCGGCTCTTGGCAGAACCGTAGGGTCCCTGCCCTACGAACCTGCATACATACTGCGTGTATGCTCCGCTTTCTCGCCAGTTGCTGCCATCCAGGAACCCTAATCTTAATTTTGAGATACAGGTTTTAGCAGGTTGAAGCCACGCTTATCCCACCCAGCCCATGTGTCCCTGGCGCCCCGGCCGATATTCAAATGGCCAGGGCGCTCACGCCGCAATACCGTCTCTAGCCGATCAAAGCCGCCTTTCAACGTTCTTCGCATCAAATGAGGACCACGCCTGATTTCCCTGCCGCAAAACCAACCGTCGCGGTGGAAAAATTGATCCGGATCCGCAAAGTGTCCGTCTATTGATTATGCGGACGGATTTTTCCCGAGAATGGATGCGTTCGAAAAAGGCCGGCCTAAAATCCAAAGCCGTGGTGTTAAACAAGCTGTCGGCGCGCCGGGCCTGATCTCGCACCCGCAATCTTTAAGCTAAGCTCGCGAACCCTATCGGTTACGGGCGCGCGCGGTCCAAAACGCTATGAGGAGGTGGCGCATGCTGGAATTGAAATGCAGGGCAAAGGTATGGAATTCGAGGCGGCCAGCATTTTGGGGCGGGCTTCTCGTCCTGGCGCTCGTTGTTCTTGCGGGTGGGCCACATTCGGCACAGGCCAAAACATCCCCCACCTTGAGGCTGTTTCCAACCAACGTTGTCGAGAGCATCAAACACACCAGTGAAACGGCCAAAGCGATGGAGGCGGATCTTCAGAGTTTGATTGAACAGTTGAACCAGCAGGAAGAACTCTATAGCGCCAGCAAATGCGAAGGCGCTGAATCCGAGCCCGGCTGTCGTCAGATCACCGCCCAATTGAGCCAGGTTTACCTGGAAATGTTGGACGTCATGGAGTCGCGACTGCCGGGTATGGAGGATTCGGTCCGAGCTACGAATACGAGTCTTGAACGACGGATTCGCAAGGAACTGGGCCGCAAGACGACACCGCGGGGGCTGCAAAAACTACTGGCCAAGACACCGCTCCAAGCGGCCGAACCCGCACGCTATAAACGCCGGCCGGGAAGGTTAAGTGAAAAGTTCAAGCAATACTACCGGCTGGTGGCAACGGCCCCCAGGACGGGATCGGGAGGGTCCCTCGCCGCCGTAGCGGCCGAGATATACCTTGACACGCAGGAGGTGCAGGACCTGATCGCCCTGACACGGGATGAAATCAGCCGCGCCAAACTCATGATCGATCTCGACCAGGTTTACGGCATTATCACGCCGGAGATGTTCGAGATGGTCGGCCGGGTAAAGACCATCCTCTTTGGGGAGGACGGCGATCTGGAGGGTATTCCCGATCCGCCTCAGGGCACCATCGAGTCAGCGTATCAAAGCCCTCTCGGAATGTAGCGGGGGCAACCGTAATCGAGTGGAGGATAACCCATCATGAAGAAATTAAGCCCTTTATTCAATGCCAAGCTCAGAGGACTCTTGATCATCTGTGTCGTGGCGGCAATGCTGTCGGCCTGCACGAACAAGCGCTACTATCAGCCTTCCTGTACCCTGCCATCCGGGGTGAACCTCGAGGAGGCCCTGGATCACTCGCGTGCCGATCTGGGTCGTCTGGAATGCGAGCAGATGTTTGACGGCTACTATGACCGTCTTTTGGATGTTGCCAAACGCGACCCCGATATCGAGAACAAACGCCGTTTCAGTGAATTTCTGGTTTGGGCCAACGACCAGGGCATCATCGATAAAATTCAAGCCCGCAATTACTACAACCGCTATTTCAACACCACCTTCATGTCGCTGCCGGACGACTTCAACGTCTGTTCATCATGTCCCGACGTACCCCGCAAAGATCTCGAATTGGAATTGCAGAAAGAGCTCGGTCAGAAAGAAGAGGGCCTGTTGAAAGCCTGCCAGGACAAACAGGCCTATTATGCTGCGGCGGATCAGTATAATTCGATTCTGCTGTTGTTGGACGCCACTTGTACGGCCTGCCGGAACAAGTAATCCAGGAAGCTTGCGATGAAAGCCAAAACCCACTCGGTTGCTGTTTTCTCGGCCGGATTGATCACCGGGTCGCTCGGCGTTGTCCTGATCGCGGCAACCCTGCTCTACCTTCTGAACATGTCGGAGGTTATCGCCATATCCGTATTGGACGTCCCCACGGTGCAACGCCTGCTGGCCTGGACCTATGAAAATCTGCGCCTGTCGGTCGTTCCGTTTGGGGCAACCCTTTTACTCTATATCCTGTCGCTCCTGCACCTGAAGCGGCTGCTTCGCGATCCAGACAGCGCGCTGGAGAAAATCGCCCAGATGGACCACCTGGTCGACATCTGGATCAATCTGTTCTTCGGTATTGGTGTTGTCTGGACCGCGATCGGTATGCGGGGGGCCCTGCTGGACGGTCTCGGTGATCTGAATGCCCAGACCGCCGCCAAACTGGGCGCCTTCTCGATCCTGCAGCGACTGGTCGATGGCGGCATCTTGCTGGCCCTGTCCACGACCATTTTTGGCGCAGTGGGCGGTTATGTCTTACGGCTCGTCAAATCGTTGGCGGTGGGCCGGCAGGTGCAGGCCTACTACAATCGGCTGGCGGAGCAGCACGCGGATGCGCTTCATGGGACCCTGCGCTCCATCGATGCGCACCTCAGCCGGCTGGCAGCGACAACGACCACGAAATCCCCGGATAGTTCCTGAACGTGTATCTGCCACAGTGGAGACGCTGATGAACCCCCTGCTGTCATCGCCGCGATTTGCATATCACCGCAGCCCCCCGTCAACGGACGATATCGAAATGCTGCAGACGGATGTCATGCGGTTTTTTGCCATTCTGTGTTTATGCCTGATGGCGATTTTCGCGCTGGTAAAAGCACTGCCCATGTCTCCTCCGGCAGATCGCCCTACGATTGCTACACCCCGGGATTCAAGCGCCAAGGCGGCCGTCCTCGAAAAAAAAATTGCGGCCCTCAAAGAAAAACTGGCCGGACTTCAGGCCCGCCTGGCCGAGGCAACCGAAGCACTTAAAAACGTGGAAGCGCAGGCGGCCGATGCCACCGTGCGCGCACAGCAGACCGTGTCGCGGCTTGCAAGGAAACGTGCGGAGCTGGCTGCGGTTTCGCAAACCCTGAAGGCGGCCCAGGACGCAATCGAAACCCGGGAGGGGGTGCTGGCCGGGATTGTACGCGAAATCAGGGAGAAACGACGGGTCCGGGATGAACTCGATGCACAAATTGAAATCGAAGAACAGCAGTACCAGGAAATTCAGGCGCGCCTCGACCGGGCGGCAGACCGTCTAAGCCGCGCCGCCCCGCCCCGGCAACCCGCCCCGATCGAAACGCCGCCGGCCCCCGCGCCAACCCCGCCGGCCAAGAAAGGCTTTACGCTGCGCTTTGCCTCGGACAGCGCGTTGGATACCCTGATCAACCGCCGGGTCGTACAATTCTACGCCCTCGCCGGCCAGAAAGCCTGGCAATTGAACACGGCCAAGGGGCAACCCGTTTATACCGCAGCGCCAATGCCGGCCCAAATCTATGAGATGGCGGCCAGCACGGTTCCCGCCAGTTATACCGCCCGTTTCAGCCGTCAGGTCGCGGCCTTTGGTTCGGGCAGGGTAACCTGGGGGGTAACGCTGCCTGAAAACACAGCCCAGGCCATCTCGCGGCTCATCGCGAATCGTGAAGGTGGTGACTTGACCATCATGCCGAGTGGAGAGGTGATATTGAAGTGAAGTCGACAAGCCGCATACGAACCCTGGGGGCGCTCTGCGCGACGCTGTGTTGGTTGATGAGTCTTGCCGCCTGTGCCGGAAACCACCGCAATCACCGGGCGGATACCATGAGCACAGGACCTGCGCTCGCGGAATGGCTGGATGATACCCTTATTCCCCACCTGCGGCAGCAATTCGGCCAGCATCCCCGCTTCAAGGGACAGCCAATTCTGCTGGTGCGCATGCAGAACGACAATGTCCAGCCGCATATCGATGAACTGACGGACCACATCCGTACGAAGATCGTCGATGCCCTTGTACGGGAACCCGGCCTGGATCTCCACTGGCGGCCGGACACCCGCATGCATAAACACCATCAAAGCCTCGCTGACATTTCGTGCGGTGACCATCGGAAGGTTCATTATTACATCGGCATCGACTGCCGGCTGACCCGCATCGACAAGCAACTCGAGGTCCGGGTGCGGGCCCTCAATCTCGCCGAGCACAAATGGGTATCCGGGTTTGGCCGATTCTGGCAGGGACGGCCGACCGCCGCGCAATTGGCCGCCCTGAAGCGCGAGCATCCGGACGCGTATCTGCGCGGCTTGCGGCCGCTGCCCTTCGCCGATGACCAGCCGGACTTGCTGGCAAGCTATCTGGCGCGCAATCTGAGTTGCCTGCTTCAGCAGGGGGATGCCGATGACCTGCTGGTCCATGTGGAAGCACCGGCCGACGAATCGCCGGCCTTTTTCAAGACCACCCTGAAGCTCGTGGGGAAATACCTGGCCCGTTTCCGGGAAGTCGAGGTGACCGACGATCCCGGCCGGGCCAACGTGGCGGTGATTGTCAGCATTCACGCTATCCACCAGAATCTGTATCAGGTCTGGATAGCAGCCAAAGATCGGCGTCAGAAAAAGTATCTGCCCGGAGCGGAAACCGAGGCCTATGTTCTGATCGGTTCCCCTGGGCAGCGCCTGATGACCGCCGCCGTTCAGGAACGGGCGCCGGCGGCTGCGCCGAGCGATCCGCCCGCCGAAAGCCCCCGGCCGCTGATTTCAGCCTTCCATTTGATCACCGCCGCCGACCCGGGGGGCTGCGCCACCGCCACCCCCTGGCAGACTGGGAGCCGTCTTCTCGCTGCTGATGCGCGGCTTCCCACGGGGAGCTGTCTGGCCGTTGAAATACGCCTGTCACACCCCGCCCGTGTTTTTCTGATAGCCCAGGATGCCACCGGTGACCTCACACGCCTGTTCCCGTCCAGCTGTCAGGACTTTCAAACGCTTGGACCTGTTATCGCGTCCGGCCGGCGGTTTCGGTTTCCTCCGCTTGCGGATGCCGGGCGGCGGGTTCTGGAGCTTCAGGGGACGCCCGGCATGGAGCGCATTTATGCGATTGCGGTCACGACACCGGATCTGGCGGACCGGTTCGAATACGAACTCGATCGGCTTCAAGGGTTGTGTGCTCCCGGCCACCGTTTTCCGGAAGCGCTCTCTGGCCCTGGCCGCCGGCCATCGCATGAACGTGTCGATCGATGGCAGCAATATTTGAGACACCTCGCCACCCGATATCCTCAAAAACTCGAGTGGCGTGAATTTCGCTTCTGGCATGATCGCTCTTTGTAGCGCATGGCCAGGAAAGCGTTGGGCGACAATGAGATTTATGTGGCAAATCGCCAAGCTGATCCCCTGCTTTCTCCTGCTGGGCTATTACCAGGCCGCCCTCGGCGCCGTCCGGAACAATACGGCGAATCTGGATGCGATCTGGAAACACTACCTGGCGGCGGATGCCCGCAAAACCCCGACCGCGCCGTTTCCATTTGCACATTGTTTCAGGTCGGCGGCCCGGGACCATGATCTGCCCCTGTCGTTACTCCTGGCTGTGGCGCGGGGGGAATCGAACTTCAATCCCAATGCCCGATCGGATCGCAATTGCCATGGCCTGATGCAAATCCAATGGCCGGGGACGGCCAAACATCTTGGCATTTATCGCCTGGCGGCCCTGTACCATCCATGCACCAACATCAATGCGGGCGCCAAATATCTCCGCGAACTGCTGGATCGATATGACAACAATCTGCATCTGGCCCTGGCCGCCTACAACTACGGCCCCAACCGTATCGATCGATCGCTGCGGTCCGGTGACATTCCCAAAGGCGCAAAATGGTACAGCGGCTATATTTACCATCATCTGGGGAAATTTCTGAAAGGCGCCACCGTTACACCGGTAGCCGTCATGGCCGGCAAACGGTCACCCTATATACCGCAAAAACATATCCTGATCCTGACCTTCGCCCAACCCTTTCGGGCCGCCGGCTTTTACGATCACCTGCGCAAACAGGCGCCGGACTTGAATATCGAATGGTACCGCACGGGCGCGCGCCGGTATCAGGTGGTGCTGCTCTACGCGGATCAGAAATCCCTGCAGGTCGGCAAAGCCAAATTGAAACGTTTGGGGCTGGCGCTCAAATGAGGTGTAAACTTTTGCGCAGGGCTGAACGTCTCTCCCCAATAAGGCGTGACAGCGTTGGAAATGTGACCTATTGTGATAATCAGATCAGGGGCAGCGCGTCTAACTAAAGGATAATACTTGAGGATATCCTTAGTATGCGCGTTCCGCGGGCGTGGATGAAGGAGCGGTGACACGTTGACCTCAGGAATACCCCATACAGGAAAATGCATTTTATTGGTTGTATGCCTGGCGATCATGATCCCTGCCGTTGGTGGTCGTGCGCATGCCGAGGATCGCGCCCTGCTGGTCGGGGTCGGCCGCTATGCCCAACTGGATGCCAGACTCAGCGGCGTCAGTCTGGATATCCAGATGATGACGGAATTCGCGCGCCTGTTGGGGTTTGAAAAAGACGCCATCAAGGTATTGGCGCATGAAGAGGCTTCCACCCGGCAGGTGGTTGCGGCCGTTGAAGACTGGCTCATCGAGGGAGTCGGTCCGGAGGACCGTGTCCTGTTTTACTTCAGTGGGCACGGCTCCCAGATTCCGGATGACAACCAGGATGAAAACGATGCCTTCGATGAGGTCTTGCTGATGTACGATGCCGCCATCGAGCAACAGGCGCGGCACACGACGCTTACGGGCGTGCTGGTCGATGACGTGTTCAGCACCCTGCTGGCGCGAATGGACAGCCGCAATATTCTCGTCATCCTGGATGCCTGCCACAGCGGAAGCGCCACGCGAAGCCTGCGGCTGAGCCCTCGCTCCTTTTCTGTCAATGAGGCGCAAGTCAAGTTCTTTTCGTATTCAACCTATATCGATGCCGCCGGTGGTCGGGGACGTTTCGATCTGATGGAACCCCGTAACCCGGGGGCGGCGGATGACAACTATGTCGTCCTTACGGCCTGTCGCGACGACGAGAAAACGGTCGCGACGGCCCAGGGCAGCATTTTCACCCTGGGCCTGCGGCAGGTCGTCAGGTCCGCGGCCATGGCCGGTGACCCGATTACCCCGGAAGCGTTAAGGCGCGAGGCCACCGAATTTATTCGCGAACAGCTCCGCTCCGACACCATCCGCTTTCACCCGCAGATCGCCGGGAATACAGATCTCCGCAAACGCCCGCTGCAATTGGTTTCCCTGGGGGAAGGC
>JASJCD010000077.1 GCA_030066135.1 Desulfobacterales bacterium | reverse complement strand
ATACCCCAGCTGCCCCCCGGGGCCGGCAAACCGGACATATCGGACGATTTCAACTTCGTTTACGGCTTTGTCCTGGCGCTCACCGGCGACGGTTTCAGCTACGCCGAGCTCGAGGACTGGGCCGACGACATCAAACGGGAACTGGACCTGATCGAGGGGGTCTCGCGGGCCGAACTGTGGGGCATCCAGGACCAGGTGATCTATATCGATGTCTCCCAGAAACAGATGGCCGAGCGGGGCCTGACCTTCCAGGACTTCGTCGACACCCTAGGCCGGCAGAACATGGTCGTGGACGCCGGGGCGATCGACGTCCAGGACAAGCGTCTGCGGGTGGTGCCTACGGGCGAATTCATCACCCCGGAGGACATTGGCGAGCTCTTCCTGCATCCCAGCCAGGCGCGGACCTTCAACGAAGCCGTGGCCCCCATTACCACCGACCTGCAGACCACCCAGGCCCAGCGGCCCACTGGTGCCGTCGGCGAACGCCCCGAAGTGGAGCTGATCCGCATCAAAGACATTGCCGAAGTCAAGGCCGGCTACCTTGAACCGCCCCAATCGCTCATGCGCACGGACGGGCGCCCGGCCGTGGGCGTTCAGATTGCAGCCCGCGACGACGTGAACGTGGTCGATGTGGGCAAGCGCCTGGACCAGCGCCTGCAGGAGATGATGGCCACCATGCCCGTGGGCATGGAGATCACCAAGGTGGCCTGGCAGTCTGAACTGGTCACCGAATCCATCGTCAGCTTTTTCACCAATTTGGCCGGATCGGTGATTATCGTGCTCATCGTCCTCACCGTGCCGATGGGCTGGCGCATGGGGGTGATCATCGGCACTGGCCTGGTGCTGACCATCCTGGGTACCTTCGTGGGCATGACCCTCTTTGGCTACCCCTTCCAGCGGATGTCCCTGGGGGCGCTGATCATAGCCATGGGGATGATGGTGGACAATTCCATCGTGGTGGCCGACGGGATCCAGGTGAAGATCAACAGCGGGATGGACCGGGTCAAGGCCGCCATCGAAGCGGCCAGCAACCCGGCCATGGCGCTGCTGGGGGCCACGATCATCGCCGTGATGGCCTTCTACCCCATCTTCGCCTCCCGGGCGGATGCGGGCGAGTACTGCCGCTCCCTGTTCGTCGTGGTGGGCATCTCCCTGAGCCTAAGCTGGCTGCTGGCCCTGATCCAGACCCCGCTTCAGTGTCTGAGCATGCTGCCCGACCCCAAGCCCGCGGCGGAGGGCGAAGAAGCCAAGGACCCCTTCGACACCAAGTTCTTCAACGCCTACAAGAAACTGCTGGAGCTCGCCATCCGCCAGCGCTGGGTGTTCATGGGGGTCATGGTCGGCATGCTGGTGGCCGCCATCTACGGCTTCGGCTACGTCAAGCAGATGTTCTTCCCCTATGCCTCGCGCAACCAGATCATGGTGGACTTCTGGTTCGACGAGGGCACTCGCATCCAGGACGTGGTCGCGCGAACCAAGGCCGCCGAGGATAAACTGATGGAGAACGAACTCGTGACCACGGTGAGCTCTTTCTTCGGCAAGGGGCCGCCGCGCCTCTACCTGCCCGTGGATCCCGAATTGCCCTATTACCAGAACTACGCTGAAATGATCGTCAACACCGAGAGCTACAAGCAGGTCGATCCGCTGATCGCAGAGTTCGAGCCCTGGATCAAGGAGAACTACCCCGATATCACCACACGCGTGCGCAAGTACGGAGTCGGTCCCAGCGACACCTGGAAGTTCGAGTGGCAGATCACCGGCCCGGCCGAGGCGGACGTGGCCTTCCTGCGCGAGATCGGGGAAAAGGGCAAGGCCATTCTGAGGAAGGAGCCCCGGGCCAAGGAGATCAAGACCTCGCTCATGAACCGCCGGGAGAAGATCGTGCCGGTCTACGATCAGCCCCGGGGGCGCTGGGCCCAGGTCAGTCGCGACGACATCGGTTACGCCACCAAGCGGGCCTACGACGGCCAGCAGGTGGGGCTCTACCGCGAGGGCGACGACCTCTACCCCATCCTGCTGCGCCACCAGCCCGAGGAGCGGCATGCGGCCGCGGACAACCTGGACGCGCTGCAGATCAAACCGGTCCGGGCCTCCCAGGCCGTGCCGCTGGCCCAGGTCACCAAGGATATCAAGACCGAGTACGAGGAGCCCTTCATCAACCGCTGGGACCGGCGCCGGACCGTCACCATTCAGGCCACTCCAGCCTGGTGGTCGACTTATCCGGATCTTAAAAACCACGTCTACGACGAGTTCATGGAACTGATGGCGACCCTGCCGCCCGGCTACGACATCTTCATGGACGGTGAGGACGAAAGCCAGCTGGACAACCAGTCCTCCCTCACGCCGGGCGTCCTGCCGGCCGTGATCATCATGCTCTTTACCATGGTGGCGCTCTACAGCGCCTTCAGGCCGATGCTGATCATCGTCTGCACCATCCCCTTTGCGCTTATCGGGGTAACCGTGGGCCTGCTGGTCAGCGGCCAGCCCTTCGGGTTTCTGGCCACCCTGGGGGCCATGAGTCTTTCGGGCATGATGATCAAGAACGCCATCGTGCTGCTGGATACGGTGCAGGAGGAGATCGATGCCGGCAAGACGCGCTACGAGGCCATTGTCCGCTCCGGCGTGACGCGCCTGCGGCCGGTCTGCCTGGCGGCGGCCACCACGGTGCTGGCGCTGATCACCCTGGCGCCCGACGTCTTCTGGTCGGCCATGGCCTACACCATCATGTTCGGCCTGACGTTCGGGACTATGCTGACCATGTTCGTGGTGCCGGTGCTCTATTGCATCTTTTTTAAGGTTGAGTCACCCAAGACCACCTGAGAAGACCGTGCACTAAGGTGATACGAACCTCAAAGTGAGGATAGAGAGTCTATGAGAACCATGCGGATATGGACGCGGTCTTGGCCGGCCCTGATTTTGCTGGCCATGATCGCGCTGGGGGCGCCGGCACCCGCTGCGGGAGCTGATCCCCCTCCGGAGGCCGATGCCGCGGTTGCCGGTGAGAACGATACGCAATCCAAGGGTAAGTTTTCCCTCACTGAAGCAGCGCCCGAGCTTTTTTATTCGGCCATGCGCTACGATAAATTCTTCGGTGACGCCAACACCGTGGACGGCGGCCTGTTCGAACGTTCCCAACTGCTCGGCGATCCCGGTGGCGTCCGTCAGGCGATGGTCGATAACGGCCTTTATCTCAATGTCGGCGTGACCCAGTTTTTGCAGCGCAATTATTCGGGCGGTGACGACGAAAATATGCGCTACAACGGATCGACCGATCTCTGGATGTGGTACGACACTGGCAAGGCGGACCTGTGGCCGGGCGGCGTGCTCTTCGTACACGGCGAAGGCCGCTGGCGATCGGGCATCAACGACGATGTAGGTTCCTTCCAGTCGGCCAACCACGACCAGCAATTTCCCGATACCGATTCCGACAATAATAATTGGGCTTTGTCGGAGTGGTACTATATCCAGGCGCTGCCCTGGAACCTCACGGCCGCCGGCGGCAAGATGAACTTTGCCTCCTACGGCGATACCAACCCGCTGGCCAACCGGGAGCGCAGCCAGTTCCTGTATTCGGGCCTGGTCGTCAACCCCATTCCCGGGGAGTACTTCCCCTATACGACGCTGATCGGGTGGCTCAACTGGAAGCCCAACAAGACGCATTCGTTTACGGCGGTTACCGGTATAAACAGCGATGATGCCAAGGCAACGGCCGAATGGGGCACCTTCGACACCCTGACCACCAAGGACCTCTCTTTCGTATTTGACTATGTTTTATCCTACGATCTCGCCGGAAGACCCGGCCACTTTCTGGTCGACATCGCCTACTCGAAAAAGGAACGCGCCAGCTTCGACATTTCCCGCGAACGGCTGTTTGCCCAGCGCATCGGTGCAGTGCCCATCGACGAAAAGTCAACCAACTATACGGTGATCGGCAACTTCGCCCAGTATCTGTGGGTCAAAGAGGGCAGCGCCGACGCCTACAATCGGCGCATGGAAGCCAATCCGGATGAGGGCCTCACGCGCCACAACCAGCCGCCGGCCGGCATCGGTATCTTTAGCCGCTTCGGTTGGCATCCCGAGGATCGCAACGTCATCGACGCCTTCTACAGCTTCGGCCTCCGGGGTAACGGGGTGTCGTTCCCCGGGCGCAACGATGACGAGTGGGGGATCGGCTGGGCCGGGTCGCACATTTCCGGCGATCTGCGCGATAATATCGACCGCCTGCGCGACTGGGAGCACGCCTTTGAGGGCTATTACAACTACATGCTGACCCCGGCTATGCGCCTGTCAGTGAATACCCAGGCCATCCGCCCGGCGGATGAGGAACTCGACACGGCCTACACCCTGGGCCTGCGGCTGCAGTGTGACTTCTAGGGCATTTGATATGCCGTCAGCCATGCACTTTGATTGACTGGCGGTCATTAACGTTTACAGTATTTCGATATAAAATTGCCAAAGCTAAAGGAGAAGATAATGAAAATGAAACTGACACTGGGATTACTGTTGATCTGCCTTGTATCCTTCCCGGCCCTGTCGATCCCGACGCCGGCCGGTGCCCAGGGAATCCAACTGGGGGAAAGTATCACTGTCATGGCCAAGGTCGTGGCCATCGACCGGACGGATCGCAGCGTCACCCTTCAGGGCCCCGACAGCAATATCGTAGCCCTGGAGATTCCGCCCGAGGACCCGCATTTTGACCGGATCGCCGTCGGTGACGATGTAAAGGTCACATACCATCAATCAGTGGCCGTCTATATCGGTCAGCCCGGTATGAAGCCGGAAGCCGCGGCTGGAACGGTGATGGCCACATCGCCCAAGGGGTCCCAGCCGAAAGCGGTCGTGGCCAATGTGGTGGACGTATCCGCCAAGGTATTGGCCATCGACAGGGAGAACCGCATTCTGACCCTCGAGCAGGCGGACGGTCGGCTGGTGACCACGCGGGTCGATGAATCCCTGGAAGGTTTCGATTCTGTCAAGAAGGGCGATCTGGTTCACGCCCGCTATACCGAGGCCATCGCCCTATCGCTGGAAAAACAATAAAATATTGGTTCTGGGTTCCAGGTTCTGGGTTTGAATCAGGTTTCATCCAATCAACCTGGAACCCTGAACCAGGGATTCAGAAGTCAGGAGCCAGAATTCAGAATATAGAACCCGGAACCTGGAATCCAGAACCCTAAACGTCAGATATTTACCCTAAATTTAGTTCAATACTCCCGGTCACTCGATTACAAATCAAACTAACGGAAACCTCTACCTGCCGATTCCAAGTTAACAACGGCGGGAACCTTTCAGCCGAGTTTAAAACACGTTCAGTCTGCTCATACGCCGGAATGAATCCGGCTTGCGACCGACAACCGTCGTGCAGTTTGACATCCATGCACCAGGAGACCACTGATAGCGCCCCCGCGGTATCTTGCCGGCCTCACCATTGCCATTTAACGCGAGCTTAGCACCATGAACGTGTTGACGACGACGTAGGGCAGATCCATCGGCAGGAGGCATTTGAGGGCGGGGGCCGGATTGCGTCTCACCGGCTTCCCGGAGGCGCAACCGACCGGCACACGATACTCATCATCGTCAACATTACCCCGCTCAACCGCGTATGCTTCAAGGCTGGTCTTTTTTCCAGCGCCCATAAGCCTTTGACGTTAAACAGCAGGTAACAACCAAAGCGGATGAAAGGACATACCATGAACACGAAAGATATTCCTTCCGGAGCTGAACTGCTGCAGAGTCACATTTTCAACAAGGGGACGGCCTTTACGCCGGAGGAGCGCCAAAAATTCAAGATCGACGCCCTGCTGCCACCTTGCGTCAACACCATCGAGGAACAGGCCGAGCGGTTCATGAGCCTGTTCCATGAGAAACCCACCAACATCGAGAAGTATGCCTTCATCACCTCTCTGCTGGAGCTGAACCTGACCCTCTACACGCGTGTGCTGGTGGATAACCTGGAAGAGATGATGCCCATCGTCTACACCCCGACGGTGGGGGACGCCTGTATGCAATATTCGCACATCTACCGCAAACCCCAGGGGATTTTCTTGAACGCCAACCAAAAGGGGCGGTTTGTGGAGCTGCTGGCCCAATGGGAGACCAAGGACGTGCGGGTCATCGTGGTTACCGACGGGGAGCGGATACTGGGCCTGGGCGACCTGGGAGCCCAGGGTATGGGCATCCCGGTAGGAAAGCTCAGCCTTTATGCGGCCTGCGCGGGCATCAACCTGCAGAACTGCCTGCCGATCACCATCGACGTGGGCACCAACAACACCGAGTTCCTGAACGACCCGCGCTACATCGGGCTGAAGCAGCCCCGAATCCGGGGGGAGGCATACGACGCCCTGCTGGAAGAGTTCGTGACCGCGGTGGAGACGGTTTTTCCCGACGTCCTGCTGCAGTTCGAAGACTTTGCCAACATCAACGCCTTTCCTCTGCTCAACAGATACCGCGATCGGCTGTGCTCCTTCAACGACGACATCCAGGGTACGGCCTGTGTCAGCCTGGCCGGCCTGCAGGCCGCCATGCGCATGAAAAACGAATCGATTACCGATCAGACCATTCTGTTTCTCGGGGCGGGCAGCGCCGGAACGGGTATCGGGGAGCTGATCGTCTCCGCCATGGCGGCCGAGGGGCTGCCCAAGGAAGAGGGCTACACGCGCTGCTGGTTCGTGGACTCAAAGGGCCTGATCGTCAAGAGCCGGGATAATCTGGCGGATCACAAGCTGCCTTTTGCCAGTGAGCATGAATACCTGCCGGACTTCAAGTCGGCTCTGCACTCACTGAAACCTACCATGATCGTGGGCGTCTCCGGCCAGCCCGGCGTGTTCGACCAGGAGGTGCTGGCCGCCATGGCCGAATACAACGAACGCCCCGTCATCTTCGCCCTGTCCAACCCCACCTCCAAGGCCGAGTGCACCGCCCATGACGCTTACACCTGGACCGAGGGCCGCGCGATTTTCGCCAGCGGCAGCCCCTTCGATCCGGTGACGATCGGGGATAGAACATTCCTGCCGGGTCAGGGCAACAATGCCTATGTCTTCCCGGGGATCGGCCTGGGGGTTATTGCCGTCAAGGCCAGCCGTGTGCCGGAGGAGATGTTCCTGGTGGCGGCCAAGGCATTGGCGGAGCAAACCTCGAACGAAGATTTTGCCGTCGGCCGCCTGTATCCCTCATGGCAGCAGATTCGCGAGATTTCATTGAACATCGCTGTAGCGGTGGCGGAACTTGCCTACGAAAAGGATCTTGCGCGGGTCCCCCGTCCCGATGACCTGAAAGCGTTTGTCCAGTCCCAGATGTTTACGCCGGAATACGAAGACTATGCCTGATTCTTAAACTCGACTGACTTTAAGGAGAAAATTTAATGCAGCGTCCAAAATTGTGGCAAAGGCTCGGCTATGTACTGCCCGCAGCCGCCCTGACCCTGATGCTGCTGCTGCCGGCCTCTCCGGCACGCGCGGCGGAGGAGGGCACCTTTACGGGCACCTGGATTGCCAGCGGTCAGCGGCAGGTCCTCGATTTTATTCCGGACCGCGAGATCTTTACGTTTCGACTCCAGGGCCATGTGAACCTCACCAACAACCTGGGCAAGGTCGCCGATTTCTGGTCGGATTGCACCGGTCTGTGGGACGACGAAACCGGCAGTGAGGGGCGTTGCGTCTGGCGCAGCAAGAAAGGCGAAAAAGTTTTTGTCATACTGCGGGGGCGGGCGCTGGAAGAGGGCATCAACGTCACGGCCGAGGTGATCGGCGGCACCGGCAGCCTACGCGACGTGGAGGGGATTGCCACCTTCACCTGGACATCGGTGTTCAAGGACCCGGACTCCGGCAGCCTCACGGCCCACACCAGGAACATGGAAGGATCCTACCGTATTCCCTGACGACAGCTGGCGGGGACTGCATTAAACGATTTCAACCCTTCGCATGTTGCGTTTCGTTTTTCGAAAGGAGTACATCCGTGTGGATCATCGAATTGGTTGTGGTTTTGTTCTTCATCTGGCTGGGTGCGCGCCTGGGCAGCATCGGCATCGGGTTTGCCGGCGGTTTCGGCGTGCTGGTGCTGGCGCTGGTTTTCGGCCTCAAACCCGGCAGCATCCCTATCGACGTAATCCTGATCATCATGTCCGTGATCTCCGCCATCGCCGCCATGCAGGTGGCCGGCGGTCTGGACTACATGGTCCGGGTGGCCGAGCGCATCCTGCGGCGCAACCCCAAGTATATCACCTTCCTGGCCCCGGTGGTGACCTACACCATGACCATCTTCGCCGGCACCGGGTTGACCGCCTTTTCAACCCTGCCGGTGATCGCCGAAGTGGCCAAGGAACAGGGGGTCCGGCCCTCACGCCCCCTGGCCATCGCCACGGTGGCCTCTCAGATCGCCATCACGGCCTCCCCCATTTCGGCGGCCGTGATCTTTTTTGCCAGCGTACTGGAGAAGATCGGGGTGAGCTATCTCCAACTGCTGATGATCTGCATTCCCACCACCTTTACGGCCTGCATGCTGGGCGCTGTGGTGACGAATTTCTTGGGCAAAGAACTCAAAGACGATCCGGTCTATAAGGAACGCTTGGCGCAGGGCTTAGTGAAAAAGAGCGCCGAAGTCCAGGAACGCGAAATCAAACCCGGCGCCAAGACATCGGTGCTGATCTTTCTCCTGGGACTGATATTCGTGGTGGGTTACGCCTCGGCTATCAGCAAAAATGTGGGCCTGATCGAGGACCCGGTCCTGCCGCGCGATTACGCCATCATGACCATCATGCTCACGGTGGCCTCCCTGATTGCCCTGATCTGTAAGATCAAAACCAACGACGTCCTCAGCGCCCCGACCTTCAAATCCGGCATGAGCGCCTGCATCTGCGTGCTGGGGGTCGCCTGGCTGGGGACAACCTTCGTGGCCGCGCACCTGGAGCAGATCAACATGTTCGCCGGATCGGTGCTCGAAACCAAACCCTGGCTCTTGGCCGTGGTGCTCTTCTTTGCGGCCATGCTGCTCTACTCCCAGGCGGCCACCACCAAGGCCCTGATGCCGGCCGCCATTGCCCTGGGGGTCAGCCCGGTTTCGGCCATCGCCTCCTTTGCGGCCGTGGGCTCGCTCTTTGTGCTGCCCACCTACCCGACACTCCTGGCCGCCGTGGAGTTTGACGATACCGGCTCGACCCGGATCGGCAAGTACGTCTTCGATCACCCTTTTCTGATACCGGGCGTCACCACAATTGCCATGGCGGTGGTTCTGGGTTTTCTCCTGGCGCCCGTAATTATTTGAGCCATCCGATCAGACGCCGTCGCTCCGTGACGTAACGACAAGACAAAACCTTATCCCGATATTTCAATTCGGACGACATTGAAGGAGCCGCAACCATGAAAACTGAAAAATTTCAAAGATTCATAAAAGACGCCGCGCATGTGATCGATGTGGCTCTTGAAGACATGCAGGCCTTTTTCGATTTGGGCAAAGAGCAGTCCTACGATGCCGGTGAATGGCTGTTTCACGAATCCACACCGCGCAACTGGGCCGGGTTCGTCCTCGAAGGGGAGGTGACCATCACCCGCGGCTTGCACGGTTCCAGCAAGCAGGTCGCTTTGCTGGGCAGCGGGGCCCTGATCAGCGAGAGTGCGCTCCTGGACGAATCGCCCCATTCGACCGGCGCCTTCACCCGGGAGGGGGCCACCGTCTGGCTGATTCCGCGGGAGAAGATCGATGCATTCCGGGAAGAAAAACCGGAAATTTTCTACCGGCTCGTGGCCCGGGTGGCGCGGCGTATCAGTGAACGCCTGCGGGTGGTTTCCCAGCAACTGGCCGGCGCCGATTCGCTTCAGGAACTCATGGAAGGGGTGCGCCTCGAGCACGATTCCCTGGGTGAGCGCGAGATAGCCAACAACGTTTACTACGGGGTTCAGACCCAGCGGGCCTTGGAGAACTTCGCCATTTCCGGAGTGCGGCTGAAAAACTTCGAGCACATGATCGAGGCCCTGGCCTTTGTCAAAAAGGCCGCCGCCCAGGCCAATGCCGA
Organism: Desulfobacterales bacterium; assembly: GCA_030066135.1. Classification (GTDB taxonomy): domain Bacteria; phylum Desulfobacterota; class Desulfobacteria; order Desulfobacterales; family UBA5852; genus JABZFP01. The sequence continues at coordinate 3,261 of JASJCD010000077.1, read as the reverse complement.
GTTGGGCGTTCTGGACGAGGACAAGATGAAAGCCATCTGTGCGGCCTGCGACGAGCTTCTGGAAGGTAAACTGCACGACCAGTTCGTGGTGGACATGTTCCAGGGCGGGGCCGGCACCTCAACCAACATGAACGCCAACGAGGTTATTGCCAATCGCGGCCTGGAAATCATGGGCTACGAAAAGGGCCAGTATGAACACCTACACCCCAACGATCATGTGAACTGCTCCCAGTCAACCAACGATTCCTATCCAACCTCCATCAAGCTGGCGGTGATCCTTTCGCTCAAGGACCTGCTGCGTTCCATGCTGGGGCTCAAGAAGGCCCTGATGGCCAAGGGCGAGGAATTTGCCGACGTACTCAAGATGGGCCGCACCGAGAATCAGGATGCCGTGCCCATGACCCTGGGGCAGGAATTCAACGCCTACGCCGTGATGATCGAAAGCGGCATGGCCGCCCTGGAACGCAATGTCGAAGAATTACACGCGGTCAATATGGGCGCCACGGCCATCGGCACAGGCCTGAACAGCCCGCCGGGTTACGCTCCTTTGGTGGCCAAGAAACTGGCCGCGGTCTGCGGCCTGCCCGTGGAGAAGGCCGACAACCTGGTGGAAGCCACCCAGGACTGTGCCGCCTTTGCCCAGATGTCGGGTACCCTCAAGCGCGCGGCCGTGCAGATCTCCAAGATCTGCAACGACCTGCGCTGGCTGTCGTCCGGTCCCCGCTGCGGGCTGAACGAGATCAACCTGCCGCCCCTGCAGCCGGGCTCTTCCATTATGCCGGGCAAGGTCAACCCGGTGGCACCCGAGTTGGTCAATCAGGTCTGCTACCAGATCATCGGCTACGATGCCATCGTCTCCATGGCGGCCGAGGCCAGCGAACTGGAGCTCAACATGGCCGAGCCCATAATTGCCTACGATCTCCTGCACGGCCTGATGATTCTTAAAAATGCCTGCATCATGCTGACCAGCCGCTGCATCACCGGCATCACCGCCAACCGCGAGGTCTGCCGGGGCTATGTCGAGCGCAGCATCGGCTTGGTGACGGCATTAAATCCCGTGCTGGGCTACGAAAAATCCGCGTCCATCGCCAAGGAGGCCCTCAAGACCGGCGGCAATGTCTACGACCTCGTGCTGGAGAAGGGCTGGCTCACCAAGGAAGAACTGGACGACATGTTGCGACCGGAGAACATGACGGATCCACGGGAGATCCCCAAGTGATCAGCCCCAAACGATTGCCCCACGATCGATGGATTGCGGTTGCAGCTTGATAAGGGGGGCATTCGATGTGCGGCTGCACACCCTTTGTTGGAACACATTAATCGGTGTCGGGATCGCTATCGGTATCGGCATCGAGTTTTTCCGTGGTCGCCTTTTCTATCGAGACCCGATACCGATGCCGATGCCGACCCTGAAAGCATCTTGGTCAACTTCATGGCACGGCAAGGTGCGTTGGTGACATAGGTCGTCTATAATTCTTGAAATATACCCGCCACCTCTGGTTGGGGATCCGGAGAGATTCTATCGATTCGTTGATTTTCAATGTTACTTTTCTTGGTCGCCCAAGAAAAGTAACCAAAAGAAACCGCCCGTGCCTCGCTTTGTCCTGCGCTTCGGTGCCAGGGCCGGCGCGTGTCGGAACTCGCTTCACTCAGACAGGCCGACACGCTTCATACGCCCCCGGCCCCGATGCTCGGCGCGGGGCAAAGGGAGGCTTAAACCGAGTCTTTGAAGGCTTTTCTATGCCCCCTGAGGGGGATATCCGATACTTCCCGCTATGCGGGAGACGTTTCACTTATCCATGATTGACCGGGTGAGGTGAACATGGAAGATGAGGTGGAAGTGGAAGCAGAGCAGGGAAAAACCAGGCTCCAGACGGTGGGGTTGCTCCTGGGCATCGTTCTCTTCTTGATCGTCATCTTGTTCTTCGATCTGGAACCCGGCAACCCGGTCATCACCCGCATGGCCGCGGTGACCGTCTTGATGGCCACCTGGTGGATTCTGGACGCGGTACCTCTTTACGCCACGGCCCTCGTGCCCATGGTGCTCTATCCGCTGCTGGGCATCGCCAGTGCCAAGGAAACCGCGCCTATCTATTGCAACAGCACCATTTTTCTCTTCATGGGCGGCTTTATGATCGCGCTCACTATGGAGAAATGGAACCTGCACAAGCGGATCGCCGTGATCATCATCCGCGCCATCGGCGGCGGACCGGCCCGCATTGTTCTGGGGTTCATGGCGGCCACGGCCTTTCTGTCCATGTGGATGTCCAATACGGCCACGGCCATCATGATGCTGCCCATCGCCCTGGCCATCATTGCCAAGATGGAAGAGAGCTTCGGCGTGGAAGAGACCCACAAGTTTTCGGTGGGGCTGCTGCTGGGCATCGCCTATTCCGCCTCGGCCGGGGGCATGGCCACCCTGGTGGGGACACCGCCCAACCTGGCGCTGGTGCAGATTTTCGAAATCGCTTTCCCCAAAGCCCCGCCGATCGCTTTCGGGACCTGGTTTTTCATGGCCCTGCCATTGACGATCATTTTGCTGGCGCTCATCTGGCTGATCCTGACCAAAGTCATGTACCGGGTGCCCTCGCATATCACCATCGACAGGTCCATCGTGGAGCAGGAGTACAAGCGCCTGGGGCCGATGAGTTTCGAGGAGCGTGTCGTGATGATCGTTTTCGGCCTGACGGCGCTGCTCTGGGTTTTTCGCAATGACCTGATCCTGGGATTCATGACCATCCCCGGGTGGTCGCACTTCGTCCCCAACGGGAAACAGATCGACGACGGCACCGTGGGGTTGCTGATGGCGCTGACCCTGTTCTTTATTCCCACGAAAAGCGCCGGGGCCAGATCCTCTACCATCATGGGGCCGGACGTGGTGGGGCATATCCCCTGGAGCATCATCCTGCTCTTCGGGGGCGGCTTCGCCCTGGCAAGCGGTTTTCAGGTTACCGGCCTTTCCGCCTTTATCGGCAAAAGCTTCGTGGGCGTCGGGGGACTGCACCCCATCATCATGGTGTTCATCCTCTGTGCCGGCATGACGTTTTTGACCGAAGTGACATCCAACACCGCCACCACCCAGATGCTTCTGCCGATTCTGGCCTCGGTCGCCGTCGATATCCAGCTCCACCCGCTGCTGCTTATGATTCCGGCCACCCTCTCGGCCTCCTGCGCCTTCATGATGCCCGTTGCCACGCCCCCCAATGCGATCGTTTTCGGCAGCGGGCGCATGAAAATTGCGGAAATGGCCAGGACCGGTCT
>JASJCD010000076.1 GCA_030066135.1 Desulfobacterales bacterium | reverse complement strand
CATGTCGGCCAGCGAATTGAAGGTGGACTCCAGGACAAGGGCGCCGGCCGGACGCCTGCAGGCCACTTCGGCGGCCACGGCGCCGCCCAGGGAGCGGCCCCACAGAACGAGCTTACCCGGCGCGATGCCGCGCTGGTGGCACAGATACGACCAGGCTGCCAGGCCGTCCCGGTAGATATCATCTTCTTCCCTTATGCGTCCGGGACTCTGGCCATAGCCCCGATAGTCGAAGATCAGGGCGTTGACACCCAGCGCGGTAAAGGTTTTGAGCCGTTGCCGGTATTCCGAGGGCGATCGGCGGTTGCCCTGGAAGTAAAGCACGGTACCGCGGGGGGCGGTCGTAGCGAGCCACCATCCGTTCAACCGAACGCCGTCGGTGGTTTCGAAGGAGACCTGCTCAATGGGAAAGGCGGTTGGTGGCCTGGCCGTTAGACCGCCGCTCTGAAATATGATAGACGCCTGGGAGTAATAGGCGCTGATGACGATCAGGATATAGATCCCCAGCCCGACGGCCAGGCAGGCACCTATTGTCGCGGTATCCACGTGTTTGTTGACACCATCGGCCATGTACCGGACTCCCTGAACCCATGCATGTCACGGAGGCAGCGGAAAAATCAAGGGCTGAGATAAAAATGGCCCCCTCCGGCATGACAGCGAGCCCCAAGCGGCACGGACGGGCGGGCGCCCGAAAATCGTACATTGGCCGGACCGTTTTAAACCTTGCGCTCCTGCCAACCGGCACCATCACCATGACACGGTATAAGGTGTTTTGCCATGCTAATCGATCTGTCCCACACCATTGAGTCCAGGATGCCGGTCTACCCGGAAAGCACGCCACCACGGATACGTGACCTGGGGCTGTATCCCCAATACGGTGTGCATGTACGCGAATTGACCATGGACGGCCACGTGGGCACCCATCTGGACACACCGGCCCATCTTTATGCGTCTGCGGCCAATACGGCCGATCTCCCGATCGAATCCTTCCTGGGCCCGGCCATGGTCGTTGACTGCACCCGCCTGGCACCGGGCGACAGGATTACGCCGGATATCCTTGCTTCCGTGCCGGGTATCGAAGCCCAGGATTTCATTCTCTTTTATACGGGCTGGAGTCGCAAGTGGGGGCAGGCGGCCTATTTCGAGGGCTATCCGGTATGTTCGTTGGAACTGGCCCGCCATCTGGCCGGGCTGGAAATCAAAGGGGTGGGGTTCGACACCATTTCGATCGATGCCGTGGGGAGCGTGGATCTGCCCAACCACAAGGCCGTCCTGGGTGCCGGCAAGATCATTATCGAGAATTTGACCGGCCTGGAAAAGGTGACCGCCAAAGCCTTCCAGCTGGCGTGCTTTCCCTTGAAGATCGCCGACGGGGACGGTTCGCCCGTGCGCGCCGTGGCGATCGGTTAAACCCCGTCTCGGGCGTCGCCGGTCGACGGGTGCCGGGAGGAGCCGCCGCCGAAGCTGACAGCCACCGAACCGGATCGACCTGCGAGGCGAACAATGACGCCTGAGATTTCAACCCAGCTCCTGCGGATGGGAGACGGCACCCGGTCCGCGATTACGATATTTACGCATGATGCCGCGGCGCCGGTGGTCATCTGCACGCCGGCCATGGGCGTGCGGGCCTCGTTTTACGAACCGCTGGCGCTTAATCTGTGCGCACGCGGTCTGAACGTCGTGACCGCGGATCTGCGCGGGATGGGGGCGAGTTCCGTAAAGGTCGGCCGCGGCATCGATTTCGGCTACCATGAAATGCTCACCCACGACTGGCCCTCCGTCGTTGATGCCGTTGGCCGCCGGTTTCCCGATACCCGCATCTTCTTGATGGGGCACAGCCTGGGCGGTCAGCTCAACGTGCTCTACTCGAGCCTGAATGCGCATAACATCGCAGGGCTTGTGCTGGTGGCCTCCTGCTCGGTTTTCTACACGGGCTGGCGTTTTCCAGCCAGCTACGGGATCTGGCTGGGCACCCAGTCGGCCCTGGCCGTGGCCGCCTTGCTGGGCTATTTCCCGGGGCGGCGCATCGGCTTCGGTGGTACTGCCGCCCTCACGGTCATACGGGACTGGGCCCGCAACGCCCGCACCGGGCGCTATGACCTTACCGGCAGCCCCCATGATTTCGAAGCACGTTTAAAGACTCTGCGCCGACCGGTCCTGGCCGTCTCGATTGCCGGCGACAGGTTCGCCCCGCCCCGGGCGCTGGAAAACCTCTGCCGTAAATTCCCCGAAGCCCCGCTCACCCGCTGGCATGTGCAGCCCGGCCAACTGGCGACCGAAGGCCTGGACCATTTCGGCTGGGTGCGTCATTCTGATCCGATTGCCGCGCGGATCAGTGCATGGGTGGAAAAAATATCCGGGCGATTAAACCCGGCGCTCCATTCCGACCTAAGGCATTGACGCATAACAAGGATCCCCGGATGAAGATACCCCGTTTCCAGAAAATCTTCGGCGTGGGGCCCCTGGGGGCATTCTTCAGCGTGGTGCTGCTGGCCCTTTTATGGTCGTTTGACGGGCTGGCCGACCGTAATACCATTACCACCCATACGGGTTTTCGATACGCGGCCGCCATGGTGCTCATTCTTGCCGGGGCGGGGCTGCATGTCTGGTCTTTCATCACCCTGCGCAACTGGTGGCAGCACGACCGCCTGTGCACCCGGGGCCCGTTTCGGTTCGTGCGCCATCCCATGTATACGGCCTGGATCACGTTGATCACCAGCGGGGTTGCGCTGTTCAGCAACGCCTGGATCATGCTCACCGGTCCCTTTGTTCTGCACCTCCTCTGGCACAGGCTGGTGCCGCGCGAGGAGAAGATGATGCTGGCCATGTTCGGCGAGGCCTACCGCAGCTACGCTTCCCGGACCGGGCGCTTCCTGCCCCGATGGCGTTCAACCTGGCGGTCCTCCGGCGGCCGTCGGCGGCTTTAAGTTCTACCGTTCAAATCCAAACAGGGCGCTCTGCATGATGCGCGTGAGATAGACGGTCTGATCGGCGGTGAAATAGGCGCCCCGCAGGCGGTGTGTCTTGCGGCGATATTCGCGGGCATGTTCTTCTGACCAGAAGAAGACGCTCTCCTTTCAGAAATCGTCGATGATGCTGGGCGCATCCAGTTCCGCCAGCTTGATGTCGGGCACAAAGACGACGGGGCGGCAGTCCGTGTCTTCCACGCGGTAGTTCAGATCGCTGTCGATTTCGATTTGCATGCGGCGTCCACAGTGGGCGCACGCGGAATCGACCGTGACCGCCAGATTCTTCTCTCTCAATCGCCCCTGCACGAAGGGCGTCGCAAACGCGTCCACGGCTCAGGCGGCATAGAGCTGCTCGCCCGTGCTGAAAGCCAGCGCATGGGGGGTGGCTTCCACCGTCACCGGATAGGACCAGGTGACTTCCCCGGCCGGGTTGCGGAAGAGGAAGGTCATGCGGGCCTCGAGGTCGTCCAGCAGGCCCTTGACCATGTCCTCGGGCAGGTCGGTCCCGGCCGCGATCGCCTCGGGCGGCAGGGGACGGCCGAGGCGCGGCAGTTCGCGCACCGCAAAATGGTGGACGCGGCGATGGGCCGGGGACATGAACCCCATCCCGGCCTGGATCCTGCTGCGGGCCTTGGCAATTTGCGCTTCCCACAGAAAAGGCGGTACCGACAGCATCAGCCGCCAAAAGCCGCTTAAAAGCTGGTTGGCCATGATGAATGCTCCTTTCTTCGAAGTCGTCTGCACGCTTTTCTTTGCGTGCGTGCATTTTCCGGGCGCCGGACCATTTAAAGCCGGACAATTTAAAGATGGCGTCTCGATATAAAGGAGGCTAAAGTGTGAACCCGTAAACGGGTCAAGAGAAAAATTGGAATGCTGCCGCAGGGAAATCCCATTCCCCTCAGGGCATGCGATTGTAAGGACGGAGAAAATATGGCCATCGATCCCAGCCCGGCGGTCAAGGCCCCAGTCGGCGAACCGCAGCCGTTCGTTCGCTTGATGACCGTTTGCTGTCTGGTGACTTTCGGCTGTTATTTTGCGGTTTTCATGCGGCTGCCGGTGGTTCCTCTTTATGCGCGCGAACTGGGGATTTCGATTGCCGAGATCGGCGTGATCAATGCGGCTTTTTTCCTGATGGCCGGTCTGCTATCGATTCCGATGGGGATGGTTTCTGATTGCTACGGCAGCCGACCGGTGGCTGCCAGCGGGGTGCTGATCCTGGCCGTCTCAGCTTGCCTGCTGAACTTCAGCACGACTTTTGTGCGGCTGGCCGGCGTGTATCTGATGTTCGGGGCCGGAATTGCGGCTTTCGGCCCCACCATGATGGCGCTGGTGGCCCGGATAGCACCGGCGACCCATCTGGGGCGTGCCTATGGCTGGTACACCACGGCCCTCTTCGGGGCCATGAGCCTGGGGCCGGCCCTGGGCGGCTACATGGCTGGTGTGGTCGGGTTCCTGGCAGTTTTTTTGAGCATTGCGATTGTGCTGCTGTGCGACCTGGCGGGCCTGCTGCTGTTCCTGCCAGGCCAAACGGCCGATGACGGCGATCGATCGGCACGGCCGCCGGTCGGCCCCACCGTCAGGGCCCTGTTCGGTAATCGGCCGGTGATGGGCTGCTGGCTGGTGACCCTGGGGGCCTGTTTCGGACTGGGCATGTTCATGAGTTTCATCCCCCTCCACGCCCGGGTACAGGGGTTGGATGCCGGTCAGATCGGTCTGATTTTTTTCGCCCAGGGTCTGGCCAACGGGCTGTCGCGCATCCCTTTCGGCTATCTCAGCGACAAGGTCGGACGGCGCAGCATCCTGGTGCTGATCGGCATGCTTGGTTTCGCGGTTTCCCTGATCGGCCTCGGAGCGGCAGCGCACAGGGTCGCATTCATTTTATGGGCCCTCGTCTCGGGGGCCAGTCTGGGGCTGGCCTTCACATCGGTGGGCGCCCTGATCGCCGCCTCGGTGGCGGCCAACGCCCGCGGCCTGGCCATGGGGGGCTACAACACCTGTATCTATTTCGGGATGATGATCAGTTCCCTGTTCATGGGGGCCGTCATCGAGGTCATCGGGTTCAAGGCCGGCTTTTATGTGACGGCCCTGATCAATCTGGTTTTCAGCGGTATTTTTGGGCTGATTGTTAACCGCGACCGATCCTGAATCGGTCAGGGCTGCCGCCGACGTCGGCATGCAGGGCCGGCCCCGCCGTGTGCGTGGCCCGGCCGGGACGCAATGGCGGGGTTGCCAAACCCAAGCACCTGAAGATAGAACAGCAGTCGTTGTAATCAGCCGGCACCGGCACGGGGAAATGCCATCGACCCGCGGGCTGTTGACAGCAATGTTCTGCCGGCAGGTCAATCCTTTGTGGCCATGGACCAAAGTGCTTGCCAGGAAAGCCAATCGCCGCGGCCTGCAATTCTCAGCGGCGCGCTATTGATAAGGACGGAAGGGGCCTAAAATGGAAAACGACACTCAGCACCCCTTGGGGACGGGAACTCCTGCTGAAGTCCTCTTTGACTACGCCGTCGACCGCGAAGACGTCAAATGGCTGATGGGCCAACTGCACGCGGAGGCCGATGTCAACCGCCACACGGTCGAATACGAGCTGCAGATTCTAAAGATCATCAGTGTGGGGTGGAGCATTGCCTATCACCTTGAGAACGCACCGGAAAAACAGCCCCTGCTGGAAGGATTCTGGGCGGCGGTCCAGCAGTATGCCCAGAGCCTTTCCCAGACCACCGAGCTGATGATCGGGCAGGACATCGATTATTTTCAGACCCTCCGGGACAGGCTGGATGCCTATCTGGCGACCATGGCCCAGAGCAGCGAGAAGAACGACCCCGCCACCGTCATCGGCCCGGCTTTCGCGTTGAATTGCGGCAATGCCGATGACCTCTTCACCCGCATGACGGGGGCCAAGATGTTCATGTCCGTCGTCAGCCGGGTAAAAACGTACCTCGACAAAGTTTCTCCATCTTAAAGAGAGGTTCGGTGCGTCAGACCGAGAGGGGCCGTTTGCGGTTTTCGCGGTGACGCCAGTGAAGCCGCTGAAGCGCGACGCCGGTGGTTCCGCCCAGGGTGTTGAGGGCCAGGTCCAGCAATTGGGAGCTGCGCGACGGTATCCAGGCCTGGGTGATTTCGATTCCCAGGCTGAGCATGAAACATAGCCCGGCGCAGAGCAGTAGGTTGCGCCTTGCGGCGGCTTTCCCGAAATCGGCCCGCAGGGCGCTCAGGAAAAAGCCCAGCGGAATGAAGCCCAGGAAGTTGAGCACAACGTCTTTCCAGAACTCGCTGTCCCAGCGCACGTTGTCCCAGGGCAGGCTCAGGATCTCCTTGCGCAGGATCTGCACGTTGGCCGGTATGACCAGGTAGCGGGTGTCGCCCATGCGGTTGAAGGCTTTGTGACCGGGAATGTCATCGAAAAGATAGAGCATGGCCGGATCGGCCGCGACCGCCATGGAGAAATCGCGCGTTTGCTTCCATCTGTCGAAATGCGCGGCAACGGCCGCAGGTGTCAGTGCATGGGTGTAGATGGCCAGCCCGAACAGATCGCCGTTCCAGGAATGGCGGGCGTAGACGGAATTGCCCACCACCAGGTCGGCAGGCGCCCTGTGATTGGGTATTTTCAGGGTCAGTTTGGTGGTGCGGGCAACCGGGCGACCGTCCACGAAGATGCGGGTGCCGCCGGGATCCGACGTGATCGTTATGAGGCGCTCCGTCTCGACCGGCAAGGCATCGCCCACCGCAAGCCGTTTGAGCCCCCGGCGGCCGCTGTAGTCGTCGCCGTGCATCACGATGAGCGACGAACGCCACTGGCCGATCAAAAGCTGTTCATCGTCACGGCCGCCGTGCAGCATCATCAGAATCTGGAAGCGGTCGCGTTTCAGGGCTTCAGCCCGCACGGCCAGTTCGAAGGACAAACCCGCAGCACCCGCCAGGGTCGGATCAGGCGCGGCTTTGAAAACATTCCGGCAATAGGCCATGCCGTAGTGACCGAATCTCAGACCGGCCCGGTCCGGCAGCCACGTGACCTGGTTGGCCGTGGAAGCCCCCTTGAACCGCAGTCCGAAGAACAAGATCACCAGAATCAGCATCAGACTGATGCCGACAAGCCCCCTTCTGGAAAGATAGCCTTTGGTCGTGATGGGATTTACCTGTCGTTTTGCCTGTTTCTGCCGCGGGATTAACCCAATTGGTGAGTAACATAGTACGTTTCAGCCCCCATCGTAAAGCCGATCGGGTGCGTTTCAATGCATGCCTTTTATACATCAATTGATATCAGCAGGTTGCCGCAATATTTTTGATGGTTGTGCGGGCACAAATTGAGACGGGGGTGGAACCATGGCGGCTGAAGACGATGGAATGGCACCTGAGCGATCAGAAATGCGCGGCCGGGGAGACGGGGAGCTGCGTTCAGGGCTGCAACTGTGAGGGCTTCGTACCGGCATTGGCGGCTTGCATTCGATATTCAGCCCCGCCATTCGATGTCATTGGTTCGGTCGCCAGGCCTGAACGCCACGCGGTGTTATTAATCCGGGCCGTCGGGTTCAACATCAACAGTTCGTTTCCCTGCACACGGCCAGCCATTGGTTACGTACGGGCAGGCGGTGCGGGTGCGCCTGCCCGTCGGTATTTTGGACCGCGGCCCTTATTCGCCCTCGCCGCCGACCGCGAAACCGCTGGGCCCCAGGCCCGTGGATGAAGACGTACCGGCGATCTTGGCGAGATAGGTATCACCCAGCTTTTTGATGTGGCTGTCCACGTTGTCGAAGTAGTTGTAGTGGATCTGCTCCTCTTCGATGATATCTTCGAAGATTTTCATGCTGACGCTGTCGCCGTTCTCCCGGCAGACCAGGGCAAACTGGTTGTAGACGTCGATAGTGTCGTCTTCCTGATTGGCATCGAAAGGGTAAATTTTTTCAACCGCCTGCCCTTTGGTGATCTTGCCGCTGTGCCCGGTGACGGGCTCCCCGCCCAGCTCCTTGACGCGCTCGGCAAAGGTCTCGGCATGCCGCATCTCGTCGATGGCAATCAGCTTCATCTTGCCGGCCAGTTCCCCGAAGTCCATGTCGTCCAGATTGTAGTGCTGGTTCATGTACTGGTGGATGGCCTGCAGCTCCATGGCGCGGGCTTTGTTGAGGACTTCGATCACATTTTTACGGCGTTGGATCTTGGTTGCTTTGGTCGCTTTCGGCATGTGAAATCTCCTTGGGGTTGGTTGCAGAGAAAGGCGCAATAGAAAGAAGATTCAAATTAATAGGAATGATCGGCCGCATGTGCAAGCTAAAACATGCGCGCGATCGGCAGCGCGGAAAAAAAACGTCGGATGGTCAGTGCAGCCGGTGGCCGTCGCTTGGTTTCTGGATCGGCCTTCTGAGGGGCACGCCGTTTTGCAGGCGTTGCGGCCTGTAAAGGAGCGATCTACCCCCTGGCTTTGCGGCCATAAGGGATTCCCAGCTTCTGCATGCGTTTGCGCAGGGTCGAGGGATTGATCTGAAGGCTTCGGGCAGCTCCGCGGGGGCCTTCCACGCGTCCCTGGCACATGGCCAGTACACGGCGGATATGGCGCGCCATGACCACGTCGATGGCCAGCGCTTCGCCGGCGGCATCGGGGGGCGGGGCTTCGGCCTTCTGTTGCGGTGGGGTGGCGGCCCCGATATCGGTGATGTCCACAACCGGCCCGTGGTTGAGGATCAAGGCGCGCTCGACGGCATTTTCCAGCTCCCGCACGTTGCCGGGCCAGGGGTAGCGCATCAGGCGGTCCATGGCGTCCGGGGTGATGGTCGGGGCATGGTGCCGCTTCATTTCCCGCACTTTTTTCTGGATGAAATGCTGGGCCAGGGCCGGGATGTCGGCTGGTCGCCGGCGCAGCGGCGGTATGGCGATCGGAAAGACCCGCAGCCGGAAGTAAAGATCCTCCCGGAATTCACCCCGCATGAGCATGTCCTCCAGAGTTCGATGGGTGGCGGCAATAATGCGGATGTCCACCGTCAGTGTTCGGGTCCCGCCCACGCGGACGATTTCCTTCTCCTGAAGCACGCGCAGGAGGCGCACCTGGGCTTCGGGCGGCAACTCCCCCACCTCGTCCAGAAAGAGCGTGCCGCCCCGGGCGCGTTCGATCAGTCCGCGTTTCTGTGTGATGGCGCCGGTGAAAGCCCCCTTTTCGTGACCGAACAGTTCGCTGTCCATCAGGGTCTGGGGAATCGCCCCGCAATTTACCTTGATGAACGGCCCCGGCCGTCGGGGAGAGGTGTTGTGGATGGCGTTGGCGATGACCTCCTTGCCGGTGCCGGTTTCACCCAGCAGCAGGACCGGACTGTCCAGGGGCGCCACCTGGCGGACCTGTTCCATGACACCCCGCAGACCGAAGTCCGCCCCGATCACATTTTCGCCGGCAATGCGCCGCAGTTCATCGTGCAGGTATCGGTTGTCGTCGGCCAGCAGGTCGCGCAGAACGGCCAGTTCCCGATAACGCAGGCTGTTGGTCAGCGCCACCGAGAAAGGTTTGTTCAGAAGCCGCATCAGACGCATGTGCTCCCGCGTAAACAGATCCTGTCCATTACCGAATACCGAGACGATGCCCAGGAAGGTGCGTTCCAGGACAAGGTCCATGACCAGCGCAGGCTGGTCCAGGGCACCGAGTTCACGCGCCACCGGTGCGGTCACCAGGTCGTCGCCCAGTCGCTCGATCAGACGGACGCGGATCGAGCGTTGCTTTTCCGCCTGGCGGCGACCTTCGTCCGAGAGCTGCGAGTGAAGGCTGAGGGCGCGGCTGCCTTCATGGGTGGCATTGGCCACGGTTTCGACGATTCCCCGGGAACGGTCATAGACATGGAAACTCATCTGGCTCGCCGGTATAAAGGTGGCGATGTATTGCAGGCAATGAAACAGGGCTTTTTCGATTTCTAGGCTCCCGCAAATGCGCAGGGTGGCTTCGCGGAAAAAAGCTTTTTCATCGATGGCCATCAGGTGTCCTCCATCACAATACTGTCAAATAGAGTAGAAAAATAAATTTACTGTTAAATAATACAGATAAAACTGTATAATAGCAAAGTTAAAACTGGGTTTTTTTATAACATATTGGAATAAATGTAAAAAATTATTGGCATATCCTGTGCTATGGTAATGTTAAAAATCAAGGACCCAATCTATGGAGAAGGGCACTTCCCAGCCAATCTGGAAGGACACCGCATGCATCGGCCACAATCATCTGCCAATCAGGACTGGATGGAAATGATCCGGATTCGTATGGATCGATCCATGCGGACCGGTGTCGAGGATCAGATCATGCGCCATCTTGACCAGATCCAGCTAACTGACGATGCCCCCCGGGTGATCGTGCGCCGCCACCTTTCGGTGGCCAACGATCTGATGATTGTTCTGCAATGGCCTCTCGCGCCCGATGCCGCAGGCAGCAGCCTGGCCTACAGTCTCTGCCGGGAGCTCGAGGCCTATGGCCTGGTGGACCATACGGTCTGGAGTGCCGACTGTTATAACGGGGATTCTGGTCATCGACGCCAGGGCGTGCCAGCACCCCCCCTAACGACCAGCGAGGAGTATTCATCATGAGAGAAGTCGCTATTGTTTCGGCCTGCCGTACCGCCATCGGCGCCTTCGGCGGGACCCTGAAGGATTTGAATGGGGCGACCATCGCCCGCACCGTCATGCAGGCCGCCGTCGAGCGGGCGGGGATCGACCCGGCCGTCATCGACGACGTGCGCTTCGGTTGCTGCATGGAGCACCATGACACCCTGAACGTCACGCGCGTGGCGGCCCTCATGGCCGGTATTCCCGAAACCGTTCCCGCCGCCACCATCAACCGGGTCTGCATCTCGGGCATGGAAGCGGTGATTTCCGGAGCGGCCATGATCCAGGCCGGCATGGCCGATGTCATCCTGGCCGGCGGCGTCGAGCATATGTCGGGGGTCCCTTATGCCGTGCCAGGGGCGCGCTGGGGCTGCCGCCTCCAGGACCAGACCTTTGTGGATCCCATGATTCACGCCCTGCACTGCGGATCGCACATCCTGCCGCTGGCGCCGGGCGGCCCGCTCGACCTGGAGCAGGCTCCGGCCAAATACTTCGTGGGTAAACCTTATATCATGGGGCACACGGCCGAATTCGTGGCCCAGCATCTGGGCATCACCCGGGAGGAGATGGATGCGGTGGCCCTGCGCAGCCAGAACAACGCCGAGCGCGCCAACGACGACGGTTCGTTTGCGGCGGAGATCGTTCCCGTTGAAGTGCCGCAACGTCGGAAAGACCCTCTGGTCTTCACGCGGGACGAACACTTCCGGCCTGGTCTGACCCTTGCGGACCTCGAGAAACTGCCGCCGGCCTTTGTTCCCCGGACCGGAACGGTCACCGCCGGCAACGCCAGCGGCATCAATGACGGTGCCGCGGCCATGATGCTCATGGCGGCCGAAAAGGCGGATGAACTGGGCGCCAAACCCCTGGCGCGCATCAAGGCCGTCGGGCGCGGCGCCTGCCATCCGGAGCTGATGGGACTCTCGCCGGTGCCGGCCGTGAACCATCTGCTGGCGCAAAGCGGCCTCAAGATCGATGACTTCGAACTGGTGGAGGTCAACGAGGCCTTTGCCGCCCAGTATATTGGCTGTGAGCGTGAGCTGGGTCTCGACCGCGAGATCACCAACGTCAACGGCTCGGGCATCGGTCTGGGCCACCCGGTGGGGGCCACCGGGTGCCGGATCATGGTGACCCTGATCCATGCCCTGCAGCAGCACGGCAAGCAATTGGGGCTGGCCACACTCTGCGGGGGCGGCGGCGTGTCCATGGCCTGTGCACTGGAAATGGTAGATTAAAGTAAAATAATATTTTATGCTGGCCGCCATGCATAGACGGCGTAACTAATTCAAAGGGAGTGATAGCAAGATGGAATTTGAACTGAGCAAGGAGCAGAAGGAAATTCAGAAGGCGGTGCGGGAATTCGTCAAGGGCGAGTTCAAGAAGGATGTGATCGAAGACCTGCTCGCCAACCACCAGTATCCGGAGAAGATCTGGAAGAAAGCGGCCGATCTGGGATTTATCGGGATCCATTTTCCTGAAGAGTACTCCGGGCAGGGCATGGGGGTCATGGAGAACATCCTCGTGGCCGAAGAGCTGGCACGGGGCGACAGCACCGTGGGCTGCTGCCTGCTGATTGCCGACTTTGCCTCCGAGATCATCCTGCACAACGGCAGCGAGGCCCAGAAAGCCAAGTGGCTGCCCAAGGTGGCCGAGGGCGAGTGCCTGTCCTGCGGCGCGTTCACCGAGCCGAACCGCGGCTCGGACATCACCTCGGTGGAAACCACGGCGGTAAAGGACGGGGATGAATGGGTCATCAACGGCGCCAAGATCTTCATCACCAACGCCGGACCGCTGGCGGGTTTCTACTGTGTCCTGTGCCAGACCGACCCCGAGGCCAAACCGTCCTACCGCGGCTTGAGCCTCATCCTGGTGGAAGCCGACCGCGCCGGCATCAGCACCCAGGACGTGGGCCACAAGATGGGCATCACCCTGTCCTACACGGCCGAGGTCACGTTCAAAGACGTACGCGTGCCTCTGGAAAACATGATCGGCCAGGAAAACAAAGGCTTCTATCAGCTACTCGAGTTCTTCGACGAAAGCCGCATCCTCGTGGCGGCGCAGGCCCTGGGCACTGCCCAGGGCGCTTACGACCGGGCCCTGGCCTACGTCAAACAGCGCGAACAGTTCGGCAAGAAGATCGCCCAGTTCCAGGTGACCCAGCACAAACTGGCTGATATGGCCACCAAACTCGAGCTGGCCCGGCTGGTGACCTATAAGGCCGCCTGGAATTTCGACCAGGGCCGCATCGACCCCAAACTGACCTCGATGGCCAAGATGTACGCGGCCCGCACGGCCGTGGAAGTGGCCGACGAGGCCATCCAACTCCTGGGTGGCTACGGCTACATGCAGGAATACGAGGTGGAGCGTTTCTACCGGGATGCCAAGATCACCGAGCTTTACGAGGGCACCAAGGAGATCCAGAAGAATACGATCGCGAGTGCGGTGCTCGGTCGGCTCAAATAAGCGCGTGACCGGCGTGAGGCGGCATCTTCCGCTCCCGGGCGGCGTTCTCGCCTCCCGCCGGTCCTCGACGTAGCGTGAGCTAC
>JASJCD010000075.1 GCA_030066135.1 Desulfobacterales bacterium | reverse complement strand
TCCACCGACGTGGCCAAGATGCTGATGGTGCCCATCTTTCACGTCCACGGCGAGAACCCCGAGGCCCTGGTGCATGCCGGCCGCCTGGCGCTGGACTACCGCAACCGTTTTGGCAAGGACGTGGTCATCGATCTCGTATGCTACCGGCGCTACGGCCACAACGAGGGCGACGAACCCTACTTCACCCAGCCCAAGATGTACACGCGCATTCGCGAACGCCCCCCCCTCAACCAGGTCTACGCTGAAGACATGGCAGCCCAGGGGGCGATCGCGGCGGAAGAAAACGAGCGCCAGCAGGAGGAGATCAAAGCCGAGTTGGAAGAGGCTTACGAGCGGATCCACACCAGCGAGTGTCTTTTTCCCGAAATCCGCTTTTTCGACAACTGGGCGGGCTACCACGGCCGCTTCGACCATAAGACCGTCCCCACCGGCGTTTTCGCCGAAACCCTCATCGATCTTTCCCGGCGGATGACGACGCCCCCTGATGGTTTTAACCTTAACCCCAAACTCAAGCGCCAGATGGACCGGCGGCATGCGGCCGTGACGCAGAACAAGGGCATCGACTGGGCCAACGCCGAGTCCCTGGCCTTTGCCAGCCTGCTGACCGAGGGGTATCCGATCCGTTTGAGCGGTCAGGACTGCGGCCGAGGCACCTTCAGCCAGCGCCACAGCGTCTGGATGGACATTCAGACTGGCGCCCACCACACCCCGCTCAACCATCTGGCTGAGGGCCAGGCCGCCTACGAGGTCCTGAACAGCCTGCTGGCAGAATACGCCGTGATGGGGTTCGAATACGGTTATTCAATGATCCGCCCGGAAGCGCTGACCATCTGGGAGGCCCAGTTCGGGGATTTTGCCAACAATGCCCAAACCGTGGTCGATCTTTTTCTGGCCGGCGGTGAATCCAAGTGGCAGCGTCTGAGCGGACTGACCCTGCTTCTGCCCCACGGCTACGAAGGCCAGGGACCGGAGCACTCCAGTGCGCGTCTGGAGCGCTTTCTCCAGCTCTGCGCCCAGGACAACATGCAGGTTTGCTACCCCTCGACGCCGGCCCAGTATTTTCATCTGCTGCGCCGTCAGGTGATCCAGGCGTGCCGCAAACCGCTGGTGGTCATGACCCCCAAGAGCATGCTGCGCAATCCGCTGGTGGTCTCCACCTGCGATGACCTGAGCGCCGGGGGCTTCGAGGCCGTGATCTCCGATGGCGATGCCGGGCGCAGCCCCCGCCGGGTGCTTTTCTGCAGCGGCAAGATCTACTATGAACTGCTGCAGCGCAGCCGGGCCGTGGTCAAGCTGGATGCCGCCCTCGTACGCCTCGAGCAATTCCATCCTTTTCCGGAGGCCGCCCTCAAGAAAATCATCAAGCGCTACGCCAAAGCCCGTGAATGGGCCTGGGTGCAGGAAGAACCGGAGAACATGGGCGGTTGGCAGTTCGTGCGACCGCGCCTGGAAGCCCTGGTGGGCCGCCCCCTGACCTATATCGGCCGCGACGCCGCCGCCAGCCCGGCCACCGGTTTTCCCAAGATCTTCCGGCGTCAGCAGGACACTATCATCGACACCGCCGTGGGAACCGAAGACGCTGACCGCACCGCCAGTTCGGCGGCGAATTAGAGGAGAACCCGATGACCATCGAAATCAAAGTGCCCAGTGTGGGCGAATCCGTAACCGAAGCCCTGCTGGCGGAGTGGTACCAGCCCGACGGCGCCCTGGTACAGAAGGGCGAGCTGATCTTCGTGATCGAAACCGACAAGGTGACCCTGGAAGTCGAGGCCGAAGCCAGCGGTCGACTGGAAATCCTGGTGGCCGAGGGGGAAACCGTGGCCATTGGCACGGTGGTGGGCCGGATCGACACGGACGCCGCCGAAGCGGCCGCACCGCCGGCGGAAAAACCGGCCGCAACCGCGCCGGCCCCGGCGCCTGCCCCTGCGACCCCGGCGCCGGCGGCCCCACCGGCACCTGAACCCGCTGTAGCCGCACCGCCGCCAGCAGCGGCGGCCCCGGCGGATGCGCCGGCCCTCTCACCCGCGGTCCGGCGACTGGTGGCCGAGAAACAGATCGATCCGGCGCAGGTCCAAGGCACGGGACCGGGCGGCCGCATCACCAAGGGCGATGTCATTCTCTTTCTGGAGGGGCAGACGGCTGCTGCCGTTCCTGCCGCTTCGGCTAGCACGGGGACACCGGTCGCCGCCTCCGACGGCGAGCGCCGGGTGCCCATGACCCCCATCCGCAAGCGCATCGCCCAGCATCTCCTGGCGGCCAAGCAGAACACCGCCATGCTGACCACCTTCAACGAGATCGACATGGGCCGGGCCATGGACGTGCGCGCCGCCTATAAGGAGGCCTTTCAGAAACGCCACGGTATCGCCCTGGGATTCATGTCCTTTTTCGTTCGTGCCTGCGTCGAGGCGCTACGGGAAGTTCCCGAGATCAACGCCTTCATCGAAGGCAACGACATCGTTTACCACGACCACTGTCATATCGGGATCGCCGTGGGCGGCAAGAAAGGCCTGGTGGTACCGGTGCTGCGCCACGCCGAACAGATGAGCTTTGCCGGGATCGAGCAGGGTATCGCGGACTACGTCACCAAGATTAAAGAAAACCGGCTCGAGTTGACCGACCTGGAGGGCGGCACCTTCACCATCAGCAACGGCGGCGTCTTCGGCTCGCTCTTGAGCACCCCGATTCTCAACATGCCCCAGAGCGGGATCCTGGGCATGCACAAGATCGAGAAACGGCCGGTGGTGGTGGACGACCAGATCGTCATCCGGCCCATGATGTACGTGGCGCTCTCCTATGACCACCGCATCGTGGACGGCAAGGGCGCTGTGACCTTCCTGCGGCGCGTCAAGGAATTCATCGAAACCCCCGAACGCATTCTCCTGGAGGTGTAACCATGGCGTCGAGCGAGAGCTACGATCTGATCATTATCGGTAGCGGTCCCGGCGGCTACGTGGCCGCCGTCAAAGCGGCCCAGCTGGGCATGAAGACCGCCTGCGTGGAAAAGGCCGAACGCCTGGGCGGGGTCTGCCTGAACGTGGGTTGTATCCCCAGCAAGGCCCTGCTGGATTCCTCCGAGTTCTACCACCTGGCCAAACACCGCTTTGCCGAACACGGGATCAAGACGGGCCGCGTGTCCCTGGATCTTTCAGCCATGATGGCCCGTAAAGATAAAGTCGTGGCGGATTTGACCGCCAACGTGAAACAGCTGCTGGAGGGCAACGGGGTGGCGGTCGTTCCCGGGCAGGGGCGCTTGAAGAGCGCCACCGAGGTTGAGGTTTTACAGGGTAAAAAGAAGCAGACGTTTTCGACGCGCCATATCCTGCTGGCCACGGGCAGCACGCCGGTGTCCGTGCCGGGCCTCGACTTCGACGGTGAGCGCATCGTGAGCTCCACCGGGGCGCTCGAATTCGACCGCGTGCCCAAACAGCTGGGCATTGTCGGCGGGGGTTATATCGGCCTCGAGTTGGGCTCGGTCTGGATGCGCCTGGGCGCCAAGGTCACCGTGATCGAAATGCTGCCCCGGGTGGCCGGCCTTCTGGACGGTCAGGTGGGGCGCACCCTGGACCGCATCCTGCGCAAGCAGGGCATGGACATCCGCGTCAAGACCCGGGTCCTGGGGGCCAAGGCGACCGCCAAGAAAGTCAGCGTCACCGTGGAGCACCAGGATCAGGAGGAAACCCTGAACTTCGACCGCCTGCTGGTGTGCGTGGGGCGGCGGCCGCTCACGGACGGATTGAATCTGGACGGGGTTGGCGTCCAGACGGAAGAACGCAGCGGCCTGGTGAAGGTGGATGCGGGCTACCGCACCAGTGTGCCCAGCATCTATGCCATCGGAGACCTCGTCCCCGGCCCGGCACTGGCCCACAAGGCCTCGGCCGAAGGCATTGCCGCTGTGGAGGCCATGGCCGGCCAGCCCGCCGAGGTCAACTACGATGCCATTCCGGCCATTATCTACACGGCCCCCGAGGTGGCCAGCGTGGGTTTGACCGAGGAAGAGATCAAGCAGCGCGGCATTCCTTACTGCACCGGCAGCTATCCCTTTTCGGGCGCCGGCCGGGCACGCTGCATGGGGGAGACCGACGGTTTCGTCAAACTGCTCTCCCACCAGCGCACCGACCGCATCCTGGGGGTGCACATTATCGGGGCCCGCGCCGCCGACATGATCGCCGAGTGCGTCCTGGCCGTGGAGTTCGGGGCCAGCGCCGAGGATCTGGCCCGCACCATCCACGGCCACCCGACCTTTTCGGAGGCCCTCATGGAGGCCGCCATGGGTGCCCGCCAGTGCTCCATCTACGCCTCCTGACAGGGTGGCGCGCACCACGGATGCCGGCCGAAAAGACCCTTGGGCGATACGACGAATGTCAGGCTAATTAGATCGCCGTCGGTATTGGAATCGGGAGCGGGCGGTATGATCCCTTTCCGATACCCGATTCCGATGGCGACCCCGACCCTGAACAAGGCACGTATGCCGGAAGCAGTGGTCAGGCTAGCGAACACCCACCACGGCCTGCCACCCTCAACCCTTGACGGCCCTCCAATCGGGTTCAATATTCCCTTCAAACCCGCTGCTCGTGTTTGTCTCAACAGGATTTCCGGTTGAGCAATCGTCAGCTGAATATCTCCAGCCGCCATGTTTTCTTCGGCAATCGATCGACCTTAGGCTAGCAAAATTATAAGTTATCGGCTGCCGGGCGGAGCGCCCCACCGACCAGCGCGAACGTCGATCGCAGCGCCCGCTGGATTCGGCCACGAAAGCCTCTCAACGGCGAGCAGCGCAAGGAGGCGATAATGCCACGTACGCACATCGAACTGGATGAAAGCATCGAACGCCTGTCGATACTCGATGCCGAGGGCAACGTCGACAAAGAGCGCGATCCCGACATTAACAGGGAACTGTTGCTCAAGCTCTACCGGGCCATGGTGCTGGGGCGGCGCTTCGACGAACGCCTCCTGGCCCTCCAGCGACAGGGCCGCATCGGCACCTTCCCCCCCATCAGCGGTCAGGAGGCCGCGCATCTGGGCGCGGTGGCCGTGCTGCAGCCCGAGGACTGGATGGTGCCGGCCTTTCGCGAGACCGCCGCCGAAGTCTGGCGGGGCCGCAGCCTGGAGAGCGTGATTTTAGGTAACGCCGGATTCAACGAAGCGGCCGCGCTGGCCCCCCCCGGTCCGAACCTTCCAGTGGCCGTCCCGGTGGGGTCGCAGATGTTGCACGCCGTGGGCCTTGGATGGGCGGCCCGATATCGCGGAAAGGACCAGGTGGTGCTGACCTTTTTCGGCGACGGGGCCACTTCCGAGGGGGATTTTCACGAAGCCATGAATTTTGCCGGCGTATACCAGGCCCCGGTCATTTTCGTATGCCAGAACAACCAGTGGGCCATTTCGATTCCACGCCACGCGCAGACGCGGTCGGCAACCATCGCCCAGAAGGCGCTGGCCTACGGGATGCCGGGCATCCAGGTGGACGGTAACGACGTCCTGGCGGTTTACGCCGCGGTGGCCGAAGCAGCGGCGCGGGCCCGCGCCGGCAACGGGCCTACCCTGGTGGAGTGCGAAACCTACCGGATGAAGATGCACACCACGGCCGACGATCCCAAACGCTACCGCACCGACGAAGAAGTCGAGGGCTGGCGCCGCAAGGATCCCATCCTGCGCTTCGAAACCTACCTCAAGCGCCGGCGCCTGCTCACCAAGGCCAAGATCGAAGCTGTCGATGCCGAAGTCCGGGAAGCGATCCAGACGGCCGTGGATGCGGCCGAGACCCGGATGGCGAGCCTGGGCGACCCCATCGATATGTTCGACCATGCCTATGCCGAGATGACACCCGCCATCGCGGCCCACCGCGAAGAATTCCTAGCCGAGACGGCGGCCGCCGCCGAGGAGGGATCCGATGCCTAAGCTGACCATGGTACAGGCGCTCAATCTGGCGCTCCAACAGGAGATGGCGGCCGACGACCGTGTGGTCCTTCTGGGAGAAGATGTCGGGGTGGACGGCGGTGTCTTTCGGGTGACGGACGGCCTCTATGAAGCCTTCGGCGCCGAGCGGGTGCTGGACACCCCTCTGGCCGAATCCGGCATCGTGGGCATGTCTATCGGTATGGCGGTCTACGGTTTGCGGCCGGTGTGCGAGATGCAGTTTTCGGGGTTCTCCTACCAGGCCTTCCACCAGCTCGAAAACCATGCGGCGCGCATGCGCTGGCGCTCCCAGGGGCACTTCCATGTGCCCATGGTGCTGCGGGCCCCTTACGGTGGTGGCGTGCGGGCGCTGGAACATCATTCCGAAAGCCGTGAGGCCTACTACGCCCACACGCCAGGCTTGAAAATGGTGATCCCTTCAGGGCCGCGCAACGCCCGGGCCCTGCTCGTGGCTGCCATCCGCGACCCGGACCCGGTGATTTTCTTCGAATCCAAGGCCCTCTACCGCGCCTACCGCGAAGAAGTCCCGGATAAAGAGGAAGTGCTGCCCATCGGCACCTCGCAGATCACGCGCGAAGGCAGCGATCTGACCATCGTGACCTACGGTGCCATGCTGCGGCCGGTAATGGCCGCGGCCGAAGAACTCCAGCAGCAGACCGGTGCGGCCGCCGAGGTCATCGATCTGCAGACCATTGCCCCGCTGGACGACACCCTGTTCGTGGCCTCGGCCCGGCGCACCGGGCGCGCGATGATCGTCCATGAGGCCCCGCGCAGCTTCGGCCCTGGCGCCGAGGTGGTGACGCGTTTGGTGGAAAAGGCCTTTTACTACCTCGAAGCGCCCATTGCCCGGGTGACCGGCTACGACATCGTGATCCCGCTCTTTGCCCGTGAAAAGAGCTATTTGCCCAATGCCGACCGTGTGCTGCGCGCCGCCCGCCGACTGATTGCAGCCTGAGAAGGAGTGCTGAATATGGCCCGAGAATTCAGATTGCCGGATTTGGGTGAGGGGATCCATGAAGGTGAAATCGTAGAGATCTTCGTCAAGCCGGGCGATGCCGTCAAGGAGGGTGATCCGCTGCTGGAGGTCGAAACCGACAAGGCGGTCACGGCGATACCGTCACCCTTTACCGGCACCGTCAGCGCGTTACGCGTCAGCCCTGGCGACGTCGTCACGGTGGGCGATGTTCTCGTGGTCTTCGATGGCGCTGCCGACGCGGCCGCCCCCGAAGCACCGGCCCCCCCGACGACCGAAGCCACTGACGCGGCCAAGCCCGGACAGCGGAAACAGCCCCCCGTTCCGGCCTCGCCGGCCACGCGGCGCCTGGCGCGCGAACTGGGGGTGGACCTCCATGCTGTAACCCCCACGGGCCCCGAAGGCCTGGTCACGGCCGAGGATGTGCGCCGGCATGCCGACCAGCAGCCCGCCGTGCCGGCCGGCACGGCATCAGCCGCGGATCGCACCCCCGCGCCGACGGCGGTGCCGATCGTGAGCCCGGATCTCCCGGACTTTTCCCAGTGGGGGCCGGTGGCGTCGGAGCCCCTGCGCTCGGTGCGCAAGGCCACCGCCCGACAGATGGCGCTGGCCTGGTCCCAGATCCCGCACGTGGCCAACCAGGACGAAGCCGATGTGACCCGCCTGGAGCGCTGGCGCAAGCATCACAGCGAGGCCATGGCCGCCGAGGGCGGCCGGCTGACCATGACCGTCCTGGCGGCCAAGGCGGCCGTGGCCGCTCTCAGGCGTTTCCCCCGCTTCAATGCCAGCCTCGACATGGCGGGTGAACAGATCATCTACAAGCATTACTACCGTGTCGGGGTGGCGGTGGATTCGCCCCGCGGCCTGATCGTACCGACCCTGAGAGACGTGGACCGCAGGAGCATCCGGGAGTTGTCCCTGGATTTTGCAGGACTGGTGGACCGGGCCCGGGACGGCCGGACGGCATTGGAAGAACTCCAGGGCGGCACTTTCACGATCACCAATGCCGGTGCTGTCGGCGGCGGCCATTTCGCACCCATCATCAACTTCCCCCAGGTGGCCATCCTGGGGCTTGGCCGGGCGCGCATGAAACCGGTGGTGCGCAGCGATGCGGCCGGCGACCCCCAGATCCTCCCGCGCCTGATGATGCCCCTGGTGCTCAGCTTCGACCACCGCATCGCCGACGGGGGCGACGCCATCCGCTTCATGCAGGCGATCATCGCCATGCTCGAGGATCCCGAGCAGTTCCTCCTCGATGTCTGATTGACGGTTTTGATCTAACCCTCCACCTCTGGTGGAGGATCCGGAGAGGTTCCGTTAATCCGGGCAAGTTTTTTCTTGGATTGTTCCTTTTCTTTAGCGTTAAAGAAAAGGAACCAAAAGAAACCGCCTGTCCCGCTTACTCCTGCGCGTCGCCGTGGCGAACGGGTCTCGCGGAAACTCGCTTCGCTCAAACAGTCCGCGAGCCTTATCCGTTCGACACGGCGATGCTCGGCGCGGGACAAAGGGAAAACCGAAACCAGAGGCGCAAATGCCGGTATTGGGCCTTCTTGTGGTGGCTAGCCGAGGTCCAACGCCGAGGGGAAGAAGCCTTCTTGTTTGGACACTTATCGCTTCGGGTCGTATTTTGGGAAGCGATTCCAAACATCCCATTAGAGAGGATACACACTGATGGTCATGGGGGAATTCACACAGGAGACTGAGCTGCTGGTGATCGGTGGCGGGCCGGGGGGTTATGCCGCCGCCTTCCGCGCCGCCGATCTGGGGATGGACGTCATGCTGGTCGACGTGGCCGCGCGCCCGGGCGGGGTCTGCCTCTACCGGGGGTGCATCCCCTCCAAGACCTATCTGCACCTGGCGGAGGTGATCCACGATGCCCGCCGTTCGGCCGAGATGGGCGTGCGCTTTGCCGAACCCGAAATCGATCTCGACGGTTTACGCGCCTGGAAGCAGAAAGTGATCGACCAGATGGCCGACGGGCTGGTGACGCTGACCGACAAGCGCGGGGTGCAATACCTGCAGGGGCGGGCCGTGTTCGAGGACGACCGTCACGTGCGCATCAAGGGGCGTGAGGCGTTACGGGTCAAGTTTAAACACGCCATCATTGCCGCCGGCTCTCACCCCACCGCCCTGCCGGGTGCCCCCTTCGGGCAGGCGGGACGCATCATGAGTTCCACCGGGGCCCTCAACCTGACGGACATTCCGCAGGATCTCCTGGTGGTGGGCGGCGGGTACGTGGGGCTCGAGCTGGGCATGGTCTATGCCGCCCTGGGCAGCCGGATCACCCTGGTCGAACTGGGCGATCACCTGCTGCCCGGCGTGGACCGGGATCTGGTGGTGCCCTTGGCCAAACGCCTCAAGACTGAGTTCGGCGCCCAGCATTTCAACACCCGTGTCAGCCAGGTCACTGAAGCCGGCGACAAGGTGGCCGTGACCCTCGAACACGATGGTGGGACCATGCCCCTGACCGTCGATCGGGTGCTGGTGGCCATCGGCCGGCAGCCCAACAGCGGTGAGCTGGGTCTCGAAGCGACCGGGGTCGCGCTGGACGAAAGCGGCCACATCGTGGTGGATGCCCGCCAGCGTACCAGCGTCGACCATATCTACGCCATCGGCGACATCGTGGGCGGGGTCATGCTGGCCCACAAGGCGATGTACGAGGGCAAGATCGCCGCCGAGGTCATTGCCGGGCAGCCCTCGGCCTTCGATGTACGTGCCATCCCCGCGGTGGTCTACACCGATCCCCAGATTGCCTGGGCCGGCCTCACGGAAGAAGACGCCCGCCGGGAGGGCATCACGGTGGCCGTGGAGCGCTTCCCCTGGAAATTTTCAGGGCGGGCCGCCACCACGGGCACACCCCTGGGCCTGACCAAGATGATCGTCGAACCCGGCACCCAGCGCGTGCTTGGGGTCGGCATCACCGGGCGAGGTGCCGAAGGCCTGATTGCCGAGGGGGTTCTGGCCATCGAAATGGGTGCCCTGGCCGAAGACGTGGCCTTGAGCATTCACGCCCACCCGACCCTGGCCGAAACCGAAGGGGAGACGGCTGAAATTTTTCTGGGGGCGGCCACGCACATCCTGCCCCGTGGTTAACCGCTCCCAATTTCGGGGTCGGTGTCGGGACCATTACGGGTTTGGAAAATACGATGGAGCGGGATAGATGCACTCCGATACCGATACCGATAGCGATCCCGACGCCGGATAGATAGCGGGCTGGGTCGGGAATACACCCAAAGTCCACGGCGCGTACTCCATACCTTCTATGTTTGGGCGTCTTCGTCGCGCCCCTTCACTTCGACTTTAAATCGTTTGACCATCCTTTATACTTCTTGCGCATTCGCTTCCTGCATAAGGGCAGCAGAGGCTGCTTTGCCGGCAACACGGGCATAAAACAGTGTTATCCCCGTTTTTTGCGGGACGGTATCTTGACACCCCGACGGCGGTTCTGTATAAATCTTAGCGTTCCTTGTTGCGAACCATTCTTACCTGCCAGTTCGCTGCTGCACGCCAGCCTGTTTCGCATTCTGGGGTGCGCTCGATCCTACATTTAACCACATAATCGTGACCTGCTGAGGGCTCATACGGATTATGGATCGTCGAACCTTCCTTAAAATTGCCGGTATGGGCAGTATTTCCTTTGCTGCCGCTGGGTGTTCTCCCGACCCCGATCGCAAACTTTTTTCCCTGGTGCATGCACCCGAGAACATGGTGACTGGCCAGCCCCAATGGTACGCCTCCACCTGTCGGGAGTGCCCGGCTGGTTGCGGCGTGATCGCCAAAAACCGCGAGGGCCGCGTCATCAAGCTGGAGGGCAACCCGGCCCACCCGGTCAACCAGGGCAAGCTCTGCATGCGCGGTCAGGCCGCCCTGCAGGGCATCTACGACCCCGACCGTATCCGCACACCGCGGATCAAGGAAAACGGTAACTGGCGCGAGATCAGCTATGCCGAGGCCGAAGAAATCCTGAGGAACGAGACCGCCGCCGCCGCCCGCCGGGGGACCGACCGCGTCCGCTTCGTGAGCGACGTGATGGGGGCCACGCTGCAGGAGCTGACCACGGCGGCCCTTGCCAACTGGAACGCCTCCGGTCCACTCATTTTCGAACCCTTTGCCTACGAATCCCTGAAGACGGCCAACAAAGCCGTCTTCGGCATCGACGGTCTTTTTGCCTATCGCATCGAGGACGCCGACGTCCTGGTCTCCCTGGGGGCCGATTTCCTGGAGACCTGGCTCTCGCCGGTGGCCCAGGCCCGGCAGTTTAAGGCCATGCACGGCGTGCAGCGCAACCGCAAGGGCCTTTTTCTTGCAGTCAGCCCGTTTCAATCCCTGACCGCCGCCAACGCCGACGCCTGGCTGGCCTGCCGGCCCGGCGCCGAAGCCGTCGTGGCCCTGGGGATGATCCAGGTGGCCCTGGACGTGGGGCGCGCCGATCACCTGCCCTATGACCTGCGCAGCCGGCTGGAAACCCTTGTCACGCCCTATACGAAGGAACGCGTGCTCGAGCGCAGCGGCATCACGGCGGGACACTACGACCGGCTGGCCATCCGTCTTTTCCAGGCCGAAAACCCGCTCGTACTGGGCACGGGCGCCGCGGCCGCGGGCGCCAACAGCCTGGCGGCCGATCTGGCGGCCAACCTTCTGAACCTGATCCTCAAACCGGAATTGCCGCTGCTGGATTTCGGGCGCCGCCAGCGGGTGGAAACCGCCGCCCGCCGCTCTGAAATTCTCGACCTCCTCGCGGACATGCAGGCCGGGCGGGCGGACGTGGTCCTGGTGCACAACGCCAACCCCGTCTACGCGCTGCCGGCCGCCAGCAACGCCGCCGCGGCCCTCGCACAACCCAATTCCTTCGTCGTCAGCCTGAGCAGTTTCATGGACGAAACCACGGCTGCCGCCGATCTGATCCTGCCGGTGCGCCTGCCCCTGGAAACCTGGGACGAATACGGGGCCAGCGCCGGCGCGACCGGTCTGCAGCAGCCGACCATGGGGGCGCTGACCCAAGCGCCCGCCCTCGGTGACCTCCTGCTGCGGACGGCCTATACGGACGAGGCGCCGGCCAAGGACTACAAAGCTTATCTGGCCCAGGCGCTCCAGGACCAGCACGGTGTCATCGCCGCCGCGGATTGGGTGGCGGCTTACCAGGCCGGCGGTGTGTTCGCGGACCGCAGGCCAGACGCACCGTCGGTCGGTCCGGCCGACGTGGACGTGGATCTGATCGAGCGGGTCTTCGGGCAGTTGAGGCCTTCCACCCACGAGGCGGTGTTCGTCGCCGCCCCGTCCATCCGGCTCATGGACGGACGGGGGGCCAACCGCGCCTGGCTGAATGAAATCCCCGACAGCCTGACCCAGGTCACCTGGCAGTCGCCCGTGGTCATGCACCCCGAAACCGCCATCGACCTGGGCACCGCCCAGGGCCGCCTGCTGGCGCTCGAAAACGGGACCACCCGGCTCGAGGCCCCGGTCTACATCTGGAAGGGGGTCGCCCATGGCGTGATGATGATGGCCGCCGGCATGGGGCACACGGACTACGGCCGCTTCGCCCGCAACCAGGGCGCCAACCCCTTCGCGCTCCTTCCGTTGGCCACCGCCCCCCTCGACGGCGGGCCTTTGAACAGTGTTGTCGCCCCGAAGGTTGCGGATACCGGGCGATCCGTGCCCCTGGCCCATATCGACGGCAGCCGCAGCCAGCACGACCGCAAGATCGCCCCGTCTGTCGCCCTGAAAGACCTCCGCGCGGGGTTGAAGCCGACCAAGCCCGGTCTGACCATGTGGGATTTTCCGCTGACCCTGCCGATTCCCGAGGGCTACGACCCCAAACGGGATTTTTACCCGCCCATCGAGTACGAGGCCTACCGCTGGGCCATGGTGGTGGACCTGGACCGCTGTATCGGGTGCAACGCCTGCGCAACGGCCTGCTATGCCGAGAACAACATCGGGGTGGTGCACAAGAAGCATATCCTGGAGGGCCGCGAGATGGCCTGGCTGCAGGTCCAGCGCTACCTGGACGACGATACCGGGACCCGCGTGAGCTTCCTGCCGATGATGTGCCAGCAGTGCGACAACGCGCCCTGCGAAGCGGTCTGCCCGGTCTACGCCCCCCACCACAACAAGGAGGGGATCAACAACCAGATCTACAACCGCTGCATCGGCACCCGGTTCTGCTCCCAGAACTGTCCTTACCATGTGCGCCGCTTCAACTGGTACACGTGG